>DATMLO010000227.1:0-19839 GCA_035570495.1 Allostellaceae bacterium | reverse complement strand
ACCCGCCGCCGGCTCTACGAAGCGGCCTGGGCGCTCAAGGAGCACGGCACCGTGCCTCCGCTGGTCGACGACCCGGAAAAGGCGACTTTGGTGCGCTCCGGCGAGATCATCGCGCCGGCCGACCGTGACTGGGTCGAGCTTTACGAAGAGGCGCTCGTCGATGTACGCGGCCCGAAGCTGCCGCAAGCAGCGGAGTAACGTGCCGCGTTCACCGCTCCCGGATTGCCGCTGCTTCTGGTAGATTCGTAGTGTTGGCGTTGGGGGACGGTCGACGGTGCGAACAGCGGTACGATCAACGATACGCGGGCAATACTGCGTCACCTGCGTCATGCGCTCGGTCCTGGTGAACCACGACCGGCGGCTTCTCGGCTTTGGCGGGGTCAATCCGGATGGCGCCCGCTGGCGGATCAGCCAGGACAAAGCCATCGAGGCGATCGAAGCCGGCCGCTGGAGCTTTTATATCAAGGTCGGCGGGCGCGTGCTCCCGGTCGTCATCGCGGTCAGCAAATACGGCAGCAAATACCTGAAGGGCGCGGGCGACCCCCTGCAACCCGAAACACTGCTCGCGCTGCCGGAGGGCGTCCGCTCCTAGGCGGCGCCTACGCTGTCGCCGGCACTTCCGCCACTGCCTTCGCGACCGGGTTCGGGATTTCGAGGAACAGCGCGCAGACCACCGCCGAGATCACGCAGAGGAAGGCGAGACCGTAAATGCCGCCCGCGTAATTGCCGGTCCAGTCCTTCAGCACGCCGACATACCACGGCCCAAAAAACCCGCCGAGATTGCCGATCGAGTTGATCCAGGCGATCGAGGCCGCGGCTGCGGTGCCGGTGAGGAACATCGGCGGCATCGACCAGAACGGCCCCTTCGAGCCGTAGAAGCCGAAGGTCGAGATGCACAGCCCGGCAATCGACCACCACGTACCGACGGTCAGGCCGGTGATCACGAGGCCGATCGTCGACACAACGCAGGCGGCGAGCAAGTTCCAGCGCCGCTCATTCATCCGGTCGGAGACCATACCCCAGCCAACCAGACCGATGCCGCCGCTGATGTAGGGGATCATCGTCAGCCAGCCGACGGTCATGTTGTTGGTGACGCCGATGTCCTTGATCATCTGCGGCACGAAAAAGAGGATGCCGAGGCTGGCGACGACAATGCCGAAATAGTTGAGCGCCAGCAGTAGAACCTTGGGATTGTACATGCTCTCGAGGAAGCCGAATTTCTTGACAGCCTCCTTGGCCGCGCGCTCGGACGCGAGCTTGGCGCTGAGCCAGGTCTTTTCCGCGTCGGTCAGGAACCTCGCCTGGGCGGGCTTGTCGGTGAGCACCAGGAAGGTGACGAGACCGAGGATCACGGTCGGCACGCCCTCGGCGATATACATGATCTGCCAGCCGGAGAGGCCCCAGAGACCATTAAGGCCGAGCAGCGCGGTGGAGACGGGCGCACCGGCCGCGACCGCGATCGGCAGACCGACCAGGAAGCCCGACACGATCCGGGCGTGATGATAGGTCGGGAACCAATAGGTGAAATAGAGAACGATCCCAGGGAAGAAGCCGGCCTCGGCGGCGCCCAGCAGGAACCTGACGATGGTGAGCGACATCGTGTTGGAGATGCCGGTCCACTGCGCGAAGTCACCGACCGTCGCGGTTAGCCCGGCGAAGATGCCCCAGGTGATCATGATCCGGGCGATCCACAGCCGGGCGCCGACCTTTTCGAGCACGACGTTGCTTGGCACCTCGAAGATGAAATAGCCCCAGTAGAAGGTGCCGACCGCAAAGCCGTAATCGGCGGCCGTCAGCTTGAGATCGCCGCGCATGGTCAGCGCCGCGAAGCTCGCGTTGATGCGATCGATATAGGCCAGCAGATAGCAAATCACCGCGAAGGGCAGCAGGCGCAGGTAGATTTTGCGCATGCAGGATTTTTCGATGGCGTCATCCACAGGTGCTACTCCTCCCCATTCCGATCGCGACGGGCGATCGGTCATGCGACCCTATCATAAGATTTGCAACTACACGGGGCGCGTCACTTTACGGCGAGCAGCCCGTGCCCTCAGTGGTCGAACCACGGCCATTCGGCGCCACCCGCATGGGTGACGGCGCCCTTGTTGGCCTGGCCGACCTGCGCGGCGTATTTGGCGAGAAGCCCAGCCTTGTGCCGCGGCGGCGTCGGTTTCCAGGCCGCGCGACGGTGAGCAATTTCGTCTTCCGGGATCAACAGATCCATGCGCCGCGCGGTGCAATCGATGCGTATCTTGTCGCCGTCGCGCACCAACGCCAGCGGCCCGCCGATCGCCGCCTCCGGCGCGACGTAGCCGACGCAGATGCCGCGCGTCGCACCCGAGAAACGCCCGTCGGTCACGAGCGCGACCTTTTCGCCCATCTTCTGGCCGTAGATCAGCGCCGTTACACCGAGCATTTCCTGCATCCCCGGCCCGCCGACCGGACCCTCGTTGCGGATGATCAGCACGTCACCATCGCGATAGTCGCGCGCCTCGACCGCGCGGGCGCAATCCTGTTCGCTTTCGAAGACACGAGCCGGCCCTTCATGCACCAGCGTCTTGAGCCCGGCCACTTTGATCAGCGCGCCATCGGGACAGAGATTGCCCTTCAGCACCGCGACACCGCCGTCGAGAGCAATGGGTTTGCCGGCCTCGCGCACCACCGCGCCGTCGGGCGAAGCCGCTGAGCCGTAGACCTGCGATAGCGTTTCGCCGCTCACCGTCAGGCATGAGCCATCGATCGCGCCCTGCTCGACGAGGGACCGGATGATGACCGCGGTGCCGCCAATCTCGTGCACATCCTTCGCGGTAAACCGTCCGCCCGGTCGCAGGTCGGCGATCAGCGGGGTGCGCGCGAAAACCTCGGCGACGTCGTCCATGTCGAAAGCGATGCCGGCCTCGTGCGCGATGGCCGGGATGTGCAGCGCCGCGTTGGTCGAGCCGCCGGTCGCGGCGACGATGGCGCAGGCATTCTCCAACGCCTTCTTGGTGACGATGTCGCGCGGCCGCGGCCCGTTGCCGAGCACCGCGCGCATGACGATCTCGCCGGCGCGACGCGCATGGCCGGCGCGCTCGCTGTAGACGCCGGGGATCATCGAAACGTTCGGCATCGAAAGGCCGAGGGCCTCCGACACCATGCCCATCGTGTTGGCGGTGAACTGGCCGGCGCAGGCACCGACGGAGGGCAGGCAGGCGCGCTCCAACTTGGCGAGTTCGGCCTCGTCCATCTCGCCGGTCAGCACCGCGCCGATCGCCTCGTAGGAATCGAGGATGGTGACGTCCTTGCCGTTGAAGCGGCCGGGGAGCGCGGCACCGCCATAAATGAACACCGACGGCACGTTGCAGCGCACCATGCCCATCATCACGCCTGGCAAGGTCTTGTCACAGCCGCCAAAGCCGACGAGCCCGTCATAGGCGAGGCCGTGCACCACCGCCTCGATCGAATCCGCGATCAGCTCACGCGACACCAGCGAGAACTTCATGCCCTCGTGGTTCATGCTGATCCCGTCTGAGACCGAGATCGTCGTGAACTCGCGCGGCGTGCCGCCGGCCTCGGCGATGCCTTCCTTGGCGGCGTCCACCTGAAAGCCGTGCGTCATGTTACACGGCGTCTGCTCGCCCTTCATCGAGACGACGCCGATCATCGGCTTCTGGATCGCCGCGTCGTCGAGCCCCATCGCGCGCATAAAGGCGCGATGTGGGGTGCGGTGCAGCCCGTCGCGGGTGATGTCGGAACGGAGTTTTTTCATAGACCCGGAGGGCTCGCGATCGCTGTCAGCCGTTCTGTTGAGGCCCGATCGACGCCATCGTCTGAAAGACACCGTCACGTCGGATCAGGGCATGAATCAATGCCGCCGCGAGATGCATCAGCACCAGACCGAAAAACGCGAAAGCCAAATAGAAATGCGCGTTCCAAAGCCAGGTATGAAGCCTGTCGCTTTGCGGCAGGATCGCGGGAAGGTGCAGGCCGCCGAACACAACGACCGGATAGCCGCCGGCCGAAAGCATGCCCCATCCGATCAGCGGCATGGCCAGCATGAGACCGTAAAAGGCGTAATGCGTCAGGTGCGCCGCGAGCTTCATCGGCTCGGGCAGGTCGGCCGGGAGCGACGGCGCACCGTAGCACAGGCGCACCGCGAGCCGGATTACCGCGAGGACAAAAATGCTGATGCCGAGCGATTTGTGGATCGCGAGGAGGGGCAAGTATTTGGGCATGACCGTCGACACCATGCCGACCCCGATAAACAGCATCGATACGATGCAGATGGCCATGAACCAGTGCAGCGCGCGCTGAAGCAGCGTAAAACGAGAGCCGGCGGCGGTCATGGCTTGGCGCCCGTTTCCGTTCGAGGATAGTCCTTCGATTCCCCCGTGCGGAGATCATACGACACCCTGTAGGCGGATGACCGTGCGGCGGGAAACGGATCATCGGACACGTTGATCCCGTCCGGCAAAATCGTCGGGTCGAAGTTGACGTCGCGGCACGGGCCGTCCTGCTCGACCTCGATCTTCTGCACGACAAGCGTGCCGACCTCGACAGTACGGCGATCGGCCGGCCAGGCCTTCGTCGGATCGGCGGTCGGATCACCCGCATTGGCCACCGTCACGGCCATCGTCCAGCGCTGGGGGCCACTGGCGACGCGCTGAGCGATCTCCTGCTCGAGAAAATCCGGGCCGCGTTTGGCGAGGTCGTCGGGAGTAACAGGGGCAAGCGGCGCGGTCGGCAGCAGCGACCAGCGCACCGCGTGCTCCGCGCCGGTTTTGTCCACAAACATGAAGGCGTTGAGGCCATTGAAGCGGTCTTGCGCGTAACTGCCGGTCCAAGGCGCGGTTTTCGCCCACCCCGCAAATGCCAAGAATTCCGGATGCGCCGCTATAAATTTTGGCATCGCATCCGGGTCTTTGCTCGGAGCCGCGAGCAGCAGCTCATAGAAGCCCTGCGGCGTCGAGACCGCAAAGACCGGGGCATCGATCATGGCGCTGCGCCATTCCTGGCCGTCGGGCGTCGATATTCGTATTCCGAGCCCGCGTACGCGGACTGTCGCGTCCGGCGCGTTGGCATCCGCGGTACCGAGATTGAAGCGCCCGACGACGGGATATTGTCCCTTTACGAAAACTTCGGCGCGCGACAGCTCCGACCCCGCACCGTTGGCGTCAAACTCGCCGGTGAAGCAAATGCCCTTCGCGTGGTTTCGGCGATGCCCGAGCGACGGGCCGCCGGGCGGTGCAAATGCGGCCACCAGTTTGTCCGGCGTGAGACGCTCGGGCGAAAACCATCCTACGGTATAGGCAAACGCAGCCGCGCTGAGGGCAGCGATGACGCCGATCAGCGCCAGCGATCCAAGCACGGGCAAGCGGGGCGCCGACATTCCAGATCCCTCGCACCTAAAAGTTGGGGCCGGGACTCTTTAGGCTGATAAAGCCTCGTGGCGAGGCGCCCTCTCCCCGCTCAAGCGGGGAGAGGGGATTACCTCAGGCTACTTTGCGTATTTGCCGGAGAGCTGCGGGGTGAAATCCGGGTAGTTGCCCGGGGTCTTCTGCGCCGCTTCTTCGTGACATTGCAGGCGGGTCTTGCGCGCCCAGGTGCGCTTGAACTCGTCCTTGATGCCGAACTTCAGCCGGCCGAGGCCTTCGGTCTCGAGCTCGATCGTGTCGCCGTCCATGAACGGGTTGAGCCCGCGATGGTTGGTGCCGGTAGCGACGATGTCGCCGGGCAGCAGCGTGTGGATCGACGACAGCCAGGCGATCGACTTGGCGATGTTGTGGCCCATGTCGTCGGTGTTGAAGTTCTGCTGAATGACGCCGTTGTTCCACAGCTTGATCTGCAGCTTCTGCGGGTTCTTGACCTCGTCGGCGGTGACGAGATAGGGCCCGATCGGCGCGAAGGTGTCGCGGCTCTTCATCTGGAAGAACACGTTGCCCGGAGGCGGCAGGCCGCGCGCGGAGCCGTCGATGAAGTTCATGTAGCCGAAGACGTAGCTGAGCGCCTGTGCCTCGCTGACGTTCGAGCACTTCTTGCCGATGACCGCGGCCATCTCGGCCTCGCCCTCGAAGATCGCGGCCGGCACGTCCGGCAGCACCATCGTGTCGCCCTGGCCGATGATCGCGCTCGGCGATTTGTGGAACGCGTTGATCGGCGCTGGCGCACTGCGCGTGCCATCTTCCATGTAGTTGACCGCCATGCAGTCGATCGTGCGCGGGCCCGGAACCGGCGGTCGGATGCGCACGCTCGACACCGGCACGCCGCTGCCCTTGGCGACGGCGGCCTCGAGCCGCGCCTTGTAGCTGCCCCACTGCTCGATCAGGCTGTTCATCAGGTCGCCCGGGCCGGTATGGGCGATGCCCTTGACCTCGGCGGTGACGTCGACGACGGCGTCACCCTTTAGCACGCCGAGCTTCCAATCATCGAAATACAACAGCTTCATTCTTCTCTCCCTTGCGACTTGTCCTTGAGCTCGCGTGCCGCGTTAGCCCCTCCGGCGGCGACTTTACACCGCTTCGCCGGCGATTTGCCAATCCGCCGGTTTGCGCTATCGTCCGGGCCAACCAAGAACATGCGGACAGGGCCGGAAGCGCGTCTCAAGAACACAAGCGGGCATACCCGCGAACCACGGCACCTGGAGGACACGCATGTTGGAGATGATCGACCGCCAGACGCGGCTGACGATCAATCAGTGGAAGATCATCGTCGCCGCGATCCTTGGCGACATGCTCGATTTCTTTGATTTCTACCTGATCGGCTATGTGCTGGCGTTCATCGTCGGGCCGTGGAAGCTGACCTTTGGACAGTCGGCGATGGTGCTGCTGTCGGCAGGGCTCGGCGCGGTGCCCGGCGCGTTCTTCTGGGGCTGGATGGCCGACAAGGTCGGACGCCGCAAGGTGTTCATCCTGACCGCGCTCAATTTCTCGATCCCGACCGGATTGATGGCCCTGACCCCGGACAACGGCGGCTGGATCTATCTGACCTTCTGCCGCTTCCTTGTCGGGTTTGGGGTCTCGGGCCTGTTCACGGTCGACCTCCCGTTGGTGCAGGAATTCATCCCGACCTACAAGCGCGGCTGGGTCGGCGGGCTGGTCACGTCATGCCTGCCGCTCGGCAATATCGGCGGCGCATTTCTCGGCGCGTTCCTCGCGCCGGTCTTCGGCTGGCGCGGCCTCTTCGCGATTGGTCTGCTGCCAGCGCTGATCACGCTGCTGATCCGCGCCTGGGTCCCGGAGTCGCCACGCTGGCTGATCCGCAAGGGACGCATCGCCGAGGCGCGCCAATCGGTTGCCTGGGCGCTGATGGTCGATCCCAAGGAAGTCGCGCTGCCAGAAACGATCGAGGAGGTGCCGCACACGCCGTGGGTCGAGCTGTTCAAATACCCGCGCAGCATGATCGTCGGGGTGCTGACGAGCCTCAGCCAGACGAGCGGCATTGGCCTTCTGATGTGGGCGACGACGCTCTTGGTGCTGATCCTCAAGATCACACCGGCCGAAGCCGCCGAGCTGATGATCTGGGTCGGCGTCGCCGGGTTTTTCGGCCGTCTGGTCTGCTCCTACGCCAGCGATGCGATCGGCCGGCGTCCGGCCGGGTTCATCGTCGGCATGGGCGGCGGCATCTTCATGTCGCTCGCCGGCTTCTATTATGACGGCATGATCGGCGGCGTGTCGGTGTTCTGGCTATTGGTGATGGTCCAGCGCTTCTTCGGCGACGGCGCCTACGCGATCATCGGGCCATATTCGGCCGAGATCTGGCCGGCAGGCTTGCGTGCTAGCGGTATGGGGTTCGGCTACGGGCTTGGCAATCTCGGCAAGGTGATCGGGCCGTTAGGCCTGGCGCTGATCTGCGGTCAGTCGAACTTTGTCAGCCCCAAGGCTTCGCTCGATTTCATCGTGCCGGCGATGCTGTTCCTCGCGGTGTGGTCGTTTCTGTCGGGGATCGCGTTCCTGTTCGGGATCGAGACCAAGGACCGCTCGATCGAGGAGATCGACAGCCAGCTCACGACAGGTCGACAGCTGCAGCCCGCTTTGGCGGAGGTGCGGCGCGCTCCGGCCGAGTAGAGCACCGCTCGCCGATCCGCTATCATCGCGACAAGAGAAATCGCGATCAGGGAGAAGCCCATGCCCGTCACGCAAATCCGCGGCATCGACATCAATTACGAAATCCTCGGCGAGCGCGGGCCGTTTATCGCGCTGCAGCCGGGTGGCCGGCGGGCGGGCGTATCGCTCAAATCGCTGGCGCAAAAGATCGCCGAGGCCGGGTATCGCGTGGTGATCTACGACCGGCGCAATTGCGGCTCGTCGAGCATCGCGATCACCGGAGAGTCGGAAAACGACGAATGGGCCGAGGATCTGTACGAGCTGCTCGGCAAGCTCGATGCGCTTCCGGCCTATATCGGCGGCAGCTCGTCGGGATGCCGGCTGGCGCTGATCCTGGCGCTGAACCATCCCGAGGCGGTGCGCGGCCTGCTGCTTTGGCGGGTGACGGGCGGTCAGCACGCCGCAGTGCATCTCGCCAACCAGTACTACACTTCTCATATCGAGGCGGCGAAGGCGGGCGGCATGGAAGCGGTATGCCAGCTCGACCATTGGAAGGAAGTGATCGGCTACAACCCGGCGAGCCGCGACGCGCTGATGGCGATGAGCCCAACCGATTTCATTAGCCGCATGGAGCGCTGGCGCGCCGCTTTCAACGCCGGCGCCGAGCATCCGGTCATCGGCCTCACCCCGGCGGAGCTGCGCTCGCTGACGATGCCGGCCTGTATCTGCCCCGGCAAGGACCCGGTGCATCCGCCGCCCGCGGGCTTCGCGGCGCACCGGCTGCTGCCGAACGCCGAATACCGTGAGGTCGTCACCGCCGACGCGGCGACGCTCGACGAGGCCTTCGCCGATTGGGACGCGAAGGAAGGGCTGCTCGCGGCGACGTTTATCGATTTCCTGCGCCGGCAGCGTTAGCGATTCCGGCCGTAATCGTCCTGCCAGAGGAAATCGGGGCCGAGCTGGTCAAGGCTGGGACAGCCGATCTGCCCCATGACCAGATCGATTTCGGTGCGGAAGATGTCGATCGCGAGCCTCACGCCATCGAGCCCGCCGGCGACCGCGCCGTAAAGCGTCGGCCGGCCGAAGGTGCACATCTTCGCGCCGAGGCACAGCGCGATCAGGATGTCGGCGCCGCGCCGCACGCCGCTGTCGAGCAGCAGCGTCATGCGGTCGCCGACCGCGGCCTTCATCGCCGGCAGCACATCCAGTGAGCCCGGCGCCTGGTCGAGCTGGCGGCCGCCATGGTTCGAGACCAGCACACCCTCGCAGCCGATATCGGCGGCGCGGGTCGCGTCGGCCGGGTTCATCAACCCTTTGACGACGATGTTGCGTGGGAAGAGCTTGCGATAGGTCTCGAGCTCCTTCCAGGTCTGCGAATGCGCCGGGGTGTTGGCGTTCCACATGTCGATGACCTGGTCGACATTGGAGCCCGGCGGCGCGTAACGCGTCCAGTTGTCCATGCTAGGCGTGCCGCCGTGGCGAACATATTCCCAAATCCAGCCGGGATGCTGCATCGCCTCGGCGAGGACAGCCGGCTTGAGGCTCAGCGCCGCCTTGAGCCAGGTGCCGCGGATCGCCGCAAAGCCATTGCGGATGTTGCGCTCGCGGCGCGGCCGCACCGGCACATCGACCGTCAGCACCAGCGTTTCAAGGCCGCAATCGGCGGCGCGGCGAACGAGGTCCTCGGAGATCGATTTGTCGCGCGCCGCGTAAAGCTGATACCAGGTGTGGTGCGGCGCGACCTTCGCGGCGGCTTCCATCGAGTGGTTGCTGCCGCCCGACATGATGTAAGGGACGTTGGCGTCGCGCGCCGCCTCGGCGAGCATCAGATCGGCGCCGCGGCGGAACAAGCCCGCCGTGCCGGTCGGCGAGATGCCAAAGGGCGAGTTGAACTTGCGGCCGAAGACCGTCTGCGACTGGTCGCGTTTCGACACATCGACCAGGTAACGCGACAGCAGCTGATGCTTATGGAACGCGGCCCGGTTGGTTTCGAGCGCGCGCTCGTCTTCGACGCCGCCCTCGATAAAGTCGAAGGCAATTTTTGGCAGCCGCTTCTTGGCGAGCTGATGCAGGTCTTCGATATTGACAACGCCGTTGAGGCTCATGACGAGCGTGCTCCCCTCAAATTTGAGGGGAGCTTATGTCGTTGCAGCGAAAGCCGATACCCACTTATCCGCAGCCGGTGACGACTGAAACGTGGGTCAGGCTTCGATCTCCTGCACCACGTCGAGGACCGCGCGGCGGCGGGTCACGCGGCCCTGCCAGACCCGGTCGAAATCCTCGACGAGCGGCTTGATCGCGTCGGATTTTGAGACAGCCTCCGCGGCCTCGATCGAGTCGAACTCATAGAACGCGACATGCACGCCCGGGTCGCCACTGCTCCAGCAGCGCCAGGCGCGACGCGCCTTAAAGACACGCCGCGCCCAGGGCAGATGGTCGGTCTCGTACCAGTGGTCGAATTTCACGCGATCCGCCTCCGGCACCTCGGCGCGGACCGCGAGATAGGCCTTCGCCATATGCTCAAGCCCCTTCGAGGGTGAAGCCGACCTTGAGCGTTACCTGGAAATGGCTGACCTTGCCGTCGGCGATGTGGCCGCGCGTCTCGACGACCTCGAACCAGCGCAGCTCGCGCAACGTCTTCGACGCGCGAGAAACGGCGATGCGGATCGCGTCGTCGATGCTTTTGTCCGACGAGCCGACGATTTGAATGACGCGGTAGACGTGGTCGTCCATCCCTGCCTCCCTGGTTAGCGTGCTTATGCCGGGCGCCCCGTGTGTCGGCGGGGCCCTGATGACCATACGAGCGAACGACCGGCCGAGCGACAACGATCCCGTTTTGCGCAAGAAGTCAGGCGGCTGCCACCTCGCTCCGCAACACCGCGCGCATCTGCTCAGCCAGTTGAGCCTTGGTGAATGGCTTGGCGATAAATGCCTCGCCGGGCGGCGTGATCTCGGCATAGCCCGACATGTAGAGCACCGGAAGACCGGGGCGCAGGCGCAATGCCGTTGCCGCCAGCTCCTCGCCGGAAAGCCCGCCAGGCAGCACCATATCGGCAAGCAGCAGGTCGATCGGGCCGGCGCTCTCGATAAGCGCGAGTGCGTCCTCGGCACCGGCTGCCATGACCGGCCGATAGCCGAGATCGGCCAGCATCTTCGCCACCGCGTTGCGCACCAGCGGCGCATCCTCGACGACAAGAACCGTCTCGCCATGCCCGCGGTTCGCGCCGGCGCGACGAGACGGGGCCGGCGCGGCATCGCCAAAGCGCGGCAGAAAGAGCTGCACCGTGGTGCCGCGCCCCGGCTCGCTGGTGATCCGAGCGTGACCGCCCGACTGCTTGGCGTAACCATAAACCTGAGCCAATCCGAGCCCGCTATGCTCGGCGCCGGTCTTGGTCGTGAAAAACGGCTCGAAGGCGCGTTCCGCGACAATCGACGGCATGCCTGACCCGGTGTCGCTGACCGCGACGAGCACGTAACGTCCCGCCGGTGCGCCGGGATGCAACGCCGCATAGGCGGCGTCGAGCGTGACGTCCATCGTGCCGATCGTCAGCCTGCCGCCATCGGGCATCGCGTCGCGGGCGTTGAGCGCGAGGTTCAGGAGCGCCGTCTCGAACTGATTGCGATCGGCGAGCGCCAGCCCGGCCCCGTCCGAGAACCGGGTTTCGATCTCGATCCCGGCGGGCACCGCTCGCCGCAGCATAAGCTGCGTCTGCCGCACGCATTCGTTGATATCGACGCTGGTCGGCCGCAGCGGCTGACGCCGGGCAAAAGTCAGCAGATGACCGATGAGACCGTGCGCCTGCTCGACCGCCGACCGCGCCCCCTCGAACAGCGGCTCGGTCGTCGCGGTCCGCGGCATTTCCTCCGCGAGGGATTCGAGATTGAAGTTAATCGCTAGCAGCAGATTGTTGAAATCATGCGCGATCCCACCCGTGATCTGGCCGAGCGTTCAGCAGATTTTTCAATGCCGTCACCAGAGTCATAAGCCGACTCCTGCCGCTATTACTGTAAAAGTTATAAAACAAGTGGCGTCGTTTAGGAATTACAACTTTGGATTTTAACGAATTTAATGATTGGTAACTTTAACAACTCAAAGGCTAAGCAAATTGTTGCGAGTTTTGTTTGTCGCGATTGACGGTAAGACCATTGGCCCTCGGAGTTCATGCGCGCGCCATCGTGCCGGTTTATACTGCGTGACATGACCGATGCCTCCGCAGCGGCGCCGCCGCGTCTCGATCCCACCAAGTTTCGCGACCCGTTTGTCACCGCAAAGGGCGAAGCGCGCGCGCAGGTCGCGCTCAAATCGCTCGACACGCTGTGGTTCAACACCGGGACGCTCTGCAACCTGACCTGCCAGAACTGTTACATCGAGTCGTCGCCGAAGAACGACCGGCTGGCCTATCTGAGTTCGGCGGAAGTGGCGGCGTATCTCGACGAGATCGCCGCGCTTGGCCTCGGCACGAAGCTGATTGGCTTTACCGGCGGTGAGCCGTTTATGAACCGCGACCTCATCGCCATGCTCGACGACGTGTTGTCGTGCGGCCATGACGCGATCGTGCTGACCAACGCGATGAAGCCGATGCAGCATAAGAAGCGCGCGCTGCTGGGGCTGCGCGAGCGCTATGGCGCGCGGCTCACGATCCGCGTCTCGCTCGACCATTACGGCGCGGCGGTGCACGAGCTGGAGCGTGGCAAGCGCAGCTGGGGGCCGACGATCGACGGCCTCAAATGGCTCGCCGGGAATGGCTTCGCAATCAATGTCGCGAGCCGTTATCTGTCGGGCGAGAGCGAGACGGCGCTGCGTGACGGCTTTCGCCGCCTGTTCGCCGAAATCGGCGTCGCGCTCGACGCCGACGATCCTGTCGCGCTGATGATCTTCCCCGAGATGGACGCGACGGTCGATGTGCCCGAGATCACCACCGCGTGCTGGGGCATCCTCCACAAATCGCCCGACAGCGTCATGTGCGCGACCTCGCGGATGGTCGTGAAGCACAAAGGCGCGGCGCGGCCGACGGTCGCCGCTTGCACGCTCCTGCCCTATGACGCGATGTGGGATCTCGGGCCGAGCCTCGCCGGCGCGCTGGGCGCGGTGCCGCTCAACCACCCGCACTGCGCCAAGTTCTGCGTGCTCGGCGGCGCGGCGTGCAGCGCCTGAGCCACTCGGCTTACTCGCTCGGCTGCCCTTCGAATAGCTCATCACCTTCGGCGAACGCGACCCACGGCTGCTTGCTGCGCGTCCAGATGTGCCGCGTCGGTCGTAGCCACGACGTGTCGTCGAGGCCGCCAGCACGCACACGGACCACGCCGCCGCGCGGCTGGCTATACACCCAGCACGCGCAATCCGGGCATATGAACCGGGTGTTGAGCCGGCCGCTGTCGGGGGTGCGTTGGATCGCCCGCGGCTCGCCAGACGTAAGCCGGAAAGCAGTCTCCGGCAAACTGATGCCCAGCGAGAAGGCACTGCTGGTGATGTGCTGGCAGTCGGTGCAGTGGCACGCGTAGACGAGGCTCGGCCGCTCGGTGAGCTCGTAGCGGATTTTTTCGCACTGACAGCCGCCGGTCAGAGGAAGCTGCATCACTTGATCTCCCTTTGAGGCTCAGCGCATCCGGCGCAACAGTGGCAGCGCGAGCGCCAGCCCGACGCCTTGCGCCGCGATAAAGCCCGGCACGTCGATCGGACGGATACCCGCGAACGTATCGGTCAGCGCGCGGGCTATCGTCACCGCCGGGTTGGCGAACGAGGTCGAGGCCGTAAACCAGTAGGCGCCGGTAATATAGGCGCCCACCGCGAATGCCGTCACCGGCTCGCGATGCGCACGGCAACCCCAGATCGTCGCTAACAGGCCAAACGTCGCGACAATTTCGGCGACCCATTGCGGTACACCGGCCCGGATATGCGTCGAGACTTCCAAAACCGGCAGCGCGAACATGATGTGTGACAGCCAGACACCGGCGATCGCGCCGATAATTTGCGCCGCGATATACGGCGGCGCCGCGCGCCAGGGAAGCCCGCCGGTTGCCACTGCCGCTAGGGTCACGACCGGGTTCATATGCGCACCGGATTGCGGCCCGAACGCCAAGATCAACGCGACAAGCGCCCCGCCGGTCGCAATGGCGTTCGCCAGCAACGCTAAGCCGACATTCCCGCCGCATAACTTCTCGGCCATGATTCCTGAACCGACGACACCGATCAGCAGGAACGCGGTCGCGATCAACTCGACGAATGCCGTGTAAGCGAGCGTCGGAGAGATCGACGCGGGGCGCGTGTCGGCGACAGCGCTCATCGGAAGGCTAAGGCTTGCGGGCTTCGATCGTCGCCGAGACGACGTGATTCTCGATGCCCATCCCCGGCGCCCAGCCCTGGATCAACTCACGGCTTTCAGGCTTTTCCTCGACCCGCACCTCGATAAACCCGGCCTCGGCCAGCCAGGCCCCGATCTGCGCCGCCGGAACGGCGCCGCCGATGCAGCCGCACAGCAGCGCCGGGTCGGCGCGCAGTTTGTCGCTCAGCGGCGCGGTGTTGACGACATCGGAGACCGCGATCCGCCCACCCGGCTTCAGCACGCGAAACGCCTCGCGGAAGACCTGCGCCTTGTCAGGCACCAAGTTGATCACGCAATTCGAGATGATGACGTCGGCGGTGTTGTCGGCGACCGGCAGATGCTCCAGTTCGCCGAGGCGGAACTCGACATTGGCGACGCCGATCGCGGCGGCATTGGCGCGCGCCTTTGCCAGCATCTCATGCGTCATGTCGACGCCGATCACCCGTCCGCCCGCGCCGACCTGTTCGGCGGCGAGGAAACAGTCGAACCCGGCGCCGCTGCCGAGGTCGATCACCACCTCACCTGGCTTCAGCGAGGCAATCGCCTGCGGGTTGCCGCAGCCGAGACCGAGATTGGCGCCGTCCGGCACCGCGGCGAGTTCCTGCTCGGAATAGCCCATGCATCGCGCCTTGTCGGCCGCGCTCGCTGGGGTCGACGGCCCGCAGCACGACGATGCCGGCGCGCAACAGGAAGCGCCGCTCTCGACCGCGATCCCGCCGTAACGGATGCGGACCATCTCCTTGATCTGGCTGTCATCCATGGTATCGCTCCCTAGGCCGCGCTGCTCTTAGCCGCGGTCGAGCCCGTGACGGCGGGATTGCAGACCGGCGCAAACGAGGCCCCCTGCCCGCAGCAATTCTCGCTGAGATAAGTGAGCAGCGCGTTCATCGTGGCGTATTCAGCGGCGTAGACCATCAGCCGGCCGACGCGGCGCTGGGTGATCAGCCCGGCATGCACGAGATTGGTCAGATGGAACGACAGCGACGACGGGATGACCCCGAGCCGCTCGGCGATATTCCCGGCCGAGAGCCCGTCCGGCCCGACCGTCACCAGCAGGCGGTAAAGCTGCAGCCGCGTCTCCTGGGCGAGCGCGCCGAGCGCCGCCAGGGCCTGTGCCTGTTCCATCGGCAATCCTCCATTTCGATGTTTCTACGTTTATAGAAATATCGAAATGGCGTCAAGCGCTGAGAGGATACGGTCAGACGTTTTCGCCGGTATCGGGACTAAGACCAGTGGCTTCGATCCCGGCGATGGCGCACGCCTCATCCCTGTCGGAGGTGTCGCCGCTGATCCCGACCGCGCCGACGATGTCGCCTGCCGCATCGCGGATCAGCACGCCGCCCGGCGCCGGCACGATGCGCCCGCCCGAAGCCTGCATCAGCGCGGTCAGGAACAGCCCGCCGCCACCCGCCGCGCGGCGCGCGAACTCGCGGCCGCCAAACCCCATGCCGAGCGTGCCCCAGGCCTTGCCGGTGGCGATCTCGGTGCGCAGGATGCCGGACTTGTCCTCGCGCTTCATCGCGACAGGGTGACCGCCGGCGTCGAGCACCACGACGGTCAGCGGATGCAGCCTCAGCTCGCGCCCCTTGGCGAGCGCGGTATCGACGATGGTCGAGGCCTGGGCCAGCGTGACGTTGCTCATTCTCACTCCTTTCGTTGCAGCGCCCGCCACACCCGTTCGGGGCTGGCGGGCATGTCGATATCGGCGCCGGCATCGGCGACCGCGTTCATCACCGCGGCGAGCGAGGCGGTCGTGCCGGCCTCGCCGACGCCTTTGACGCCGAGCGGGTTGGTCGTACAGCGCACCGGGTGCATCAGGCTGACGATATCCGGCAGATCGTCGGCGCGCGGCATCGCGTAATCCATGAACGAGCCGGCGACGAGTTGCCCGCTCGCGTCGTCGTAGTTTCCCCATTCGAGCAGCGCCTGGCCGACGCCCTGCGCGACGCCCCCCTGCACCTGGCCCTCGACCAGCACCGGCGCCAGCACCCGGCCGCAATCGTCGACGCAGGTATAGGCGATGAGCGTCGTGCGTCCGGTGCCGGGGTCGATCTCGACCTCGGCGATGTGGACGCCATTGGGGAAGGATGGGATGGCGTCGTAATTACTTTTTGCGTCGAGGCTCTCGCCCATGGCACGGGCGCGATCGGCGAGCTCGAAGAGAGCGATGTTGCGATCGGTCCCGGCGATCTCGAAAAAGCCGGCGCGGTACTGGATGTCCTCTTCGGCCGCCTCGAGCACATGCGAGGCGATGCGGCGTCCCTTTTCGATGACCATATCGAGCGCCGCGGCGACCGCGCCGCCGACCGACATCGTCGAGCGCGAGGCGACCGCGCCGGCGCTCGGCACCTCGTCGTCGCTGTCGCCATGGGCGACCTCGATGCTCTCGGCGGCGATGCCGAGATAGTCGGCGACCAGCCGGCGATAGAGCGTGCGATGCCCCTGCCCGCTCGATTGCACCCCAATCGCCAGCAGAAGTTTGCTTTGGCCGGGAAAGCCGACCGCGGCACCTTCGCCGGGTTGGCCGCCGGCAATTTCGAGAAAGCACGAGACGCCGAGGCCGCGCTGCCGGCCCGCCCGCTCGGATGCCGCCCGACGCGCGGCAAAGCCGGCGATGTCGGCGCGGGCCAGCGCCGCGTCGAACACCGCCGGGAAATCGCCGCTGTCATAGGTCGTGCCGACCGCCGTCTTGTACGGGATCTGCGCCGCCCCGATGAGGTTGCGGCGGCGGATTTCGATGCGGTCGATGCCGGTCACCCGCGCCGCCTCTTCGACCAGCCGTTCCAGGCAATAATTCGCCTCCGGGCGGCCGGCGCCGCGATACGGGCCGGTGGGCACCGTGTTGGTAAAGAGGCAGCGGATGCGCAGGCCGATTTTCGGAATGTCGTACATGCACGGCAGACAGCGCGCGAAATTGACTGTCGCGATAAAAGCGCCATGCGAGGTCTGGTAAGCCCCGAGCGCCGCGAGGCTCTCGATATCGAGCGCGAGAAACATGCCGTTCGCGTCGAGCGCGAGGCGGCCTTCGATGATCGTGTCGCGCGCCTGATTATCGGAAAGGAACCCTTCCTGCCGCGTCGAGCGCCAGCGCACCGGGCGGCCGAGCCGCTTCGCGGTGATCAGCATCGCCGGATATTCGGGATAACCCGAGGTGCGCATGCCGAACGCGCCGCCGACATCGCGGCTCACGACGCGCAGCTTCTCGACCGGTACGCCCATCGTCTTCGCGACATGCTGGCGCATCGCAAAGGCGCTTTGCGATGCGACGTGCAGCACGTAGCGATCTGTCTCCGGCTCGTACACCGCGAGCCCGGCGCGTGGCTCCATCGGTGCCATGACAATGCGCTGATTGACGAGGCGCACCCGCGCGACATGCGCCGCGGTTGCGAAGATGCGATCGAGCTCGGCGCGCTCTTCGGGCTTCGCGCCGTAGGGATGCCAGTCGACCGCGATATTGCCTGGGGCCTCGGGCCAGAGGAGCGGCGCGCCTGGCTCGGCGGCGCGGGCGAGATCGGTCACCGCGTCGCGCGCAGCGTAATCGACCTCAACGAGCTCCGCCGCGTCGCGCGCCTCGGCCTCGGTCTCGGCGACGACCAGAGCCACGCAATCGCCGACATGGCGCGCGCAATCGCCGGCGAGCGAGGGGCGATGCGGCACCGCCAACCCGGTGGTTCCCGGCACCGGGACCGGGACCGAGACGGTGCCAATCCCCGCGGCGTCGAGATCAGCGGCCGTCAGCACCGCGAGCACGCCGGGCGCAACCTTCGCCGCCGTCGTATCGATACCGCGAATATCGGCGAAGGCGTGCGGCGAGCGGACAAAGACGCCCCAGGCGGCGCCCGCCGCCGCCTCATCATCCTGGAAGCTGCCGGCGCCGGTCAGCAGCCGGTAATCCTCCACCCGCGGCTCGAACGATCCGTCCATTCGCCCATCCCTGTCCGAAAGCGATCATAGCCGCTTGGCGGCACGCGACAATCGGCGCGGTGGCACCGCGACCGTGGCGCTTAACAGACGCGGCCGATGCTGTTCTAATGCACGCAAATGCTTGAGCGGTCCCGCCGCGCGTCATGTCGGCGGACAAGCATCTTGAGGGGGAAGCGACGATGAAGCGAATGCCCGCGCGCGAGGAGGCCGCGCCGCCCCTCGGAATAGCCGCGCGCGGCCGCTAGGCACCCGCGTACCGGCCGCCCTCATGCTCTCTCTGTTCATCAACGCGATCGTCGCCGGCGTGCTGCTTGGCGGTTTTTATGCTGCTGTCAGCATCGGCGTGACGATCTCGTTCGGCATGCTCGACATCGCCAATATCGCGCAGCCCGCCTTCATCCTGCTCGGTTGCTACGCCGCTTACATGCTGAACATGTCTTTTGGCCTCGACCCGATCGTCGCCGGGATCATCATGACCCCGGCCTTCTTTGTGCTCGGTATGCTGGTCTACCGGCTCTACTACTATTCGTTCGAGCGGCGCGGCGACCAGGCGATCCAGGGCCTGGCGTTCTTTTTCGGCCTCCTATTCGTCGGCGAAGTCTCGCTCGTGCTGATCTTTGGCGTCGACTATCGCTTTGTCCAAGCAAGCTATATCGGCCCGAGCCTGCATATCGGCTTTGTCGAGCTGCCGTTCAGAATGCTGCTGCCCTTCGTCTTCTCGCTCATCATGGTCGGGCTGCTGCAGCTCTATCTGACCCGTAGCTTTATTGGCCGAGCGATCCTCGCCGTGTCGCAGGACCCGGGGGCGCTGCAGCTGATGGCGGCGAGCCCCACCAAGATCAAGCAGGTCGCGGTCGGCATCTCGATCGCGACCTGCGCGGTCGCCGGCTCGTTCCTCATCATCATCCAGCCGGTCGAGCCGTCGATCGGCCGCGACTATATCGGCCGCATTTTCGCGATTTGCGTGCTGGGCGGGATGACGAGCTTTCCTGGCATGCTGCTGGCGTCGATGCTGCTCGGAATTGTCGAGAGCCTGACCGCGACGTTCTACGGCCCGTCCTGGGCGCCGGCGGTGGCGTTCGGCTTTCTACTGGTGACGCTGGCGGTGCGCCCCGCCGGGCTGTTGGGACGCTAGCGATGCGCGCGCCCACCTTCTGGCTATGCATCGTCGCAGTCGGCCTGGTTTTTATCGTGGTGTCGCGCGTCTTCCTGACGAACGAGTACTTCTATTTCGCCGGCTATGTCGTGCTGCAATACATCGTGCTGTCGACGGCGTGGAACATCCTCGGCGGCTATACCGGCTATACCAATTTCGGCACCGGCGCGTTCTTTGCCTCCGGCGCGTATTGCTCGGTGGTGCTGCACAAGCTGCCGGCGCTGATGCACAGCGCCTTCGGCATGACCATGGTGCCGGTGCCGCTGCCGGTGATGATCGTCGCCGGCGGCATCGTCTCGGGGGCGATGGGCTTCGGCACCGGATATCTGACGCTGCGCCTGCGCGGTGTGTTTTTCGCGATCGCGACGCTCGCCTTCACGATCGTGGTGCAGACGCTGATCGTGAACTGGGACTTTGT
>DATMLO010000226.1:0-10651 GCA_035570495.1 Allostellaceae bacterium | reverse complement strand
GGTATCCACAACCCGTCATGGGTGTATGACGGCGATCCGTTCGACGGGCTGAAAACCAAGGCGCAATGGGCCGAGACCCATGGCTTCACGTGGTTTTCGGTGATGGATCATCTGATCCAGATCCCCGGTGTCGGCGCGGCGGACGAGCCGTTTATCGAGGGCTGGACGGCGTTGTCGGCGCTTGCCGCGGTGACCAGCCGCATCCGGCTGGCGACGCTCGCCACCTCGGTCGGCTACCGCAACCCCGCGCTGCTCGCCAAGATCGCCGCCGGGGTCGATCAGATCAGTGGTGGACGCCTGACGCTCGGCATCGGCGCCGGCTATTTCGAGACCGAATACCGGCAATATGGCTGGGAATTCCCGGAGCGTCCGGCGGTACGCATCCGCCAGATGGAAGAGGCGGTGCGGCTGATCCTGGCGATGTGGGCCGAGCCCCGCGCGACCTTTCGCGGTCGCTATTTTCATGTTGAGGACGCGATCCTCGAACCCAAGCCCGTCCAGAAGCCGCACCCGCCAGTGATGATCGCCGGCGGCGGCGAGCAGCTGACGCTGCGCGCGGTGGCGCGGCTCGGCGATCTCTGCAATGTCGGCGGCGATGTCGAGACGGTGAAGCACAAATTTGAGGTGCTGCGCCGGCATTGCAACGCGGCCGGGCGCGATTTCGCGACGATCGAAAAGACCCACAACAACAGCTGGCTCCTGGCGCGGAATGCCGCCGCGGTCGCCGCGAAACGCGAGCGTCTGTCGGCTCGCGGCCCGTTGCGCGGCTTTGTCGGCACGGCATCGGAAGCCGTCGATCTGATCGGCCGATATCGCGACGCCGGCGTTGACCTCTTGATCAACAGCGACTACCGCAACGACCTCGAAACCCACGAGCTGATGGCGTCCGAGGTGATGCCGCACTTTGCCTGAGGGAAGACGATGAGCCGCGTCAGAGCCGCTGACGATTACAAGGCCATCCGGCTCCGGATGGAGGAATTGCGCCGCGAGCACCGGCAGTCGAATGACAGCGCCGAGCCGATCGTCGAGCGGCCGATATACGAGCCCGACGCCGTCGCCCACGTGCCGCGGCATATCGTTCAGCGCTATCTCGCACGGCGCATGTCCTCGCGCTGATGCTGTTCAGGCTTTGGGGAGCGCGGCCGCGGGTTCGGTGGGGGTGTCGTCGTCGATGCCACGGGCCGAGCGCGCCGAAAGACCCTCGATCAGCCCGACAATCCCTTGCGGCATGAAGATGATGAAGAGAATGAGCAGGATCCCGTAGATCGTATTCGCGGCGCCGATGAAATGGATGCCGAACAGGATGCGCAGGCTCTCGTTGAGCACAATGGTGAAAAAGGCGCCGACGGTCGGCCCCAACAGCGTCCCCATGCCGCCGGCGATCGCGGCGAAGACGATCTGCAGCGACACCGCGACGCCGGACACGACCTCCGGGTTCACATACTGGATGTATTGGGTCAGCAGCGACCCGCCGAGCGCGGTCAGCGCCGCGCTGATTACCGTCACCCGCATCTTTTCGCGCATCACATTGATGCCGCTCGACGCGGCGGCGATTTCGTCTTCGGAGATCGCCTCGAGCGCGACGCGGCCGATCCCGACATCGACCCGCCACCAGATCACGAGGCCGGCCAGCCATACGACCGCCGCGACCCCGTAAAAGACGCTCTTCTGGGCGAATTGCAGCGCCAGCCAGGAATGGACGACGTTGAGGGTCATGCCGAGCGATCCGCCCGTGACCTCGCGCGCCGCGACCAGCGACAACAGCACCACCTGGCTCAGCGCCAGCGTCACCAGCGCGAAATAATGCCCGACGACGCGGAGCCGGAATGACGGGTAGCCGATCAGCATCGCGACCAGCACGGTCAACGCCATCGCCGCGGGGATGCCGAGCCACGGCGTCACGCCGTAATAGTTCCACAGCAACGCCGGCACATAAGCGCCGATCCCGAGAAACGCGCCATGCCCAAACGAGGTCAGCCCGAACCGGCCCATCAGCGACCAGGCGGTGTAGATAAAGCCCCAGATCAGGATCTGGATCGCGACGTGGAGGACATACTCCGAGGCGACAAACGGCACGATCGCCAACGCGATCAGCAAGACCACGCCGCCGATGATGGCGCGACGGCTCATCGGCTGAAAATCCCTTGCGGCCGGACGAAGATCATCACGATGAACAAGAGGAACGCGAGCACGTAGGAGAACTCGATCGAGAAGTAATAGCCGCCGACCGCGATGATCTGGCTCATGATAAAGGCGGCGGCGAACCCGCCGATCATGTTCCCCAGCCCACCCAGCACGCAGATCATGAACGTGATCGGTCCGAACGAACTGCCGATGAACGGGTGCACGTCGTATTGCAGGACCAGAAGGCAGGCGGCGAGCCCCGCCAGCCCGCCGCCGATCCCGGAGGTGATAAAGTAGATGCGACGCGGGCTCACCCCCATCAGCCCCATGACCTCGCGGTCTTCGGCGATGGCGCGGATCGCGGTGCCGAGATAGGTGCGCTTGAGAAAGAGATAGAGCCCGCCCGCGCCGATCAGCGCGACGGCAAACGCCAAGAGACGCGCCTTGCTGACGTCGATCTCGCCCAGCTCGATGGGCGCCAGATGGATGCCGACATTGCGGAAATCGGTGCCGAATAGCAGCGTCGCGAAGCTCTGCAGGAAGAACAGCAGCCCGCCGGTCGCGAGAAGCTGATTAATCGGCGCAAAGCTTAGCACCGGCTCGATGATAAGGCGGTGCACCGCGAGCCCGAGAACCGCCACGACGACGATCGCGGCAAGACAGGCGAGCGGAAACGGCACACCGAAATAGGCGTAGAGCCAATAGACCGTGTACATGCCGCACATGACCAGCTCGACGTAGCAAATCCACACCACGTCGATGACGCCGAAGATCAGATTGAGGCCGAGCGCCAGCAGGGCGAGCACGCCGCCCAGCAGCAACCCGTCCAACACCGCTTCGAGCAGAAAAATGTCCATGCGGGTTCCCGTCTCCTAGAGGCCCATGTAGGCCTTGCGGATCGCCTCGTTCTCGCGCAGCTCCGCGACGCTGCCCGACAGATGAATGTGTCCCGCCTCGAGCAGGTAGGCACGGTCGACCAGCGCCAGCACCTGCTGCACGTTTTGTTCCACGATCAGCACGGTAAAGCCCTCGCCGCGGATGCGCCGCACCAGCTCGAAGACCTGCTCGACCGCGAGCGGCGCGAGGCCGGCCGACGGCTCGTCCATCAACAACAGTTTCGGCCGCGACATCAGCGCGCGGCCGATCGCGCACATTTGCTGCTCGCCGCCCGACATCGTGCCGGCGGCCTGGCCGCGCCGCTCGTAGAGGCGCGGGAAGAGGTCGTAGACCCATTGCAGCCGCTCGGCGAGATGACGCCGCGCGGACGGGATGAAGGCCCCCATGCGCAAATTTTCCTCGACCGTCAGCCGGGCGAAGAGGCGCCGGTTTTCCGGCACATGGGCGATGCCCTCGGCGACGATGCGGTGGGCGGGCAGATTGCCGATCGGGCTTCCCTGCAGACGGACGTCGCCCGACGTCACGGGTAGCAGGCCCGAGATCACGCGCATCAGCGTGGTCTTGCCGGCGCCGTTGGGGCCGATGACCCCGATCGCCTCGCCTAGATTGACCGAGAGCGACACGCCGAACAGCGCCTGGAACGAGCCGTAAGCCGCCGACACCTCGCTCAGCGCGAGGAGCGCCGGCTCTCCGGCGGCGGACGCCTCAGTGCTTGCCGCGGCCAAGATAAACCTCGGTCACACGCTCGTCCTTGATGGCGTCGGCCGGGACGCCCTCGAAAATCTTCTCACCGTGGTCGAGCACGATGACGCGGTCGACGACGCGCATCAGCACGCCCATGATGTGCTCGACCCAGACGATGGTGATGCCGAGCTTGCTGCGAACCGCTTCGAGCATTTCGGCGGCGCGGTCCATCTCGGCCGTGTCGAGCCCGCCAAGGCTCTCGTCGGCGAGCAGCATCTTGGGTTTTGTCGACAGCGCCCGAGCGAGTTCGAGCTTTTTGAGCGCGGCGGCGCCGAGCCCATGCGTCGTCGCCCGCGCCTCGGCCGGCAATCCGACCATGTCGAGCGCCTCGACGGCGCGTTTCTCCGCCTCTCCGCGGGCGATGTCGCCGCCCTGCGCGTAATAGGCCGACAGCGCGACGTTGTCGCGCAGCGACAGCTTGCGGAACGGCCGCGGGATCTGAAAGGTACGGGCGAGACCGCGCCGACACACCTGGTGCGCCGAAAGGCCGCCGATCTCGTGATTCTCAAAGCGCACCGATCCCGCATTCGGCGCCAAGGTGCCGGAAATCACGTTGAACGTCGTCGTCTTGCCCGACCCGTTCGGGCCGATCAGCCCGACGATCTCGCCTTTTCGCACCGCGAACGAGACGGTGTTGACGGCGGTGAAGCCGCCAAACCGTCTCGTCAACCCAGCAATTTCCAGCACACTCAGCTCATTGCGTAAGGCGAGGAAGAGGGCAGGGGCAGCACCGGGGCCTGGGTCTGGATCTCGGTCGGCCACACGACGGTGATTTCCTTGCCGTGGTTCTGCATGACGACCGGCAGCGCCCGGTCATTCTGCCCGCCCATCGCGTCATCCGGCGGCAGGAACTTGACACCGTAGCCCTGCAGCGTGCCGCCGAGCGGGATATCGACATCGAGCGCCGCCTTGCGCACCGCGTCGGCGTCGAAGCCGTTGTATTTGCTCGCGGCGATCGGCAGCACCTTCTCCAGCAGGATCCAGGTGTTGTTGAAGCCCATCGAACAATGCGTCGGGATCTCGCTGGCGCCCGTCTTGGCCTTGTAGCCGTCGACCATGATCTTGATCAGGTCGCCGACACCCGGCGCCAGCTTGGCCGGATCGAGCCGTTGCGCCGGCGCGGGGTCGATGTTGCAGAAATTGTCGACATCGTCGCCAAAGGTTTCGCGCAGCTTGTCGAGCTGGCTATAGCCGGCGCCATTGCCGATCAGCATCTTGAACTTGAGCCCGGCCTCGCGCCCCTGGCGCAGGAACAGCGTAATGTCCGGGTTGTAGCCGGCATGGATGATGATGTCGGCCCGCGCACGGCGCAGCTTGGTGATCAGCGACGACAGGTCGGGCGCGCTCGCGGAATAGGACTCCTTGAGCACGATCTGGGTAATGCCCTTCTTAGCGGCCCAGGTCTCGTCGCCTCCCTGCACCGCGGTGCCGTAGGGGCCGTCCTCGTCGATCAGCGCAATCTTGAGGTCCTTCGGGTCCATGCCGAGCTTCGACTTCGCGTTATCGGCGAGGAAGCTCATCGCCGCCTGGGCGTAGCCGTCGGAATTCACGGTCGGGCGGAAGATGTATTGGAAATGCTTGTCCTTGAGCACGGTCGTGGCGATCGCGCTGTTGATCCACAGGATCTTCTTCTCCTGCTCCACCTTGGCGGCGAGCGGCACGGCCTGGGCGCTCGAATAGACGCCGAGGATGATGTCGACCTTTTCCTGGTTGAGCAGCCGCTCCGACTCGTTGATGCCGACATCGATCTTGCTCTGCGAATCCGCGGGCACCGGCTCGACCTTGTACTTGCCGGCGACGCCGCCCTTGCCATTGATGTAATCGATCGCCAGCTGCGCGCCGATCGATAGCGGCACCGACCCGGCGCCAGCGAATGGGCCACTCAGATCATGCAGCAGGCCGATGCGGATGGTCGGGCTCTGCGCGAAAAGCTGCGGCGCGGGCAACGCCAGCCCGGCAATCCCAGCCCCCGCCAACTGCAATAGTCTCCGTCTCCGCATCGTCCCCTCCTTAATGTCCCGCCGTTTCTGTGTGTTTCCGGCAAGCGCGCAACCTCGACGCAAGCCCATATGGCTGTCAATGCGTCCTTTGCGCCGCCGAGCTATGTCATGACGCAAGCAGTTGCGTGGGGCCTCGGCGTCGCCCGGCTCCGGGTTAACCGGCTATCAACCCATTCAACTTAAAAGCTTCCCGTCATGTTGTACGAAGGACATCACGTTTTTTTCGAGGCCAACACCCGGAGATCCCTCCTGAAGGTGATGGACCGGCTCGCGCCCTGGCTCGACGGCAATGATATCCGGCCGATCCATTTCAAGCACACCGTCGCCCCGTCGGGTGCAGTGGAATTGCAGCTGACCTTCAAGAACCGGCAAGACGCAGCGCTGTTTGAGCGGGCGTTTTGCCAAGCCGAGGCTGTCTAGACCCCGGCGGCGATGCGGCGGCAATGCGCGACCAGCGCCTCCGCGGTATCACGCCAGGGATCGATCGCGACATAGCGGGCATGCACGACGGCGGCGCAATGTTCGTACAGTTGGACGTCGAGGATCGCTTCCATCGCCGGGATAATGCCGGTCGTCCCCGGTTCGATCTGTTCGGCCAACCCGCCGACTGGCGTCACGACCGCCGGCAAGCCGCAGCCGAAGGCCGCCGCGACGGCGGCCGACTGGCTGCTTTCCGTATAGGGCGCGACGAGCGCATCCGCTTCGGCGAAGAAGCCGGGGATTTCGTCATCGTCGATCCAGCGGTTGATGACCGTGAGGCGCGTCGTCGCCGCGATGCTCTCGCGATGCGGCCCAAGATCGCCATTGCCGACGATGGCGAGCTCGACGTCGTCGCGGCTCGCCGCCAGGAGCTGGAACGCCTCGATCAGCAGCGCCAAGCCCTTGTACGCGAGCAGCCGACCAAAAAAGAGAAAACGGAACGGCCGGTCGCGCGGAAACCGCCGCGGTGACCCGACGCTGCTATTGAAGGCAAAGGGGTGAAGGCAAAGGGGCCGAGCGGGAGCACCGCGATGCGCTCATCGGGATAGTCGCAGCTTTTTACCAGCAGGCGCTTGACGTGGTCGCTCAGCGTCACGACGCCGTCCGCGGCGGCGAGTTCGCGGCGGATCCGCCAAGGCAGCAGCGGGTTGAGGTCGCCCGGGTGCGCGTGCGCATCGTGGATGATCGTCACCAGCCGCACGTTGGCGTTCCGCGCCGCTGGCGCCAGGAACCAGGACCACACATGCGGCATGGTCGCGACCACCACGTCGGCGCCGGACTCGGCGATCTTTGCCTGCAGCGCGGCTCGAATCATCGGCAGTCGAAGCGAGGCGGCGACAAAGGAGGCGACGCTCGAATAGGTGTCGACGATATCGCAGGGGCAGGAAAGCGCGGTGAACTCGGCCAGCGCCGTGTTGCCGCGCGACAGACTGAGGCTTAGATCGATGTCAGAACGCGCGATCAACGCGCGCGCCAATTCGAGTGTATAACGGGGCCGCCGCCAAGGCGTCCCCAGTGCCACAGAAGGATCTTCATCCGGCCGGTCGGGTCATCGCTCTTCGGCCCGCACTTTTGATTGTCGCCGCGGCCGATGTAAAGTCGGGAGCCGCTGCGGCCGGGCGCGACAGCTGCGGCGGGGGGATTTCGGGCGGCCGTGAAAACATAACCAGGGGATTTTATGCCGACGGCTTTTGTTACCGGGATCACGGGTCAAGACGGCGCATACCTCGCCCAGTTCCTGCTTGACCGCGGCTATCGGGTCGTTGGGCTGGTGCACGGCTCGATCGCCTCGCAGACCGCGATCTGGCGGCTGCAATGGCTCGATATTCTCGACCACATCGAGCTGGTCGCCGGCGACGTTACCGATTTGTCGAGCCTCCTGCGGATCATCGAAACCTCCGCGCCGGACGAAGTCTACAACCTGGCGAGCCAGAGCCTGGTGGCCACCTCCTGGCACCAGCCGCTGCGGACGTGCTCGGTCACCGGACTCGGCCCGGTCAACCTGCTCGAGGCGTTGCGCCTGACCCAGTCGCCGGCGCGCTTCTATCAGGCGTCGTCGTCGGAGATGTTCGGCCGGACCGACGGCCCGGTGCAATCCGAGCTGACCCCGTTTCGGCCGCGCAGCCCCTATGGCGTCGCCAAGCTGCACGCGCACTGGATGACGGTGAACTACCGCGAGAGTTTTGGCCTGCACGCCACGTCCGGGATCTTGTTCAACCATGAAAGCCCGCTGCGGGGCGTCGAGTTCGTAACCCGTAAGATCACTGACGGCGCCGCACGTATCAAGCTCGGTCTCGCCCGCCAACTTTCGCTCGGTGATCTGAGCGTGCAGCGCGATTGGGGCCATGCGCGCGACTACGTGCGTGCGATGTGGCTGATGCTGCAACAGGCCGAGCCCGGCGACTATGTGGTCGCGACGGGGCGTGTCCGCTCGATCCACGAGCTCTGCCGCGTGGCGTTCGGCTGTGTCGGCTTGAACCACGAGGACCATGTCGTGTCCGACGCGACATTGTTCCGTCCCAGCGAAATCGCCGCGACGTGCGGCGATGCCGGCAAAGCCCAACGCGTTCTGGGCTGGGAGCCGTCGATGAGCTTCGAAGAGATGATCGCCGAGATGATCGATATCGATCTCAGTCGCCTCAGCGGCAAGCGCCCGACCGGCTGATCCGCAAGGCGCGCATCAGCGCAGCTGCGGCGCGACATCGCGCATAAAGCACTCCATCGACTGCAGCAGCTGATCGAGATTGTCGTTGCCGTGAAAATTGATCTGGAACGCGTCGAGTCCGGCTTTTTCCCGATAGCGCGCCAGATCGCCGGCGACCTCGGCCGGCGTGCCGTGGCCGACCGGCCGCTCCTTGCCGACGGGCGGGGCATGTCCGGTGATGGTGCTGAGCTCGACGCGGAAGCTCATCCGCGTCGGGATCGGTGTGCGCCCCGCCGCATCACAAGCCTGACGCAACGCCGCTTGGCGCTCGACCAGCTCGGCGAGCGGTGTCGGCGTCGGTTGCCACACCGCGGCGAACCGCGCCGCGCGCCGCACCGCCGCGTCGCTCAAGCCGCCGATCCAGATCGGCGGATGCGGCTGCTGTAGCGGCTTCGGGTTGACGAACATGTCGGTGAACGAGAAGAACTTGCCGGCAAACGACACCTTGCCCGGCGCCCAGCACGCCTGCCACAGCCGCAGATATTCGTTGGTGCGCGCGCCGCGTTCGTTGAACGGCACGCCGAGCGCGACATATTCGGCCTCATTCCACCCGACGCCGATCCCGGCGATCACCCGCCCACCCGACATGCGGTCGAGCGTCGCCAATGCCTTCGCGGTGCCGATCGGGTTGCGGTACGGCATGATCAGCACCGAAACGCCGACCCCAATCTTTGACGTGTGCGCGGCGATAAAGGACATCGACACAAGCGGGTCGTAGACATTGGTCCACGTTGCGGCGCGCGCCGAATCGTCGACGATGATGTGATCGTTGACAAAAATCGCGTCAAAGCCGACCTGCTCGGCCTGTTTAGCGGCGGCGACGATGGCTTCGGGCGAGGCCTCGAAGCCGAGATAGTCGGCGTTCGGGCAGCGGGTCGAGAACTGGACGGTCATGGAGCCTCCCGGCGCGGCTGGATTGGCGGCACCCTAGCATCACGCCGGGGCTTGTCGCGACAGGCGCCGTGCCTCAGGGGCCGCTCTTCGGCTTAAAGACGTCCGGGTTGCGGCTGTCCATCACATAGGACAGGAAGAGCACTGCCGCCGGCTGCTGCTGGTTTTGGCTGGCCATGCGGCCTTGCAGCAGGCGGAGCACGGTGCTGTGCTTATCGGCATCCTGGCCGGCGAAGATGACGAGCCATCCGTCGCCGCCGCGCGTATCGGTGGCGATGGTGCCGGGGTCGTAGCCCGAGGTCAGAAAGAGGTTGCGCAGCTGGGTCGCGGCGGCAGTCACTATGTCCGGCTTAGCCTGCGGATCGACCGAGGAACCCCAGACGATGTTGACCTCGATGAGCTTCCGGGTCGTGTAGCCGAGGATGTACGAGACGCGGGCGGTGCCGGCGCCCGGGATCAGATCGGTCACAACAATCGCCAGCACCGTGGTCTTTTCGGTGGGGTTGACTTCGCCCGTGAGTCCGTCGGCAGAGATTTCGAAGTCGTTGAGGATGGCCGCCTTCACCTCGGCTTCGGTCATTCCCCATTTCGCGCTGCGAAATCCGTCGACATGGACGCCGGCTGGAGCGGCCTCAGGCTGCGGATTATCGACCGCCGGGGTTTGCGCCATCGCGGGTCCGGCAAGCGTGAGAGCCAAGCTCGCCGCGGCCAAAAATCTGCGCATCATGCTGCGTCACTCCGGGCGGTTCCGAACGGCCCCTTCACCGCTATCTTCGGTTAAGCTATCTTGCGGCAGTTTGGCGATGGTTTTCCGCGGTAGGGCAAATAACAATTAAGAAAATTCTGTTAGTTATCTTGCGCGAGGGACCCCGGACATTCCGGTCCGCCGGTGGGTAAGCGTCGATGATAGAAACGAGTGTTGCACCTGCGCATGATGATCGCCGGGCGCCGGGATCGGTTGGCCCAATGGTTCCGCGTCGCCGTGTCGGCCGGTGAGCGCGATGGATCAGGTTGAATGGGGGACACCTAAATTGCCTGACAGCGATGCATTCGATGTCCGGCTGATCGCCTTCTACCTTCCGCAATTCCACCCGATCCCGGAAAACGACCGGTGGTGGGGTGCTGGCTTCACCGACTGGCAGAACGTCGTAAAGTCGACGCCGCTCTTCGAGGGGCACTATCAGCCGCATCTGCCGGGCGCGCTCGGCTTCTACGATCTTCGGCTCGACGAGATCCGTCACCGGCAGGTCGAGCTGGCCCGCCAGCACGGGATCCACGGCTTCTGCTATTATTACTACTGGTTCAACGGTCG
>DATMLO010000225.1:0-29648 GCA_035570495.1 Allostellaceae bacterium | reverse complement strand
CACGACCCGCACCGTGCTTGAAAGCATGACATTGCCGGTACTGATGGCGCATTGAACGCAAGCTGGCACAATGGCGGTCGGGGACGATCGCCATGATGACAAACGCGCCGGCTACCGGCTTCCTTCTGCTACTCGGTCTCGGCTTCTTTTTCGGGCTCGCTTTCGAGGAGTTCAACGCGCAGGGCGGGCAGGCCCGGCCAGGCGGCGTGCGCAGCTTTCCGCTTTTGGCCCTTTCCGGTGCGCTGCTCTACCGGCTCGATACCGTGCGCCTGCTGCCCGCCACCGCTGGGCTCCTGGTCTTGGGCACGTGGCTCACCTGCTACTACTGGCGTCACCTCGGCGAGACCGATCCCGAAGGGCAGCGCAATGTCGGATTGATGACGGCGATCTGCAATGTGCTCGCCTATCTGCTGGGGCCGATCGCCTTTGCCGAGCCGCCCTGGGTGGCGATCGGCGTGACCGTGGTCGCGGTGCTGTTGCTGACCGCGCGGGAGAAGCTGCACGGATTTGCGCGCCACCTCGAACTTGGCGAGGTCACCACGGCCGGCAAATTTCTGATCTTGACCGGCCTGGTGCTGCCGTTTCTACCCCGCACGCCGGTAACGGCGCTGACCGACGTCACGCCGCACCAGGTCTGGCTCGCCGTGCTGGCGGTATGCACCGTGTCCTACGCCAGCTATCTGCTCCAACGCTATGTCGCGCCGCGCGAAGGCGGGTTGTGGACGGCCGTGCTGGGCGGACTCTACTCGTCGACCGCGACGACGGTGGTGCTCGCCCGTCGCGCTCGCGCCGTGCCGACGCTCGTCCCGCAAGCGCAGACGGGGATCGTTCTCGCCAATGCGATCATGTATTTGCGGCTCCTGGTTATTGTGGCGATGTTCGATCGGACGCTGGCGGCGACCCTGCTGCCCTTGCTGCTGGCGCTTTCGGCGCTCGGGCTGGTGTTGGCCGGGTTGTGGCATTGGCTAAGCGAGAGATCGAGCGGCGCGGCCCCGGCGCAAGCGCCCGGCAATCCATTGGAACTGTCGGCCGCGCTTATCTTCGCGGTGCTGTTCGTCGTGGTTTCGATTGCCGCCGGATGGGTGCGCGGCCAGTTCGGCGAGGCCGGGGTCTACGGGCTCGCCGCGATTGTCGGCGTCACTGACATCAACCCCTTCGTGCTGAGCATCGCCTCGGGCGGCGCCGGTGCGCTACCGCCGGCCAGCGCGGCCGCGGCGATCCTCATCGCCACGGCCTCCAACAATATCTTGCAGGCGGGATACACCGCGGCATTCGCCGGCCGCCGCGCGGCTGTCCCGCCGGCTTGCGCGCTGATCCTTTTAGCGCTTGGCGGCGCGTCGGCGGCCTTCTGGATCGCCGCCTAGCGCGCGAATAACTCCTCGCTGCTCGCCTGCATCACCCTGGCGTCGCCGACACGACGCGTAACACCGATCCGGTCGAGATATTCGAGGATTTCGATCGTCAGATTGCGCCCTACCCCAGAGCGGTCCTTGAACGAGGCGGCGGTAAAGGCGCCGTTGGGGTCGCACTCCGCCAACTCGCGGGCAATCAGCGCAAGCCGCACCACCGCCTCGGGCAGGAAATAGCGGTTGCCGGCTACGGGAGCGATGCGGCCAAAGCGCTCGTAACGTTTCAAGAGCCGCATCGCGGCTTCCGGTTCGAGACCAAGCGCTTCCGCCAGCTCCCGCACCCGCGGCGGACGCAGATCATCGGCCGCCAGTAACGGCGCGACCCGCTGCCACAGCCGCTCGTCGTCGCGGCTCAGCCGCGGCTGATGCGCCGGCAGGCGGAGCACCGCACCGTCGCGGACGATCTGACCCCCGTCGATCGCGGCGCTCAGCGCGGCATCGAGCACCGGCTCCGGCGCCGCGGCACGCAATCGCCGCAGCAGCGCCGGGCGCGCGACGCCCAGCGTATCCGGCTCGGCACGATGGAATTCGGCAAGCGTCGCCGCGAGTTGCTCGGCCAATGCGGCGAGATGCGCTTCGCTCGCCGCGTAAGGGGCCCGCGTCTCACCACACCGAACAAACCCGCCGGCCGCGACCAGCTCGCCCAACTGGTCGAGCGTCAGGTTGCGGGCCAGCGCGAACGGCGCGAGCGCCACCGCGCCGTTGATGCGCAGCAGACCTTCGAGCGCGGTTCCGGCATCGTATTCGTGCAGCGCCGCAAGGGTCGCCAGCCGCTCGGGCCTGGCCCGGCCGCGGCGCGGCGGATCCGGGTCAACAACCCGACCGCCCGCTAGCGTCCGCAAGGCGCCATGATCGCGCAATACCACCCGATCGCCCCACAACGCGCCGATCGGCCGGTCGAGATCGAGTTGGGCAAAGCCGTCCGCACCAGGCGCGAGGCTGTGCTGCCCGAGTACCGCGAGCCGACCGACTCGATCTTCGGTGCCGAGATGAACATGCACCGGCAATCCGGAGCGCAACGGCCCCGGCGCGGCACGCGACATGCGCAATGCGACGTCGATGCGGCTGGTCGGCGCGTGCAGCTCCGGCGCGACGAGCCAATCGCCACGGCCCGGCTCGGCGCCATCGGGAAAGCTGCCGACGATGTTGAGCGCGCATCGGTCGACCGCAGCCGCGCGCTCGACCGGCCGATTATGCGCGTGGGCGCCACGCACCCGCACCTCGATCCCCCGCGGACTAAGCAACAGCCGGTCGCCCGGCGCGACGCTGCCGCTGGCGACGGTGCCGGTCGCAACCGTACCGATGCCCGGCAGCGAAAAGACGCGGTCGATCGGCAGACGAAACCCGCCCTCTGCCGGCTTCGCCACGCGGGCCAGATCGGCAACAGCGGCGCGTTCGGAGAGATGCGCGGCGAGGGCGGCGACGCCCTCGCCCGTATGGCTCGAGACCGCGTGGATCGGCGCGTCGTGGTAGCCGGCGTCCGCCAACAATATCGCGACCTCGGCGACAACCTCGTCGCGTCGCTCGTCATCGACGCGGTCGATCTTGGTGACGACCCCTGTCACCTCGGCGACGCCGATCAGCTCGAGGATATCGAGATGCTCGAGGGTCTGCGGCTTCGGTCCGTCATCGGCGGCGACGATCAAGAGAACCCGATCGATCGACAGCACGCCGGCCAGCATGTTCGGCAAAAAGCGCTCGTGGCCTGGCACATCGACAAAGCCGAGCTCGGTGCCGTCGGGGAGCGTCGTGTAGGCAAAGCCGAGGTCGATGGTCAGCCCGCGCCGCTTCTCCTCGGGCAGGCGATCGGCATCGACCCCGGTCAGCGCCCGCACCAGCGTCGTCTTGCCGTGATCGATATGGCCGGCGGTGGCAAGGATCATGCGCTTAGATTGGCGAGAAACCCGGCCTCATCTTCGAGGCAGCGCAAATCGAGGACGACAGCGCCATTGGCGATATGGCCGATCACCGGGATGGGCAAATCGCGCAGTCCCTGCGCCAACTGCTCGACGGCCTTACCGCCGCCATCTACCGGCCGCAGCGCCAGGCCCGCGCTCGGCAGCAGCGACACCGGTAGCGCCCCGCTGCCGATCTGGCTTTTAGTCTCGACGATCTCGACCGTCGCGACGCCGGACAGCGCCGCGCCGACGACCGGCGCGAGAAGTTGCGCCAACGCCGCGATATGCTCCGCCGGCCGCACCAGCAGCCGCAGCGCCGGCAGGCGCTCCGCGAGCCGGTCAGGATCGGCATAAAGCCGCAGCACCGCTTCCAGCGCCGCGAGCCTGATCTTATCGAGCCGTAGCGCCCGCTTGAGGGGGTTGCGCGTCAGCGCCGCGATGAGGTCGGCACGGCCGACGACCAGCCCCGCCTGCGGCCCGCCCAGCAGCTTGTCGCCGCTGAAGGTCACGAGATCGGCGCCGGCGGCGAGCGCCTCGGCCACGGTCGGCTCGTGCGGCAGTCCCCAGCGCTCGAGAGCAACGAGCGTACCGCTGCCCAAATCCTCGACCAGCGGCAGCCCGTGCTTCTTGGCCAGCTCCGCGAGCGCTGGGGTCGGCACCGCGGCGGTAAAGCCCTGGATTTCATAATTGCTGGTGTGGACCTTGAGGATGAGGCCGGTCTGCGGTCCGATCGCGCCGGCGAAATCCCGGAGATGCGTGCGGTTGGTGGTGCCGACCTCGCGCAACGTCGTGCCGGCGCGTCCCATGATGTCGGGGAGGCGGAATGCGCCGCCGATCTCGATCAGCTCGCCACGCGAGACGATCGTCTCCTTGCCGGCGGCGAGCGCGTTCAACGCCAGCAACAGCGCGCCGGCATTGTTGTTGACCGCGAGCGCCGCCTCGGCACCAGTAAGCCGTTTCAGCCAGCCCGCGACATGGTCGTCGCGCTCGCCGCGCTGGCCGCCTTCGGTCTCGTATTCCAGCGTCGTCGGCTCCCGCATCGCCTCGGCGGCCGACGCGATCGCCTCCTCGGGCAGCGGCGCGCGGCCGAGATTGGTGTGCAGCACCGTGCCGGTGAGGTTGAAGACGCGGCGCTGCGATTTCGCCATCAGGCGCGCCAGGGCCCATCCGACATCGGCGAGGATCGCCGGGATGTCAGCGGCGACGCCGTCCGCCCGACGTGCCGCCAGCGCATGACGCACCGCCTCGGTGACGAGCGTCCGGCCATGTGCGTCGATCAGCGCGTCGGCCGCCCGCAACACGCGGTCGACCGACGGCAGCGCGGCGCGGCCCTCGCGTCCAGTAGTGCTCATTTCCCGGCGCTCATTTCGCCGCCGCCAGCTCGGGGGGCGCGACGTAGCTCGGGTCGAGCCGAACTATGGGCTTTACGCCGCGCCGCAGGTCGACGACGCCGATCTCGGCGGCGCGATAGCCAGCGGCGTGCAGCTCCGCGAGGCAAGCCGCGGCGCGCCGGGCCGACACGCCCGCCAGCAGTCCGCCCGCGGTCTGCGGATCGATCAGCAGCGCGGCCAGCGGCGACGCTGGATCGGCACCCGCCAGCGAGCTCAGCGCCGATTGGTTGCCCTGATGCAGCGAACTAGCGATGCCGGCGGCGATAAGGTCAAGCGCGCCATCGAGCGCCGGGATCGCGTCCGGGTCGAGCCGCGCATCGGCGGCGGACGCCGTCAGCATCTCCAGCAGATGCCCGAGCAGTCCGAAGCCGGTGACGTCGGTACAGGCTGTCGCGCCATGCGCCGCGAAGATCGTCGAGGCCGTAGCGGCCGATTGCAGCATCGTCTCGATCGCGTCCTCGACGATGCGGGCGCGGGCACGGCCGCGCATCTCGGCGGCGAGGATGATTCCGGTGCCGAGCGGCTTGGTGAGGATCAAGCGGTCGCCGGGCCCGAGGCCGGCTTTGCGCATCAACCGCCCCGGCCGCGTCCGCCCCGTCACGGCGAAGCCGAGCGCCATCTCGGCGCCTTCGGCGCTGTGACCGCCGACAAGGCTCGCGCCTGCCGCCTCCAACACCTCGGTGCCGCCCTTTAGCATATGGAAGAGGTCGTGCTCGGTGATCGCCGGCCTCGCCGGTGGCAACGCGGCAATCGCCAGCGCCGTCTCGGGCGCGCCGCCCATCGCGTAGATATCGCCAAGCGCGTGGGTCGCGGCGATACGGCCGAAGAGATGCGGGTCGCCGACCATGGCGCGGAAGAAGTCGACCGTCTGCAGCAGCGGCGGTCCGCCAGGAAAGGCGATCACCGCCGCGTCGTCGCCGACACCCAACTCCACGGCATCGTTAGCGGCGGGCGACAGCCGCGCGACGACCCGGCCCAGAACATCGGCGGGCACCTTTGCCGCGCAGCCGCCGCAGCGCATCGCCTCTTCGGGCCCGTCCATCGCCGGCAGTTCGGTGTAACCGCGCATCCAGCGGCGATCGATCCATTGCTTCAGCCGCCACAGCCAGGCGCCCTCCGTGGCAAGCCGGCCGCGCGAGGCGACGGCGCTTCCGTCGCCGGTGCCGATCAGCGCCAGCGCGCGGCGTTGCGGGATCGCGCGGCGTAGCGCCTGCCCGGCAAGCGCCCGGCGCAGGTTCTCCGCGAGGTATGGGCCGGCGCGCACCGCGTAGACGCCGCTTTTGTCGCGCGGGTGGCCGCGCATCGCGGCGACATCGCCGGCGGCGAACACCGCCGCATCGCTCGGCGAGCGCAGGTATTCGTCAGTCTCGACAAAGCCATTGGCGTCGAGCGCCAGGCCGGTGTCCGCGAGCCACGGCGCTGCCGCCGCTTCGGTCACCCACAGCGCCTCGTCGAACCCTACTATTGTCCCGTCCGCCAGGGTTAGCCGGCCTTGCTCGACCCGCACCACCGGGTTCCCAGCCACGACGGCGACGCCGCTTTCGGTCAGGATGCGGGCGAATTTGGCGCGGACGCGCCCATTATGCGACGGCAGCAACCCTTCGCGGGTCACGAGGGTGATCTGAGGCGGCGCGAACATCATCGCCGTGAGGCGATGCCGCGCAGCGAGCGCCAGCTCGACCCCGCCCGCCCCGCCGCCGACGATCGCGAGGCGCAGCCCGTCGCGGCCCCTAGCGCGCTCCAGCAGGTTCTCCCAGCGCTCGGCAAAACGATCGATCGGCTTGACCGCCACGGTATGCTCGGCGGCGCCCGAGATCGCATCACGCCGCGGCGTGATGCCGATATCGAGCGAGACGACATCGTAGCGGATCGGCGGGTGCGCCCGGCACGACACCTCACGCCGGTCGCGATCGAGCCCCACCGCCTCGTCATGGATCAGCCGCGCGCCGGCGAACCGGGCGAGGCGCATCAGATCGATATGGCATTCATCGAGCTGGTAATGCCCCGCGACATAGCCGGGCAGCATCCCCGAATACGGGGTCTCCACATCGCGGGCGATCAGCGTGACGCGCACACCCGGCGCCGGCCGCATGCCAAATCGCTTCAGCACATGGACATGCGCGTGCCCGCCGCCGACCAGCACAAGGTCTTGGGCGATCGGGGCGGTTATCGAGCCGGCGGGCTGCATCGCGCCCACTATGCCCGAGCCACTCCGCCAGGCCAAATTCGCTAAGTGCTTAGACGATGCGCGATGGCGCGCCGACCAGTGGGTCGATACGCCATCGCGCCATAGACGTTAGCGGTTCATCGTGCCGCCTGGCGCGCCGCCGGCTGGCGGGCTCTGGGGCGCCGTGCCCTGAGTACCCGACGGGCCTGACGGCGCCATCTGCTGCGCCGGGGCCGACTGCTGGCCCTGATCCTGGGCGCCGCTGCTCAGCTGACTCAGCGTTTGCTGATCGAGCTGCGCGGTTTCCGGCAAGCCGTGCTGACGCTGGAACGCCATCACCGCCTGCTGTGTCTCCGGCCCGTTCCTGCCGTCGACCTGGCCGCGATAGAGACCCTGCGACTTCAGCTCCTGCTGAGCCTGCTGGATTTCCGACTGCGAGACCGAGGCCCGCTGCATGTTCTGATTTCCACCCGCCTGCGGTTGGGCGCCGGTGCCGGCACCGGAAGGCGACATGGTCTGCGTGCCTTGCGCGCCGGGTGTGGCGCCCATCGGCTGATTGGTCGGCGCGTTCGATTGCGCGTGCGCGAAGCCGGCCAGGCCAAGCCCGGCGGCGAGCGCGACCGCAGCGGTAAGAGTGCGATTCATCGGGGTCTCCAAATTTGTTCCAACAGAAGAACCGCGCTGGGCGGCTCTTCCTGCGAACGAACCCGATGGGGTCTCGTTCCCCCGATTTACAGCACTATCGCGCTAGTAACCCGTTGATTTTAAACCGCTGATCGATCTACCACGACGCCCTAGGCACGGCTCGCGTTCTCGCCTGTCGCGATCATCGCCGTATGCGTCAAGGGCTTAACTGCACGCGCCCTTACGCCCGCGCGCTAGCCGTGAAAATCGAAGCGATAGGCGCCGCCATGGCGCTTGATGTGACCGCAGGTCGGGGTTGGGAAATGCGCCGGCAGGATCATCGCGTCACTGTCGGCATAAGTCTCGATAAGCCGGGTGCGGCTCACCCGCGACCCGTCGGCATCGGTGCAGGCGAAGGTCGACCATTCCGGCTTCAAGCATTGCAGCGGATGGTGCAGCACATCGCCGATAAAGACGCCGCGATCGCCGGCCGATTTGGCGTGGATCACCACATTGCCCGGCGTGTGACCGGGATACGACTCGAACCACAGCCCGTCATCGAGCGCGTAATCATCGCCGACCAGCAGCGCCTGTTTGGTCCGCACGACCGGGAGGACACTATCTTCGTAAGCCCGGGCATGCGGGGACTCGACACCGCTCGCATGGAAATCCTGCCAGTGGTCGTGCTCCTTCTTGGCCATGACGTATTTGGCATTGGGGAAGGTCGGAACCCATCGCCCGTCCTTGAGCTGTGTGTTCCAGCCGACATGATCCCAATGAAGATGCGTGCACATCACATAGTCGACCTCCTCGGGCTTGACCCCGGCGCGGGCGAGATCGCCGATGAAAGGCGACTGGTAGTGATGGAATTGCGGCCGGCTCGGGCGCTCCTTGTCGTTGCCGATGCACGCGTCGATGAGGATCGTGTGACGCCCGGTCTTCACCACAAAGCTATGGAAGCTGAACATCAGCTTGCCGGTGCCGGGCTCGAGCAGCTTTGGCCCGAGAAGCGCCGCGTGCTCCGCGACGACCGCCGGGTCGAAATCGGGGAAGAATTCATCGGGCGCGAAAAACGGGCCTTCGTAATCGGCGATGCGATTGATCTCGAAGCTGCCGATGCGCATGGGCTGCATGTGTTTCCTCCAAGCTTTGATCGAAGCTTACTGCCTGTTACGCTCCCCGCAGCAACTTTCCGCGCCGCGAAAGGAGCCCGCCAATGCCCGACGACGTCAAAATCCTCAGCCAGACCACCGGTCTCCCGGTGACGATCACCGGCCTCGATCATGTCGTGCTGCGGGTCGCCGACATGGACCGCGCCATCCAATTCTACGGCACGGTGCTCGGCTGCCCGGTCGAGCGGCGGCTGGAGTCGATCGGTCTCGTGCAGCTGCGAGCGGGCACCTCGATGATCGACCTCGTACCATGCGGGCCGGACGAAAAGCCGGGACGCAATGTCGATCACTACGCGGTGCGCATCGCCAAGATGGATGCCGACGCGATCACCGCGCATCTCGAAAAGAACGGCGTCGCCGCCGGCCCGGTGCAGCGCCGCTACGGCGCCGAGGGCTACGGCTCGTCGATCTACATCACCGACCCCGACGGCAACACCGTCGAGCTGAAGGGCCCGCCGGAGTCGTAACGTCGGCGGCTTTGGCGCCACGCGACTATCGCCGCGCTTTCAGCCAATGACGAAATTGAGCCCGACCTGAGTTTCCAGCGTCGCGCTAGCCGCGTGCAGAGAGACGGCCCAGGTCTGGTCGCCGACAATGCCGTCCGCGGTGACGCCGCCCCAGGCCTGAAAGGCTTGTACCGACGCCTTGGTGTGCGGGCCGAAATTGCCGTCGATGCCCTGCGGCATCACATTCCACTGGCCCGCCGCACCATTGGTAAGCACCGTCTGCAAGCTCTGCACGACCGCGCCGGTGGAACCTTCCTGCAGAAGGGGCATAGGGCCGCCGTCGGGCAGGGCGTTCCAGGTCTGCGGACCGACAATTCCGTCAGCTGTGAGCCCGGAACCCGATTGAAAAGATTTGACGACGGTTTCCAGCGCCGGACTGAACACACCGTCGACCGTGATCCCCAGGTCGGGCGTGCGCCGCAAGGCTCGTTGCAGCCGCCGAACCACATCACCCGTGGCGCCGACGGAAATGGTAGGCTGACCGGGATTAGGCATCGTTTCCTCCCTAGGTTAGCTTCACCTCCAAAAATGCGGACATGCGGTCCCAAGCCTGGTTGGCGCAGCCGACGTCGTAGGCGGCGCTACGCTCGTTGAAGAAGGCGTGTGCCGCGTCGTAGCGGTAGATCTCCGGCTTCGATCCCTGCATCGCGGTATCCAGCGCGTCGACCGCCGCCGGGGTGCACCAATCGTCCTGGTTGGCGAAATGACCCTGGAACGGCACCGTGATCTTGGCCGGGTCGGCGAATTCCTTGGGTGGGATGCCGTAAAAGCAAACGCCGGCGGCGATGTCGGGGACGTGCACACAAGACGCGACGGTCAGCGCCCCGCCCATGCAGAACCCCATCACCGCGACTTTATCGCCGTGCTTTTTCAGATCGAGCACTGCGCCGCGCAAATCCTGGTGCGTCGCGTCCGGGAAATCGAGGCCCGACATCAGATGGTTGGCCTCGTCGGGCACCGCGGTCAGGCGGCCCTTGTAGAGGTCGGGCGCCAGCGCGTTGTAGCCGGCGCGCGCGAAGCGGTCGGCGACGCCGCAAATCTGGTCGTTAAGCCCCCACCACTCCTGGATGACGACGATGCCGGGCCGGCCGCTGCCGGCGCTCGCCAGATACCCCTTGGTCTTGCCGCCGTCGGGCCGGGAAAATTCGATCATCGCGCCCATCTCATGCCTCCCCGCGTTCATCGCGAAATGAACCACCTGCGTAGCGTTTCGCCTGTTATTGCTGGAAATTTACAGGGCGACGCTATTCCGCTTCTTATCACGAGCGAAACATCCCACACGATTGCGGCGATTTTAGCGGCGATCTTTGTTGTCGTTCCGGCGCAAGCGGGAACCCATTTTTCGGAGCCCGAGATAGCTGAAGGATGGGTCCCGGCTTTTGCCGGGACGACAGGAGCTATTGGCCGAGAAAAATCCGGACGAGCGCTTCGCAGCCAGCCTGGTCCTCGGCGTCAAAGCGGGCGAGTTTGGGGCTGTCGAGGTCGAGCACGCCGGTGACGCGGCCGCCCTCGACCAGCGGCACGACGAGCTCGGATTGCGAGACCGGGTCACAGGCGATATGGCCGGGAAATTCGTGGACGTCGGGCACCAGCACGGTTGCGCCGCGTGCCGCCGCGGCGCCACAGACGCCGCTGCCCCAGAGAATGCGCACGCAAGCTGGCCGACCCTGAAACGGCCCCAGCACGAGTTCGCCGCCTTGCGTGAAATAGAACCCGGCCCAGTTGAGATCGGGCAGGCCGTGGTAGATCAGGGCCGCCATGTTCGCCGCGTTGGCGATGCGGTCGGGGTCGCCTTCGATCAGCGATTCAAGCTGCGCCGCCAGGTCGCGGTAGAGAATGGCCTTATCTGTCATTGCGGGCGCAGCGAAGCAATCTCAATGGGATGAGCCCCCAGCGGCGCGAGATTGCTTCGTCGCTCCGCTTCTCGCAATGACAGGGGGTTACGCATACGGCTTGTCGCCGGCGATCTGCACGCGGCGCATCACGCGGCGATAGGGGCCGGCGTCGTGGATCGCGAGGTGCTTGACGGCGCGATTGTCCCAAAACGCGACCGAACCTTGTTCCCAGCGGAAGCGGCAGGTGAATTCGGGGCGGTTGCCATGCTCGAACAGGTAGTCGAGCAGCGGCCGCGACTCGTCTTCGGTCATGCCCTCAAAACCGACCGTGTAGGATTTGTTGACGTTGAGGAGCTTGCGGCCAGTCTCGGGGTGACTGCGCACCACCGGATGCAGGCTGACGGTCTCGCGCCAACTGTCGTCGCCGCGCACCTTGGTGGCGCGGTATTGGTTGCGGGCGCCGGCCGGGCCGGCGACGAGCCGGTCGGAATGCACCGCGCGCAGCCCCGTGAGCATCGCCTTCATGCCATTGGACAGCGTGTCGTAGGCGAGATACTGGCTTGCGAACAGCGTGTCGCCGCCATAGGGCGGCACCTCGAGCGCATGGAGGATCGCGCCCATCGGCGGTTCCTCCATCATCGTCGTGTCGGCATGCCAATCCTCACCGACGATGTGCTTGTCGCCCGGCTCGCGGTAGATCATCTGGATTTCGTCGTCCGCCTGCATGCCCTTGTAGTTCGGGTGCACGAAGATCGTGCCAAAGCGGCGCGCAAAGGCCTTTTGCTGCTCGGCGTCGAACTCCTGGTCGCGAAAGAAAATGACGCCGTGCTGATTGAGCGCCTGGCGGATTTCCGCGATCACCCCGTCATCGAGCTCGTCGCCGATGGCGGCGCCGTGAATCTCGGCGCCGCAAGCCCCGGCGATGGGTCGGACGTCGATGCGGCTGTTGCGCATTTATGGGCTCCTTGGTTTGGCCAAGGTTAGCATCATCCCGGCGCAGGCCGGGACCCATTTATCCGGGGTACGAACGCGTTGAAACATGGGCCCCGACCTTCGTCGGGGTGGTACGCTCGGGGCGTGATCCCGCGTCGGACGATCCTTGCCGCTCTCGCCACCCTGCCCTTGCCGGTCTTCGCCATGAGCCCCGTCGATCTCGTCTACGAACAGGGCGTCCTGTCTTGGCCCGGCGGCGCGGCGCGCGCGGCGTGCGGCAAGGCAGGGGTCAGCACGACCAAGCGCGAGGGCGATCATGCGAGCCCGGCTGGCAGCTTTCCGTTGCTGCGCGCGTTCTATCGTCCTGACCGGCTGGCCGCGCCGAAGACCGCGCTGCCGCTCGCGGCGCTCAAGCCGACCGACGGCTGGTGCGACGACCCGGTGGACCCGAATTACAACCGGCTCGTCGCGCTGCCCTATCCGGCGAGCCACGAGGATTTGTGGCGCGATGACGGGCTCTACGATCTGATCGTGGTGATCGGCTACAACACCGATCCCGTCGTGCCCGGCAAAGGCAGCGCGATCTTTCTGCACTGCGCCTCGCCCGATTTCGCCAGCACCGAAGGGTGCATCGCGGTGAGCCGCGATGTGCTCGTGCCGCTCTTGGGCTTGCTTGGGCCCGGCAGTACCATCACGATCAAGCCGTAGGCACGAAGGAGACCATCATGGGTCTGGCGGTGGCGATCCAGATGGATCCGATCCACAATATCAATATCGACGCGGATTCGACTTTCGCGCTCGCCGAGGAAGCGCAAAAGCGCGGCCATGCGCTGTTCCATTATCTGCCGACCGCACTGACCTTGCGCGGCGGCCGGCTGTTCACCAAGGGCCGCAAGCTCGAAGTGTTCCGCCGTCACGGCGACCACCACAAATTTGGTGAACTCGAAGAATTGGGCCTCGAAGGCGTCGACGTGATCCTGATGCGCCAGGACCCGCCCTTTGACATGGCCTACATCACCGCGACGCACCTCCTCGAATTGCTGCCGCCGGACGGGGCGCTCGTCGTCAACAACCCGGCCTCGGTGCGCAACGCGCCGGAAAAGCTCTTTGTGCTGAAGTTCAAGGAGCTGATGCCGCCGACCTTGTTGTCGCTCGATCGCGACGAGATCAAGGCGTTCTGGGACGAGCACAAGGAAATCATCCTCAAACCGCTGTTCGGCAATGGCGGGGCGGGGATCATCCATCTGCGGCCGGGCGACGACAACCTCAGCTCGCTGCTCGAAATGTATCAGCTGCTGTATCGCGAGCCGGTCATGGTGCAGCGCTACATCCCCGAGGTGCGCAAGGGCGACAAGCGCATCGTGCTGATCGACGGCGAAGCGGCGGGCGGGGTGCTGCGCGTGCCGGCGGAAGGCGAGGCGCGCGCCAACCTGCATGTCGGTGGGCGCGGCGTGAAGACCGAGCTGACGCCACGCGAATTGGAGATTTGCGCGGCGATCGGCCCTACCCTCAAGGAGCAGGGGCTGATTTTTGTCGGGATCGACGTGATCGGCGATTACATCACTGAGATCAACGTCACCTCGCCGACCGGCATCCAGGAGATCGGCCGGCTCAACAACGACAATCTCGCCGCCAAGATCTGGGACGCGATCGAAGCCAAAGTGACGGCCCGGGCCGAAAGAAGACCGGCTTAAAGGAGAACACGATGCCCGATGCAGGCGGTTACGAACCTGGACGACGGCGCGCGCCGTCAAAGAACGTGCTGGGCGAGACTTTGACGGAGTGCTGCGCCGCGCCGCTTACCGGCTTTTATCGCGATGGCGCCTGCAACACCGGGCCTGAGGATCATGGCGTGCACACGGTCTGCGCGTCGATGACGGCGGATTTTCTCGCCTTCTCGAAAGCGGCGGGCAACGATCTCTCGACCCCGATGCCGCAATTCGGCTTTGAGGGGCTGAAGCCGGGCGATTGCTGGTGCCTCTGCGCGGCGCGCTGGAAGGAGGCGTTCGATGCCGGCCAGGCGCCGCGCATCCGCCTGCGGGCGACGCACGAAGCGACACTCGAGATTGTGCCGCTCGACACGATGAAGAAATACGCGCTCGATATAAGCTGACGCGATGTTTGGTCTCTTCCGCCGCAAACCCCCGCCGGAACCCGTCTGGGTAGACGTGGCGGGGTTGCGCGCGCAGATGTCCGGCTCCGAAGCCCCGCTTGTTCTCGACGTGCGGGGGGCTGACGAATTTGTCGGCCCGCTTGGCCATATCGAGGGCGCGCTGAATGTGCCGCTGCCCGACCTACCGGCGCAGCAGCACGCGATCACCGAGGCCGGGCGGCCGATCGTTTGCGTCTGCCTAACCGACAAGCGATCCGCAGCAGCCGCGGCGCAACTCGCCGCCGCCGGTGTTAGCCAAGTAAGCGTACTGCGCGGCGGCATGAAAGCGTGGCGCGAGACAGGCGCACCATAAAGGCTGGGCCATGAAGATCACGATTTGCGGCATTTCCGAACTGGGTGAGCACTGCGAGGCCGGGGTGACGCATGTGCTCTCGATCCTCGACCCGAGTTGGCCGGACCCGGCGGCGTTTCTCGATTTCCCACCGCATCGCCGCGAGTCCCTGCGTTTCAACGATGTGATCGCGCCGGGGCCGGACCTCGTCGCCCCCGACGAAGAGATCGTCACCCGGTTGCTCGCCTTTGGCAGCGATGTCGAGGTCGCCGGGGAATTTGCGCATCTCCTGATCCACTGCCACGCCGGGATTTCACGCTCGACGGCCGCCGCCGCGCTGCTGCTGGCGCAAGAGAACCCGTTGCGCCCAGCCATCGAAATCTTTGACGAGATCGCGCTGCTGCGGCCCAGAGCCTGGCCCAATCTGGCGCTGCTCGAGCTCGGCGATGTGGCGCTCGGCCGGCACGGCTCGCTCGTCGCCGCGGTCGGCGCGCAGTACCGGCGGGTGATCGCCAATGACCCGAGCTTCGTGGCCTATCTGCGCGAGAATGGCCGCGGCCGCGAAGTCGGGCTGGCCGAGGCGGCGACCTACATCTGATAGGCGACCCTGAGCACGACGAAATAGGGATAATCGGGGTCGTTGACGTGGCCCGCCGGGTCGATCGGCACGTGCTTTAGCGCCACCGCGTTGTCGACATTGCCGCCGACCACATCAAGCGAGCCGGGACGCTGCGCGACGACGATATCGCAATGCCCCGGGAAATGACCGGCCGGTAAATCCTCGAAGCGCACCGGATGGTTCGCGCGCCACATGCAGATGATGTCGCCCAGTTGCGGCGCATAGGCGGCGATCGGCAGCGCGGTGATCGCCAGATCGCCGCGGCTGCGTGCCTCGTTGATGTAGTCGCTATGCGCCGGCGCGTAGGGGAAGCGGCCGCCGGCGCCGGCCATGCGCATCACGTAATCGATAAAGGCCGCCGACCAGGCGAAATCGCCGTCGACGCCGCGCGGAAACTCGATGCCGTTCTGGTCGTGCTTCCCGGTCCAGGCGCCGTCGGGGCTGCCGTAGTCGAGCCCCTGAAACCAGTAATCGCCGACCCGCTGCCACAGGCCCTCGTCGCGTTCCTCGCTGTCGGCGCTTTCGGGCTGGTCGGGCGAGAGGATGATTTTCTGGCCAAAGGCGCGCCATTCGCGCAGCGCGATCTGTACCGCCGCCTGACGCGAAAAGGGCTGATAGGGCTTTTTGGCGTAGGGCGGGATCTGGATGTCGCGCGGGACCGACGGCGCCGCCGGCGTCGTGCCGGCGCAGGCGGACAGGGCGAAAAGCAGCGACATGGCGGCTGCTGATCTCCCTCCCCACCCCAATGGGCGGAGAGAGTCGGGACTCCCGAAACGCCAGCGCATTCCCACCTCACCCGGCCGTCGCTTCGCGCCGTCCACCCTCTCCCCCCAATGGGCGGAGAGGGACCCTAGAAGTCATACAGCCGGGCGGGGTTATCCACGAGGATCTTGCGGCGGGTCGCGGCGGTCGGCGCCCAGCGCGGCAGCTGCGCCAGGGCCAGCCCGTCATCGATGTCGAAGGACGGGGTGATCTCGCTTTCCTTGCCGGCATCGGCGTGGTGCGGGTGCGGCCAATCGGTGCCCCAGACGATGCGGTCGGAATTGGCGGCGATCAGCGCGCGGGCGAGCGGCGCGACATCGTCAAAGGCCGGCGCCTTCACTGAACTGCGGTAGTGGCCCGAGACCTTGACATAGGCCTTGCCGGCGCGAACCAGGTCGAGCAGCGCCGCAAAGCCGGGCTGATCGGTCCCGCCGGCGGCCTGCGCGCCGCCGAAATGGTCGAACACGACCGGCACGTCCGACTTCATGACGTCGCCGTGCACCGCCTCGACCACCGAGAGTCGCGTGTAGACCTGGACGTGCCAGCCCAGCGGCGCGACCCGCCGGATCGCCGCGTTGAGATTGCGGCGTGAGATGGCCGGGTCGCTGACCCCGCCGGTCTCGAGGTTGACCCGGACACCGCGGACGCCCGCTGCGTGCATGTCCTTCAATTGCGCCGCGGTGGTCTTGGCGTCGATGACCGCGACGCCACGGGCGCGCTCCGGCCCAAGCCGGCGCATGCCGTCGAGCGTGCAGGAATTGTCGGTGCCGTAGACGCTCGGCTGGACGATCACGACGCGCGACAGCGACAGCGCGTTCTGCAGCGTCAGGAGGTCGCCGGCGCTCGCCGGCGGCGGCGTGTAGCCGCGCTTGTCGACAAACGGAAATTCCGCCGCCGTGCCGAAGACATGGACATGGCAGTCGCAGGCGCCGGGCGGGACGCGAAACCCGACTGGGGTTTTCGGCTGCGACGCGACGATCGTGCGGCCCGCCGCCCGGTGGGCGGCGGGCAACTTAGGGCGCGGGCGGGTTTTCCCTTTCGCGGCAGGTTTTGCGCCGGTCTTGGCGCGGGGCACGGACGGCGCCTCGTCCTCGTCATGCCACATCCTGATGCCGCCGGTGAGCCCGTCGGTGTTCGGCACCACGGTAATATCGGACGGCAGCTCGAACTGCAGCTTCTTGGCGTTGCCGCCGCCGAGATAGAGATGGTCGAAATTGATCACGGTGCGCAGCACCTCGATCGTGTACTCGACCCGCTTCGACCACTTCTTCTTGCCCTTGGCCATGTACGCGGCGTTGCCGAGATACTGGTCGTAGGTCTTGGTGCCGTGCAGCGGGTGATGCGCCAGCTCCATATGCGGCAGGATACGACCGTTATCGAACAAAGAGGTGCCGGCCCCGGTGCCGAGGGTCAGCACCATCTCGACGCCCTTGCCCTCGATCGCGCCGTAGCCCTGGACGTCGGCGTCATTCATGACGCGCACCGGCTTTTTCAGCCGTTTCCCGAGCTCGCCCTGGAGATCGAACCCGGTCCACAGCTCGGTGCCGAGATTGGGCGCGGTCAGCACCTTGCCGCCGCGCACCATGCCGGGAAAGCCGACCGAGACACGCTGAAATTCGCCGAGCTTTGACGAAGTTTCCTCGATGATGGCGACGACCTGCTCCGGCGCAACCGGCTTTGGCGGGGTCGGCACCCGCGCCGGATCCCCGACGATTCGCCCGGAATCGTCGAGCGCGGCAAACTTGATTCCCGTGCCTCCGATGTCCACGGCCAGCGTGCGACGTTCGCTCATACTTGGCCTCTACCTTGCGAGTTCTTAGCACGACGATAGCGCACGTCGCGGGCTTCGGCCACATACTCGGTAGCGTTCGCGCTAATAGTTGCACCGGTGACGCGATACCCTACATAATGGGCCAATCGCCGCCGAGGTTGAGCTTGAGGCTCAAGGAGGACCGGTGGAACGGCCACGTGCTGCAGACGATTTCGAAGTGATCCGCGAGCGACTCGAAGAATTGCGTCGCGAGCGCGAGGAAATTTCGTCGACCGACAAACCCAGCGAAACGCCGAACGCGGACGACAGCAATGCCGATGGCGCGACCGACCGTCAGGACTGCCGCCCGGGCACGGCGCCGGCCTCGGCGCCGACGATCTTTCTGCCGCAACCGACGGACTAGCGCAGCTACTTCTTCCCGAGCGCACCCTCGGCGACCAGCACCTCGTGCGCCGCGCGGAACGCGTCGAGCCCCGCCGGAATGCCGCAATAGGCGGTGGCGTGCAGCAACGCCGCCTTGATCTCGTCGACAGTGACGCCGTTATTGAGCGCGCCCTTGACGTGCAGCTTGATCTCGGGCGCGCGGTTCAAGGCGGTCAGCATCGCCAGGTTCATCAGGCTGCGCGTCTTGCGGTCAAGCGTTCCCTCGCCCCAGGCCCAACCCCATGCCCAGGCGGTAGTCGCCCGCTGGAACGACATCATGAACTCGTCGGCCCGCGCCATCGACGCATCGACATATTCGGGGCCCAGCACCTCGCGCCGGATCGGCATGCCCTTGCTGAACAGCGCTTCGTCTTCGCCAGCCATTTGGGTCACCTCTTGATTGGGAGCGGATGAGCCTAGAGCCATATCCGGTTCGATTGAAACCCGTCATGGCCGGGCATGACCCGGCCATCCACGCGGTCTCGCTCAAAAGCAGGCCGGATAAGGGCGTAGACCCCCGGGATAAGCCCGGGGGTGACGAAAAGACGGCTGCTATCGTGCCTCGCTACAGCCCCGCTTGCGTCACGAACTTGGTGTTGAGATAGGCCTCGATCGCCTCGGAGCCGCCTTCCGAGCCGTAGCCCGAATCCTTGACCCCGCCAAACGGCACCTCGGGCAGCGCCAGCCCGTGATGATTGATCGAGATCATGCCGGTCTCGACATTGGCCGCGATCGCCTGCGCGGTCTTGGCCGAGCGGGTATAGGCATAGGCCGCGAGCCCGTAGGGCAGCCGGTTCGCCTCCTCGACCACGTCGTCAAAGCTCTTGAACGGCGCGATGATTGCGACGGGGCCAAACGGCTCCTCGCTCATGATACGCGCGTCCATCGGAACATCCGTCAGCACGGTCGGCTCGAAGAAATTGCCCTTGTTGCCGATCCGATTGCCGCCGGTCTCGAGATGCGCGCCCTTTTGCACCGCATCGCCGATAAAGCTCTCCATCGCGGTGATGCGGCGCTCATTGGCCATTGGGCCCATCTGCGTGCCGCTTTCCATGCCGTCGCCGACCCTGGCCGCCTTGACGCCGGCGGTGAACTTGCCGACGAACTCGGCGTAGACCTTCTCCTGCACCAGGAGCCGGGTCGGCGATACGCAGACCTGGCCGGCATTGCGCAGCTTATTGGTCGAGAGCAGTTTCGCCGCGAGGTCGACATCGGCGTCCTCAAAGACGATCGACGGCGCATGGCCGCCCAGTTCCATGGTCACCCGCTTCATGTGCGCGCCGGCGATCGCCGCGAGCTGCTTGCCTACCGCGGTCGAGCCGGTGAACGACATCTTGCGGATGATCGGGTGCGGGATCAGGTACTCCGAGATTTTAGCTGGTATACCATATACCAGATTGATCACTCCCGCCGGCACGCCGGCATCGGCAAAGCAGCGGATCAGCTCGGCCGGCGCGGCCGGGGTCTCCTCGGGCGCCTTGACGATGATCGAGCAGCCCGCCGCCAGCGCGCAGGAGAGCTTGCGGACGACCTGGTTGATCGGGAAGTTCCACGGCGTGAATGCCGCGACCGGGCCGACCGGCTCCTTGACGACGAGCTGATAGACGCCTTCGGCGCGCGCCGGGATCACCCGGCCATAGGCGCGGCGCGCCTCCTCGGCGAACCAGTCGATGACATCGGCGCCGGCGAGCGCCTCGCCCCGGGAGTCGCCGAGCGGCTTGCCCTGCTCAAGGGTCAACAACGGCGCGATCGTGGCCGCCCGCTCGCGCAGGATATCGGCCGCCTTGCGCATGATCTTCGAGCGGTCGAACGCCGAGACCTTGCGCCACAGCTTAAAGCCCTTCTCGGCAGCTTCGAGCGCGCGGTCGAGATCGCTCTTGTCGGCATGGGCGACAGTGCCGATCGGCTCGCCGGTCGCCGGGTTGACGACGGGGATCGAGCGGCCGCCGGCGGCCTTGGTCCACTCGCCGTCGATAAACAGCAATACGTCGGCGTACATGGCGGTCTCCTGTGCAGAGGGGGAATCGGGATCTGCTTCTCGGCAAACGACGTAGTATGCCGCTCTGATGCAGCGCAATATTCCAATAAATATAACGAGAGGCGCAAGACAGCAACGCCGCATCGCGCAGCGCGGCTATCCCGCCAGTTCGTTGGCGCCGTGCTCGGGCTTTAGGTCGATGAGCGGCGTGCCGTCGAGACAATCGAGGCCGCGCACCTGCAGGACCGCACCGTCAACGCCGACGAGCTCGACATAGGAGGAAGCGATCGGGTTTGGCCGTGCCGGCGAGCGCAGCGCGAACGTCCCGGTCGTCTCGCGTTGAAACGGCGTCTGCAGCACGAGGTCACGCCGCGCCTCGTGCATCCAATAGAGCACCTGCAGGCGCTTGTGGCCGCCGATGCCGGCCAGTGCGCCCCGCCAGCGCTCATCAATCGCGATCGTGCAGACCGGGCCATCCTTTGGGTCACCGCGGCGCGGACATTCCCGGCGGGTGCGCCAGGGGGTGTGGATCACACCGATAAAATAGACGCCGGCATCGCTACGCCCAGGCAGCTCGACAGCCTCCTCGCCAGGGCGCAGGCCGTTTGTCCCAGGCGTTGATGGCATCCGCATGTCCCTCGAAATGCGAACGGGATCAGGGCGTGTGCCGGCGAAAGAATTCCATAACGCGCGCCCGGGCCGGGGTCAGTGCCGGCTCGGTCTTCCACTCTGTCACGAACTCGACGTTCGGCAGGAGCTTCGACAGCTCCTCCGAGATCGGCCAGGGATGCGCCTCGTCATTGCCGGCGAGGATCAGGCACGGCGCCTTGATGGTCTTCACGAACTCGCGGTCGGCGCAATAGACGAAGCCGGGCGCGTAAAGATTGGTGTTGAACGCGTCGAGCACCGCGTCGGTGATGCCCGGCTGGTCTTTCACGGTGTCGGCCCAGCCGTTGAAGTTCGCGGTACGGCCGGCCATCGGTCCGACCCGGCCGATCGGCTGCGCCAGGACCGCGCTCTGCACACGCTCCGGATGGTGCTTCAGCATATTGATGATGAACGACCCGCCGATGCACTGGCCGTAGAGGTGGCATTTGTCGATGCGCAGATGATCGAGCACCGCGATATGGTCGGCGGTGTAATCGTCCCAGCCGTCTTTGGCGGTGACTGGCGCGCGCGACTGGCCGCCCGCATTGCGCTGATCCATCGCAATGACGCGGAATTCATTCGCCCACTCGGTCGTCGGGTTGATCGGCGCCATCGGCTGGCCCCAGACCGCGATCGTCGAGCGCAGCCCGGCGGGGGCAAAAGTCAGGATTGGAAAGCCGCTGCCGAATTCCTCGTAATGGAGATGGGCGCCGTGATGTTCGATGGTCGGCATGGCTCGTCCTTTCCTTGGGGGCCGCTTGGGGTGTGACTATAAGCGGGTGCCGCCCACCGCGGCCAGCCCGCGCGCCCGTAGCGCTGCATCGTCGGCAAATATCGGTTAATCTGTGACCGCTACTTTGGACGCCGATCGAGGCGCGGCGCATACGCTGGTGCTTCCGGCGAAGCATGGGTTGCCATCGATAGGGACGATGCCGTGGACGGCACCATCGAATATCCTTTGTATATGCCCGACGAACTCGCAGGCGCCGCCTGGGCGGCGATGAGCCGACAGGATGCCGACGAAGCATTGCGCCTGTGGCAGGCGCTGCGCGAGCATTCCCCCGAGCGGCCCGACGGCCATATCTGGCCGGTCCAGATCCTGTGGCAGCGCGGCCGATTCGACGAGGCCGAAGCATTGGCGGCGCGGTCAATCACGCAGTTTCCCGACGAACCCGAACTTCTCGTGCAGCGCGCCTGGATCGCGGCCGCTCAACGCAACTGGGCCAGGGCCGCACAGCGCTGGAAAGCGGTGCGCATCCACGCCGCGGAGCGGCTCGAGGGCTACGTGTGGGGTGCGCGGGCCCTATGGAGCCTGGGTAAGCTCGATGCTGCCGAGGCATTGGCGAGCGAAGCCGTGCGGCGCTTTCCCGGCGATGTCAATGCGCTGTCGGAAAGCTGCTGGATCGCGACCGCGCGAGAGGACTGGCCGGAAGCGCTGCGCCGCTGGACCCTGATGCATGAGGCCGAGCCTCAGCGGATCGACGCGCAGGCCCGGATGATCCAGTCGCTGCGCATGCTCGGCCGCAATCACGAATGCGAAGTGGCGGCGACGACCTCTCTCGCCGAGCACCCCGACGAGCCGGAGCTGCTGATCGAGCATGTCTGGGCAGCCGTCGCCCGCGAGGACTGGGAGGCCGCGGCCGCTCGGCTCGACGCGGCTCGGGCCCACGAAAAGGTGGCACGGCTTGTCGCCGAGGCTTTTGCCGGGGTCGAGCCGCAAATCCGGGCAAGCGCGGCGATCGTCGCAGCGCAAAAAGCCTCTGCCGACAAAGCGGCCGCGGCAAAAGAGCTGATGCTGAAATTCGAAAGCCTCGGCGAGCGTTGCGATTTCGGCGCCGTGCAGCGGCATTTCGGCGTCGAGCCGCTGGGTCTTTTGCGGTTTGCCTGGACCAGGCTTCATTGCCTGCTGATGGCGCTCGACGACCGGTTCGACGCGATCGGCACGGTCGAGGACACCGGGTTCGAGGCATATGGCGATGAGACCGTCCTGCGGATGAGGAAGTACGATCTGATCTTTGAGCCGTTCCGCCATACCTTCGTCAACGAGGTCAAAAGCGAACCCGTGGAGAAGCGCGAAGTGTCCCACGAGCAGCAGCGCCGCCGGCTGCTGTTCCTCAAGGACAAGCTGGTTCGCGATCTCGAAAACGCCGAGAAGATCTGGGTTTTCGCGACCGGCGACGCGGCCGCTTCCGCCGATACGGATGTCGCCAAGCTGTTTTCGGCGCTGCACGCTTATGGCGCCAATTCGCTGCTCTATGTCCGGGTGGAACGCGACGGCCACCCGGCCGGCACCGTCGAGGCGCTCGGTGGCGGGCTTTACGCCGGCTATTTCCCAGGACCGGTCGATTTTGTCGCCGGCGAGCAGCCGCCATTCGAGCTGTGGCGCGAGCTTTGCGCGCGCACCTATCAGCTCATCGAAAAGGCGTCATGAAGCTTACTCGCCCGGTCGACTGGGTCTCCGAGACCAAATTTGTCGTCGACGGGCTGGAATTCGGCGGCGACCTGTCGTCCTACGCCGAGCTCACCACCCCCGAGCGGGTCGTGATCCTCAAGGACTCGCGGCTGCTGCGCCAATATCTCGATTTCTTCGCGACGCACGACATCAAGAACATGTTCGAGCTGGGCATCTGGCAAGGCGGCAGCCCGCTCTTCTACAGCCTCGCCACCGACGCGCGTAAGGTGGTCGCGCTCGACATCAAGGAGCCCGGCCCGCCGGCGCTCGACGAGATCGCCCGGCGCCACCGCATCACCGACAAGCTGCGGCTGCATTTTGGCGTCTCGCAGAGCGACCGGGCCGCGGTAACCGCGATCATGGACGAGGAGTTTGGCGACGAGCCGCTCGACCTCGTGATCGACGACGCCTCGCATGAATACGGCCTCAGCCGCGCCAGCTTCGAGATCGTATTTCCGCGGCTTCGCACGGGCGGGCTTTACGTCATCGAAGACTGGCAGTGGGCGCATATCGACGGCCCGGCCTACCAGAGTGGCGGACGGTTTGCCGGCAAGCCAGCGCTCAGCAATCTCATCTTCGAGCTGATGATCGCCTATGGCGGCAACCCCGACCTGTTCTGGAACATCGTGGTGCGCGACTGGTTTGTCGCGATCCAGAAGGGGTCGCGACAGCTCGCGCCCGGTTTCCGGCTCGACGATCTGATGCGGATGCGCGGCGCGACGCTGACGCTGATCTAAAGTCCGTCACAGCCGCAAAACAAAAACGCGAGGCCGAGGCCCCGCGTTTTATTGGTCCGTCAGACCCCGAACCTAGTGAATGAGCCCGGTAATATCGGTGACGCCCTTCAGCAGGATCGTCGAACTGTCGCTGAGGGTGATGAGCGTGTCGTTATTGCCGTTGACCAACGAGGACGTCGCCACCGTGTCGCCGGGGGCGAGTTTGACCGCGTCGGTGCCACCGTTGCTGAAGCCGACGATCGTGTCGTTGTAGACAGCCGAGCTAGTGTCGTTGAACTGGAAATTCGAGCCGAGAGCGTAAACCGTCAAGTTGCCGGTGCCGGCAGTGACCGTATCGGACGCGCCGGTCGAGATGACCGTGCCGCCTCCCGAGCCGCCGACGGCAATGTCGTCATTGGCAAAGAGGCCGATCGTGTCGGGGCCGCTGCCGCCGGTGACCGAGCTGTTAGCGCCAAAGACGCCAACCGTGTCGGCGCCCGAGCCGCCGGTGAACACAAACCCGGTGGCGGCGCTGCTCGAGTAGGCCTCGACATTGCCGCTGCCGGCGGTGACCGTGTCGCCGGTGCCGTTGACCCCGATGGTAAGCGAGCCCGTGCCGCCAAAGATGTGCTCGGAATTACCGCCCACGTAGACCGTGTCGGCACCCGACCCGGCATTGACCGTGTCGGCGTTGCCGATGACATTGATCTGAGCCGGGCCGCCCCCGCCGTTGGCGGTGTCGCCGGTGCCGTTGAGATTCAGCGTCACCGAGGCATTGCCGCCGGAAATCGTCTGGCCGGTGCCGTCGGCGTTGATCGTATCGCCGCCCGAGCCGTTGTCGGTGATCGTGTAGGCGCCGGAAATCAGGTCGATCGTCGTGCCGCTCGGGCTGAGGACCGCGAGGCCCTGATAGCCGGGCGCGATGGCCGGCTGCCCGCCGATCCCACCGACATAGATTTCGAGGTTGAAGGCACCGCCAACAGCAGCCGGATTGCTGCCGTTGTCAAAGCCCACATTCACCGTTTGCGGCGGTGCCGAAGCTACAAAATGCGACCCGAAGATCGTTGCCATTACCATCCCTTGCGCGGTGGTCGGAGCAACACATTTGCCCCGACGGGGGGTCCCGCGACGGTTCCCTCGGATTTCCCGCGTATTTGCCAGGCTTTTTATACATTAGGCAACAGAGGAATGGTGCTGCGTCTCGTCACAAGCTGTTACGACCTATTACGACGACGTAACGGACGTTTAACCATGCCGACCGGAGGTTGCAGCCCGTAATAGTCGGCCAGGAGATCGTCACAGTCCTCGCCGATTTCGACGCTCGCCGGCCACTCACGCGACCGTGCGACCTCGGCAAGGATGGCGGCGTTGATTTCCGCCGCGGTGCTGCCCTGCGGCAGCAAGGCGCCGACCTTGGCGTCGGCGATTCGCTCCTCGATCGCCCCGAAACCGAGCGCGATGGGATAGAGCCCCGCCGCATAAGCGTCGCTCAGCGCGTAGCAATAGGTTTCCGGCCAAATACCGAGAAACAGCGCGACATCGCAGGGGTTTTCCGCGAGCAGCCGGGGCAAATCGTCGCGCTTATACTCGCCGGTCACCTGGACGTTATCGAGCCGGCGCAGTTCCGCGTCGTCCGAGGCAAAGCCAAAGAGGCGGAACTGGATCGGCAACTCGCGTTTCAGCGCGTCGCGCGCGCAGGCGAGCAGAAGTTCGCTGCCCTTGTTGATCCCCAGCGCGCCGATCAGCGCGACGCGTGTCGTGACGCTTGAGGCCGGCCGCCGGATCGCGACCCGACGGGTCGCCTCGGGGTGGTGGCGCGGCTCATAGTCGATATTCGGGAAATGGCGCTCCATGCGGCGCGCCGTGTCCCGGCTCGGCGTGAAGACACGCCGGGCGCCGGCCAACAACTCGCCGTGCAGGTCGATCCACGGCGCCATGGCGCCGCCGCGATCGCGATACGCGACGCGCAGATCGGGATGTGCCTCGCCGAGCGCCACGCAGCGCTCGCAGCTCTCGACCGCCGGTTCGCCGCAATACCGGCCGGCTTCGTCGATCAGGTCGATGCGCGGGCAGAAGAACGCGTAGTCGTGCACGGTGACGTCGTAGGCGCAGCCCAGCTCCCCCGGCAGGCTGAGCCAACGCTCACCGCCCATGATCTGGTGGAAATGGACGTGCCAGACGCCCGCGGCGCGCAGATCGGCGACAAGCGTCTCGCGCTCGCGCGGGAGCGCGTAGACGCTCTTGGTGCCGATCGCCAGGTTGCGGATCGTGACCGCGCCGCGGTCGTCGCTGTTGGCCTCGAGGATCAGGACATGATCCCCCCTTGCGGTCAGACGGCGCGACAAATCCTCGATGTGGAGGTTCGTACCGCCGCCATTACGGTGCGAGACATGCAGCATGAAGCGGCTGCTCAGTTGCGTGAGGCGCGCCCAATCGATCGTCCGGCGCGCCGCGGCGGGCGGGTCGTTTTGGATAAAATCCATGACCCGCGGGATGTAGTCGGGATAAAGCCGATCAAGCGTCGGCATGTTGCTTTCGAGCTGTTCCTTGCGGCCGTCGGCGCCGAACGACACGGCGCCGTGGTGCACGACGAACAGGTTTGGCGCCAAGACATGCTTCCAACCGCGCGATGCACCAAGGATGCAGAGCTCGTTTTCCTCGCCGTAGCCTTTTGCCCAGCGCTCGGTATCGAGGAGCCCGGTCTCGCGCAGCATCGCGCGGCGCAGATAGGCGCAAAACCCAACCGCGGTCGGCAGTTCCACCAGGCGGCGGTCATTGACCTCGGCGCACAGCTCATCGAGCTGCTCCCAGGCCATGTCGGACGGCAGGTCGTTGTCTTTGTTGATCTCGGGGTAGGAGCAGATCGTCGCGCGGTTCGACAGCGGCGTCACCGTGCCGATATTGTCCGCGCGGTAGGAGGCGGCGCGCAGCCGGTCGATCCAGCCCGTCGGCACCAGCGTATCGGCATTGAGCAGGATCACATCACGGTCGGGATGCAGCGCCATCCCGGCATTGGCGGCGCCCGGAAAGCCCAGGTTTTCGCGGTTGACGATCAGCGTGATCGCCCCCCTGCGCGCATAATCTTGCAGCGCGGCGCGCAGCTTTGGTTCAGGGCCGCAATCGTCGACGACGACAATCTCGCGCCGCGTCCTGTTCTGCGCGCGGACGACCGACTCGATGCAGGCCACCGTCTCGTCATGTCCGGCATAGACCGGAATGACGACATCGACGATATCGGCCACCGGTTCCGGCGGCGCCTTGAAGCGCGACAGGTCGAGCTGCAGCGCCAGATCGAGCGGGCGGGAATGCCGGCTCTGCGCGCGCAGTGTGGCGAGAAGGCCGGGGATGATCGTCTCACGCAGCGGCGAACGCGGCAACGACTGCGCGGCGATGCCTTCCAGCTCTTCGATGACGCGCGACATCGGGGTAAACGAGAAAGGCCCCGGGATCGCGGCGTTGCGCGTACCGGCCACGCTGATCTCCACCGCGAGCGCTCGGTGGCGCGAGATGGTCTCGGGAATGTGGAACTCGAAGCCGCAGGCCTCGACACCATGCGTCGCCTGCACGTCGCTGCGCAGATGATCGGCGACGACCGGGATGGCCTCGCCATTGACCATGACCTCAAGACGGACCGGGCGGTCCGGCGCCTCGCGGCAAAAGACCCAGCCGCGGCCGCCCTGCTCGTCGAGCCGGTCGAGGCTGCCGACAAAGCTGGCCACGAACCGCCGCGCACCGGGCGCGATGACCGTCCCCGACGCGCGATGACGAAATTCGATCAGATGTTCGCCGCCGTCGAGGCAGCTTTCGGGCAGCGCTTCGGCAAAGCCGAAACAGCCATCGGCGATGCCTTGCGCCTTCAGCTCGGGCCGCGGCCGATCGGTAACGACCGTGCGCGCCAGGCGGCCGTCGATAAACATGTCGAGGACGGCGCGGTTCGGCTGCAGCACCCGCTCGCGCACCCAGCCGGTCGCGGTCGCGACCGTCAGCGGCTCGAACACGCCGTCGGCGTGCTTCGGGCCAAGGATCAGCGGCGCGCCGAGCTCGGCGCCCTCGGCGACAACGCGAACGGTCGTGTCGGCGGTGAATTTCTCCGGCGGGATGGCGCAGACGAAACCGCTGAACCCGTCATGCCCGTCGACCCCGACCAGCTCGCGGCGCAGCCCGTTCGCCGTGGTCTCGGCCGCGATCACGTCATTCACATAGAGGACGATCCTGACGCGGCGCCGGCCGAATTCGCGATCATAGGCCCAGCCGAACACGGAGGTGCCGATCAGGCCGTCGATCCCGCCGATGATGTTGAGACGCTGCGACGTCGGATGCTCGGTAAGCTCGGCGCCGTCCTGCTCGCCGGCGGGCTGCCCGGCGTCAGGCTCGCTCTGCCGCACTCCCGCGCGAGGGGCGCCGCCGGCTGCCATCGATCAGCCGGTCAGGCGTCCGTGCGTGCGGCCGACCGACGTCGACGGGTCGGCTCGCGCACCTCGCCACCGCTCTGGCGTTCGGCGTCCAGCACCTGCAGCCGGTATTGCGACCAGGAGCAGGCCGCCTTGGTGCTGTTCTTCATGCCGCTGCCGGCCAGATAGACGCCCGGCGGCATCTTCGCCATCGAGAACAGGGAGCCGAAGCCGCAATTCATCGTGTAGGTGCTGTCGATATGACGCCGACTGTCGGCAACGTCCGGGCGCGCCCAGTGCTGATAGATCTGCGCGGCGTAGGTCTCGTCGGTCTCGACGTTGCGCAAGAGCAGATAGCGCGCGGTCGTCTCGGCGTCGGGGAAGATGCCCGGACTGACCATCCAGCCCTCGAGATGCACGGTCGTTTGCACGTCGACGGTCATGTCGATGCGTATCGCGCGCCCGTTGACCCGCTCGAACCAGCACTCGACATCGTTCGACGGCTCGGGGCCAAACAGCTCGTCCATCTTATAGGGGTAGAACACCATTGCCTCGCGCTCCTGGCGCAGGCGCTCGACCATCTCCCGCTCGCGTGTGAAGTACTCGACGGTGCGGCTGAGATTGCTGAGTTGCGCATGGACCTCCTGCGCGTAGTCCTCGATGCGCTCACGCAGATCCGGATTGGCGATCGTCTTGATCTCGTCGGCCAAGAGATCGAAGAGCTGCTTGGGATCGGTCTCGCCGCTCATCGCGCGCTTGGTCGCGTCGAGATACGCCGAGCCGTACCGCAGATCGGGTTCGAGATGCGCGCCTTCCGCCCACTCGTTCCACGCGTTGATAAAAATGATCCGCTGGTCCCCCACGAGGTTCTGCCGTGTGTAAGAGATCAGCCCGCGTAGCCAATACTCGTAACGCGCCGGGTCGGAATGGTGAAAAATCAGCGCCTGGCTGCGCTTGCGCGCGCTGTTATCCCAGCTCGGAAACAGGCCGCGATAGAGCGGGTAGTCCGGCGGCGGCGCGGTCACCGAGCTGCGCGCGACCATCTCGTAATCGCACACCCAGCCCTTGAAGTCCGCGGGCAGGCCGCGCTGATCTTGCGCGATATGGCCGACCGCGTGCTTGTGCGGCGGGAATTCGCAGGCGGAGTCGAAGCCGTAGGGCCGCGGGTCGGTGATGTCAAAAGTCTGCGCCGCGCACAGATGGACGCCCGGCAGCCCCGCCTTCTCGCACTCCTCGCGCCAGCCCGCCGCGGTCGCGGTCGGCATCTTCAGCAGATCGGCGCGGTAGAGCACTAAGAGCGGCATCCCGTTGACGCGGATGTAACGCGGATCCTTGAGGATCGGGATCACGTCGCGGATGAACTGCATGTCGGATTCGGTGTCGTGCTCCTGCACGAGCAGCACTTCGCGATTGCCGCCGTCCCAGCGCCGGCTCCAGTTCTCGTTGGCCCAGCAGATGCAAAACGGGAAGTCGTTCCGCACGTCCTCGATGTAACGATTGAGCGGATGC
>DATMLO010000224.1:0-21060 GCA_035570495.1 Allostellaceae bacterium | reverse complement strand
AATTCCAGCTCGGGCGCTGCGCCGGGATCAACTCGCCGTCGAACACCCACCAGCCAAAATCGAGTCGCATTGAGACGATGCGGCCGAAATAGCCGCTGTCGTAGAGCCTGCGGAGCTTTTTGAGGCCGGGCAGGAACACCTTGTCCTGGACAATGCCATTCTTGACCCCGGCTTCTTTCGCTTCGCGCGCCAGAGCCACCGCCTGCTCGACGCTCTCGGCGAGCGGCTTCTCGGTATAGACATGTTTTCCGGCCGCGATCGCCGCCTTGAGGCGCTCGGGGCGTCCGCCGGTCGCGGTGGCATCGAAATAGATGTCGACCGATTTGTCCGCGAGGCAAGCGTCGCGATCAGTCGACCATGCGAGACCGCCGCTCGCCTTGGCCAGTGCCGCGAGCTTTTCGGCGTTGCGCCCGAGCAGCACCGGCTCCGGCATCAACCGGTCGCCGTTCTTGAGCGGCAGACCGCCCTCGGCGCGGATCGCCAACAGCGCCTTCAGGTGCTGCGTCGTTCCGAGCCGCCCGGTCGCGCCGTCGATGACGATGCGGATGGTGCGGGTCGCCATTACGCCGTCGCGGCGATCAGCGACTCGCGGATGATCTGCGGGATTTTTTCCAGCGTGTCGGCTGGCGTCATCAGCGGCGGCGCCAGGCAAATCGTGTCGCCGATCGCCGGGTCGGCGCTGCCACCACGGATGCGCAGCAGGAGGCCGCGCGCCATCGCCTCGCGCGCGACGCGGGGCCCGAGACCGATCGCCGGCGCCTTTGTCGACTTGTCGGTGACGAGCTCGACGCCGCACATCATCCCTAGCCCGCGCACATCGCCAACATTGGGCAGGTTGCGCAGCTCTTCGAGGTTGGCGAGCAGCTTCGCACCCTCGACTTTGGCGCGCTCGACCAGCCCGTCCTCTTCGATGATCCCGCAATTGACGACGCCGACCGCACAGCACACCGGGTGCGCGCTGTAGGTCGCCGCATGCATGAATTTGCGATCGGCCGGCGCCGAGTTGATCGCGTCATGCACCCGCTTTGAGGCAATCACGCCACCCAGCGGCAGATAGCCGCTGGTGACGCCCTTGGCGAACGACACGAGGTCGGGTTCGACGCCCCAATGCCCCATTGCGAACCAGCGCCCGGTGCGGCCAAAGCCGGTGATCACCTCGTCGGTGATCATCAACACGTCGTACTTGTCGCAAATCTCGCGCAGCTTGGGAAAATAGGTGTCGGGCGGCACGATGACCCCGCCCGCCCCCATGACCGGCTCGGCGATGACCGCGGCGACCGTGTCCGGCCCCTCGGCGAGGATCGCCTTTTCGACTGCCTCGGCGGCGGCCAGACCCGGCTCCTCATTGCCCTGCCAGCGATAGGCGTAAGGCGGCGCGACCTGCACAAAGCCCGGCACCAGCGGCCCGAACATCTTGTGGTAGACCGCCATGCCAGTGGCGCTCATCGCCGCCATGGTGACGCCGTGATAGGCATGGAGGCGGGAAAAGACCTTCACCTTGTTCGGCTTGCCGCGAAGCTTCCAGTAGTAGCGCGCGATCTTGAAGGCAGACTCGTTGGACTCCGCGCCCGCGGTGGTGAAATAGACCGCCGAGCTGTTCGCGTACGCGTGCTTGACGATGAACTCGCCGAGCCGGATCGACGGCTCGTTGGTCTGCCCGATATAGGCCGAGGCGAAACCGATCTTGCGCATCTGCGTCGCCGCCGCGTCGGCGAGCTCGCCGCGGCCATGCCCGATATTGACGTTCCACAGCCCCGAAAGCCCGTCGATCACGCCGCGACCGTTGACGTCGTAAAGCATCTCGCCGCGACCGTGGTCGATGAACAGCGGCGTCTTGTGATCGTCCGGATGATGCAGCGGGTGCACCAGGAATTGGCGATCGGTTTCGAGCAGCTGTGTCGTGCCGTCCATCAACTCTCTCCTCGTCATGCCTGGGCTTGCGCCCGACATTTGTGGACCGCGCCCATCATGGATTGCCGGGTCAAGCCGGGCAATGACGAGTCTGCAAACTGGCCGGTTTTTCCGAGAGTTGCTCAGCCCTGCGCCGCCCGCCACCGCGGTCGTCCGTGCGTCGGCCAGTGAGGTGGCGCCGCGTAGGCGACGCGACGCTCGTTGATCACGGCGTCCAGAGCACGAGCCAGCGCCTGCGCATTGGCGACGGAGCCGAGAACGGATTCCGCGCCGCCCTCGCCGCTCCATGCCCGGCCGGCCGGCGATAACGCACGCGCGCCGCGCGCGATGCAGCTTGCGGCAAGGCCGGGATCGCCGGTCACGCAGATGTCGCCGGCCGCAATATTGGCGGCAATCCAGGCACCGCTGTTGACCCGCTCTTCCTGAAGGATCAGGTGAACACTGCCGTCAACGGCGAAAAAATCGCGCGTCACCACATAAAGTTCGAGCGCGTGACGCCGCGCCGCCCGGATGATCGGCAGCAGCACCAGCCAGGCATCGGTATCGGCGTAAAGTTCTGGCATGGGCAGCTTGCTCCGTTTCGATCTCAGAAGTGCACGATCATGTCCATTGCACCGACCACGATGAAATTGCGGGTCGGCGCGATGCCGGCGTTCGAATTGCCGTTGAAAGCGTTGGCCCCGTTCGACCGGTAGTAATCGACCTCGGGCCGGAACTCGATCTGCGGCGACAACCAGTGCTGCCAGCCGAAGCCGAGACCGTAATACATCGCCTTGGTACCGGTGCGCTGGCCTTGCCAGTCACCGTAGAACTCCGGACGCAGCGAGAAATTGTCCAGCGGATCGGGCGAGTAATTGACATAAGAGGTGATGCCGGTCGCGTGCGCATAGCAGCTCAAGCCAGCATTAGCGCCACAATGCGCCGGGCTGGGCGCGTTGAACGGCATGTATTGCGGCGAGAACGGCGTACCGCCAGCCGCGAGAATGCCGGCGGCGGTGGGGTTGTCGGCATTGAGCACATGGTCCTGGTGCTCGTCGTAGATTTCAAAGGCGATGTGCCAATTGTCATTCCATTTGTGATAGGCGGTGAGCCCGTACCATTGCAGATTGTTGTAACCCCAGGCGCCGCTGTTGATGCCGTTGGCGCAGCCATTGACATTGTCCCATCCGTCGTTCCAGTTGTAGCGGAAGCAGCCGGTGAAGGTCGGCTGCGCACCCGGGTCCTTCAACATGGTCGTACCGGGATAGAGCGGGTTCGGATCGGGGTTGGCGATATGCTGCCCGAGATGCCAGATCGCCGCTTCGGTGCCGTCCGAAATACCGAGCTGAATGAACAAATCCTTGGTGACGGCCAGTGTCGTTTGTACGCCCTCGTTGGTGTAGTTGTCATAGGCGTAAGTCATCGAGTGAGTGTACATGTAGTTGTTCGGCGCGAGCTGCGCCTCGATATCCGGCAGCGAGATGTAGCGCCCGACCCGCACCATCAACCCCTTCATGACTTGCGGAAAATATAGGTCGAAATACATCATCGGAAAATCGTAGCCGTTGACCTGATTGTTCTTCAAAAACTGGTAACTGGTGATGCCGTAGGCGGTGGTATAGCGATAGTTCTCGCCGTAGATCAGCGAGGCGCGCATGCCCCAATCGACATGGTCGGTCTGCACCGTGTCTGGCAGCCGGTCCACGTAGACGACGAACTGGTCGAGTTCGAGGGTGTTGGGCGTGTAGATATAAGCCATCGGCGAGTTGCCGCTGGGCCGCACCGTCTCGTTGCTGATGTTGATGCCGGGATCGACCCAGCCATAGACCTGTATGCCGGTGCTGTTCATCCACTGGCCGACGCCAGTGTTGCCGAGCGCCACCATAAGCGGGCTATCGACCGAAGCCGTGCGGTTGACGCCGATCGATGTCGTGCCGCCGTAGGGCCATTCGGTGAACGGCTGGGGCGGCGTCGCCTCGGGAGTGCGCGGCCAGCCGTCAATACGTTGCGGCGGTTGGTTGGGGTCGAGCGGCGGAGCCGGTTGCCCCATCTCCAGTTTGTAGTAGTTGTAAAGCCGACTGAAGAAATCGTCGCCCAGATAGGCGTCGAGGCAGGCGTAATTCTGGTAAGGGCTGACCCCGTCGCAGGGTGCCGGCGCCGGCGCGGCGACAAGCGTTTGAGCGATTTGCACCGAATTCGCACCTGGCGTGAACGCAATCGCCGGCGGCAAGCCGCTCTCTAATACATTCTGCGCATCGGCAATTTGCGGCATCGATCCGACCGCGATCAGGACGCACGCAGCCCGCACTAACACTCCGACCATACAGGCTCCCCTCAACACTCATTCGACCTACGGGCGACCTGCGGAGCGAAGAGCGGAACGCACTAACCCCGTCACGCCGAGCGCAACGCGACGGCGCGAGATCGCCCTCCATCCCCTTTTGGCTTCCGGGAACCCCCGTCGGCAGGTTCTGTCGCGGTCGGATTGGGGGCAACAACTATGCCAGAGATACTTATTGCCGATATTATTTATATGGAATTATATTTTCTAACGCCGACCCGAACGACGACAGCAGCTGTCAATTACTGTCGATAATATAAATTACATTAGAGAATTATCGGCGAATGCCGGCGCGCTGTTCAATCGGCGGTCTGCAATTGGTAGCCGACGCCAGGAACCGTCAGAATGTATTGCGGGTTCCCAGGATCGACCTCGAGGCGCTTGCGCACCTGGCGCATATAAACCCGCAAGTAGTCGATGTTGCGGCGCCGGTTCCAGATGTCGCGCAGCACCTGGTCGTGCGTCAGCACCTTTCCCGCCGACATCACGAGCAGCCGGACGATCGCGAACTCGGTCGGCGAGAGCCGAATGTCGGTCGCGCCGCGCTTGATGCGGCGCCGCACCAGATCGATCGACAGCTCGCCATTGCGAAAAACCGGCGCCGCCCCTTGCCGCTGCAGCCGATGACGTACGGCGACGTGCAAACGCGCGGCGAGTTCGTCGACATGAAATGGCTTGGTGACATAGTCGCTGGCGCCACCGTCGAGCGCCTCGACCTTGGTCCCCGTGGCGTTGGTATAGGACAGCACCACGATCGGGATGCTCGTTTCGGTGCGGATATGGCGTAAGAGCGCCAGCCCATTGAAGTCGGGAAGTCCGAGATCGAGGATGATCACGTCGGGTGGATCGGACTGGAGGAGCTTGAGCGCCGCTCCGCCTGTTTCCGCCTCGCTGACGATAAAGCCGCGCTGTGGCAGCACCGAGCGCAACAGCCGGCGGATCAGCCTGTCGTCATCGATGACCAGGACCTTGGTGCTCGTGCCCGTCATTGCGCTGCGCAGCCCCCTCAGCACCGGCCGCGCCATGAACGCCAAGCCGAAAAGTAAGATTAGACAGAAATTATTACCCGTATTTTGCTGTTTCTCATAGACAAAAATGACTATATAAATATATATATTATATAATTTATAGTAGTAAATATGATAGATAGACCCTTATGCAGGAGACATATGGTCGTTTCAAGTTTTTATTCTTGGTTATAAAGTAGGCATGACATTAAAATAACATAAGAAACGTTCTTTTCACCTCCCACGACGCAGAGATCACGGCCGGCCCTGGCCCCAGGCCGATGCCGGCTAATGAACCGAGAGGAGTAGGAGCAGAGGCAACACTGGGCCGCCGGACGACGCCGCGCGGAAAAGTGATAAAAAATTCACCCTATGTGACCGCGATCACATAGACGGCGCCGGGGCAGCGCTAGATTCCATGCAGAAAAGGGGAGATACATCATGTCGCATGATCTGACCCGGTGGATCGAGGCGGCGGAAGAGCGGCGCTTCAGCGAAGCCGTGGCGTTCGAGCGGAGTGTTGTTCCGAGTGAGCGGCACTTCATGCATCTCGGTGACGCGATCGCCCATTTGCCGTCATGGCTGCGGCATGGCGTGAGCGGCGAGTCGCTGGCGGCGATCGGCTGCCAGGCGGTCGCCTTTGTCCGGCGGCTGGAACATCGTCACCACTAGCCCATTCGCCGCGCCCGCAACGCTTTCCGCGCCGAGCGAATGGCTGTATGTGTGACCGTCGCGTCAACCGTGGCGGGAACGCCGATGCCGCTACCCGGCCCGAGCGAACGGCGCAGGGTCTTCGAAGGCCATGCTCTCTTCGGCAAGCTGCCGCAGGCCGATCTCGACGCGCTGCTGCTGCACGCGCGGGCTGAGCGTTACCCGTCTGGCCGGATGATCTTCGCCAAGGGATCGCCCGGCCGCAGCATGATGGCGATCCTCAGCGGCAGCGTCAGGATCAGCACTCCGTCACCGGCCGGCCCGGACATCGTGCTGACGATCCTGTCGGCCGGCGAGGTGTTTGGCGAGATCGCGCTGCTCGACGGCTCCGATCGTACCGCCGACGCCATCGCGATGACCGACTGCGAGCTCCTAGTGCTCGATCACCGCGATTTCATGCCGTTTCTCGAACGCCGCGCCGATCTTTGCATTCTGTTGCTGAAGCTGCTGTGCCAGCGCTTGCGGCGGACCGACCAGCAGGTTCAGGAAGCGATGTTCGGTCGTCTCGAAGACCGCATCGCGATGGCGTTGGTGCGCCTCGCGCAGGGCGCGCCGCCCGCCACGGCCGGAGCCGTCGTGCTGCGCATCACCCAGCAGGACCTCGCCGGGATGGTTGGCGCGGCGCGCGAGAGCGTCAACAAGCAGCTCCATATCTGGCAGAAAGAGGGCGTGCTGCGCCTTGGCAAACGGCTCATCGAAATCGCCGACATTGAGGCGCTCGAAATGCTGTCATAGAGTCGCCGCATGGACCTGACCCAGCTGAAGGAAGCGGCGATCGAGGCAACCGCCCGGGCGCTGCAGGAAAAATTCGGCGCCGTCCCGGAAGAGGACAGCGACGAGTGGGAAGACGAGTATCGACGCCAGTTCGCGCTGGCCAAGCAGCGCCACGGCGTCACCACGCCGACCGTGGCGCGCGCTACCGGGCCGGCGCTGCAGCTCCCCGAGCTGCGCGGCGACACGCACGAGGTCGTCCACTGGGGCGAGCAGGTGCGCGCGGAGCGCCTGCGCGAGGTCAGCGATGCGGCGCGCCGCAGCTGGATGGCCAAGACCTGGCTGCGCGCCAAGGTCTGGGTCGACACCCGCGACGTGCCGATCGCGACACTGCTGCAGCGCACACAGACGCAATACGATGACTGGCGGCGCGAGCAAACCGCGCAGAAAACCGCGCAGGGCGCCGCCGCGCAGCAAAAGGCGGCGGCGATCGCCGCTTATCAAGCAAAGTTGCAAAAGGCCGGCATCAGCGAAGCCGGGCTGGTCGAGCTGATCGACGCCAGCGAGCGGGCGAAACCCGCGGCACTCGGCGAAAAGCTCGCCGAGCTCAAAGGCGTCGACAGGCATCTGCGCGTCTTCGCGACGAATGACCCCAACGCGCTGCTGGTCAAGGAAAAGAACCTCAAGGGCAACTTCGATTATGCGATCGAGCGGGACGACGGTCTTGTCGCCGACTTGAAGCTTTTTGCGTCGGCGCCCGTGTGACATGAGCGCCGCCGCGACCATCCCGGTCATCGATCTCGGCCCTTATCTCGCGGGCGCGCCAGGCGCGCTCGATCGCGCGGCCAAAGAGCTGCGCTACGCGCTCACCGAGATCGGCTTTTACGCGATCGTCAATCACGGCGTGCAGCAGGCGCTGATCCGCGATGTCTATGCCCAGGTCGCGCGCTTCCATGCCCAGCCGCTCGGCGAGAAGCTGCAGATCAAGCTCGACAAGCACAATGTCGGCTACCTGCCGATGATGGGCGACACGCTGCGCACCTCGGTCGTCGAGACCGTGACCAAGCCCAATGTCAGCGAAGCGTTCTTCATGGCGCGCGATCTGGCGGTCGACCATCCCGACGTGGTGTCGGACCGGCGCTTCCGCAGCGCCAATCAATGGCCGGCGGCGCTGCCTGGCTACCGCGACACGCTGGTCGCGTATTGCGACGCGCTGGAGCGGCTGGTGCAAAAGCTGGTGCGCGTCTATGCCCACGCGCTCGACCTGCCGGCGGCGTATTTCGATACGGCGTTCGGCGAGCTTCAATACAAGCTGAGGGCGACGCACTATCCGTCACAGCCCGCCGCGCCCGACGACGAATTCGGCATCGCGCCGCATACCGACACAAGCTTCCTGACCTTGCTCGCCCCCAACGACGTCCCGGGTCTCGCGATCCGTGCGCAGGACGGCCATTGGATCGACGTGCCGCCCAATCCCGATGCATTCATGGTCAATGGCGGTCAGCTGCTGTTGCGTTGGACCAATGACCGTTTTCTGGCGACGCCGCACCGCGCGGTCAACCGCACCGGCGGCGAGCGCTATGCGCTGGCGTTTTTCTGCGACGCCAATATCGACTGGCCGGTCGCGGCGGTGCCGACCTGCGTCGGGCCCGACAACCCGCCGCGCTACGAAACCACCTACTACACCGACTACATGATCCGCTATCAGGCGCGGACCTATAACGTCTTTGACGACGGCGCCAAGAACGCCGCGGAGTAAGCCATGCCCCGTCGCAATACGCCGCGCATCACGGTCCACGACATGACCGCGACCGAGTGGGTGCCGTCCGGCCCGCCCGGGGTCGAGCAGCAGAATATCCGCAACGATGTCGCCGCCGGGCGCTGGTTTGGCGGCGTGCGCTTCGCACCGCTCGCGCGCTCCGGCGTGCACCGGCATTTGGGGCCAGTCGGCAGCTATATGCTGTCCGGCTCGCTGATCGACCATGTCACGCGGATGACCGGCGGCCAGGCGGTCATTAACCTGACAGGCGCGGTACATGACGTCATCTGCTACGACGCCTCGATATTTATCGCCCGGGTCGACGGGCCGATCCTCTATCCGCGGCACAAAGACGGCGTGCTCAACGAGCTTGGCCTCCGGGCCGACGATGCCGGCGAGTCGATCGATGCGACGGTCGGCGAGCCCTCGGACATCTGCCTCGACATCGAGACTTTGCCCGCGCTGCCGGGGCCGGTTCCCGGTGTCGCGCGGCGGATGCTGTACAACTATGCCGGCGAGCCTCATCAGGCGCGCTACAGCCAGCTTGCGCTGGCGCCGGGAGCCGAGATACCGGCCCATGTCACGACGGCGATGACCGACCTTTTCGTGCTCGCGGGCGAAATCCGCGCCGGTGACGAAGCCGCCGGTTCGGGCTGCTATGTAACGGTCGATGCCGATACCGAGATGACTCTCGCCAGCCGCTACGGCGCGCGGGTGCTCGCCTGGGTCGACGGCCCGGTGCGCTGGCTCGACGGTGCGAAGCGCGGCGACCTCTACGGGTGGTGAAACGCGTCCGTTACAGAACTTGTCAAAAGCACGGCCGCGTCGCATTTCGGCTTACAATTCTTCACCAAACACCCATCCCCATTCATCCTGCGATTACAGTCGGCCGGTAAGGTCCCCATCATGACGCGGCAGCAAAGCCGCAGGAAAATGGAGGGGCTGGTGACTGATTTCCATCTGCTGCTCGAAGAGGAAATTCCGAAGCTGCTGCGCCATGCGACGGCCTTGACGCGCGACGCCGACGAAGCGGCCGAACTGGTCGAGGACACGTTGCGCGAAGCGCTCGCCGAACAGCGCCGTTGCCGCGGCAGCCTCCACGTCTGGCTGCTGACGATCCTGCACGATCTGCGCGGCAATCCGTTCCGCGGCACATTCGAAGCCGCCACCCCGATCGCCGATCCCCAGGCGCCGCTGACGCTATCGCAGCTCGACCGCGCGCTAGGCCAGCTTCCCGAAGAGCAGCGAGCGGTAATCCTCCTGATCGGCCTCGAAGGCCGCAGCTACAGCGAGACCGCCGCCGTGCTGCGCATTACCCTCGGGACGATGCGCTCGCGGCTGTCGCGGGCGCACGCCGCACTACGCCGCGCGATGGGCGTCGAGGAAGACGGGCGCTTCGCGTACGCCGCGTAGCCGACCCGGAGCGCGGCGCCGAATCACCCGCGCCGCGCTTGCCATGCGCTGAGCGCATTGCCGCTTGATATGGTGCGGCATCGTTGCCGCTCCGGGATTTTCGGCGCATTGTTCCCGCGGACTAACGAGGGGACTTTGCGATGGCCGCGCAGCCGCAATCGGCACTCAGCAACAACGGCAAGCCGGAAGCGCTTTACGCCAAACTGGAAGAGCGGATTCTCGATCGCGACCAGAAGGGCGCGAGCGACGTCTATTACGATCTGGTCCGCGCCGGTCGGCCAATGACCGAAATCATCGCAGAGGGCGTGCGCATCCACGCTCCCTATACGCATGTGCCGTATCACGAGCGGATCGACGACGGCTATGTGAACTTCGTCAACAACGACCATTGCCTCTTATCGGCGCGCGCGTCGATCCAGCTGTCCAAGCTGGTGCCGGAAGATTGCGCGGCGCTGCCCTATGCGCAGACGGTTTGGTACATCCCGACCGGGCTCGACATCTGGAACCAGAAGATCCTGAAGGCGCCCGGCCATTACGCACGCTCTCCCGGCTGGTCGATGCCGCCGGGCCCGCCGCCGATGCCGGAAGTCGTCTGGGCCGACCAGGAGCCGGAACGGCTCGACGGGTCGCTTCAGGAGCGGCTCGACCACTGGATGACGCTGGTGCATCGCGGCAACGTGCTGGAAGCCTACCGCGTGTTCCTTGGGCTCATGGAGAACCCGTCGGAGCGCAAGGCCGTGTTGGCGCAGCTGGTCCATGCCGGCTTGATGGATGTGCAGGACCGCGCGCTCTACAACCGCTCCTACACGACTGGCCACAAGGCGTTTCGCGCCCGCGCGACGGTCGATCTCGGCAATTTCCTCGGGTGGGACGACGCGCATAATGTCGTTTATGCCGGCGCGCTCGATGTCGCGGTCGGCCCCCGCTGGTACTCGACCTACGAGATGGCCTGCAACGCGGTGCAGCTCTTCCTTGAAGGCGCGACGATCTCCGCCATTCCTTATGGCGGCGTGACGGAAGCGGAAGCCAACATCCTCGCCAACAACAAGGAGCCGCTGTCGCCCGAAGAGCAGACGGGGTTCGAGAAGGCCGTCATCCGCGACGCCGAGCCGGGCTATGTCGACGTGCTGTCGAACTTGCTGAAGACTGGCAAGAGCCCGCGCCGCATTCTCGATGCGCTGCAGGTCGCCTCGGCTCAGGTCATCCTCGAAACGCGCGGCGTCAACAATTTCTCGCTGCCGCAGCACTGCTTCGAGTACCTCAACACGATGGCGTGGTACTTCGATAACTTCCAACACAAGCAGCAGCTGAAGCTGCTCTATACTGCGACGTCGTATCTGAACCGCGCGGCGTGGCACCAGAAGGGCATCAACGACGCCGAGCCCAACAAACCCAAGGCCCCGGCCGGCGCGTCGAAACTAACGGGCGGCGAAATCCTCGACCGGCTCGACCAGGCGCTGCTCGCCCTCGACGGCAAGGCGAGCGTCGATTGGACCAAGGCCTATCTCGACAATCAGAAGGATCGCGGCCCGCTGGTGCGGCGCCTGGCGTTGATGGCGGCGCGCATGGGCAACGACCCGCACAACCAGGAGATCGGCCAGGTCACGCTCGAGGACTGGGCCAAAAACCAGGCTCACGATCGCGACCGGCTGCTGCTCGCCTGTGCGCACCACACGGCGGTGCACCGCAAATACGGCAACCCGCTCGATTGCGCCAACCGCTTTGGCGCGGCGATGGGCATCGCCCGGCTGCAGTAGCAGGTTGCAGCGCTGATCACGACGGCGGCCAGGCCCCTCGCCTGCGCCGCCGCGCTTTTTTTGGGCGCTGCCACCGCGCCGGCCGACGATCTGACGGCAGTTTACAGTGCGAGCTGGGCCGGGTTGCCGGCGGCTCACATCCGGCTCGCGCTGCACGAAGGCCCCGATGGGTATCGCGACGAGATCGCGATCGGCAGCGAGGGGCTGCCGCATGTGGTGACACATTTTCGCGGCACAGCGGTCGCACAAGGCCGGCTCGGTGGCGGCCAGGTCCCCTCACCCAATCGCTTCGACGCAAATTACGACCTACGCAAGCGCAAGGATCGTGCGCTGCGGATGAATTTTGTCGAGCGCGACGGTGCGCTCATCGCCGAACGCGGCCCCGGCGACACCAGCCGCAAACCTGAATTGAAAGAGCAGTTCCGCCGCGACGTCATCGACCCGTTAAGCACCATCACCGCGATCCGCGCGGCAGTCCGGCGCGGGGAGAAGCAATTCACGATCCCGGTCTATGACGGCGCGCGCCGCTTTAACGCCGAGGTACGGGTGCTGCCGCGCGACCCGTCAGACCCCGGGATTCACCTGGCGCTGGTGCTGCGGGCGATCGCCGGTTTCAAGGGCGAAAGCAGCGAGGACGAGGACCCCGACGATGCGCCACGGCCCGCGTCGCTCACACTGTCGGATGACGGCACGCTGACTCCGCTGTCGATGACGGTAAAAATTTGGTTCCTGCCCCTCACCGCGACGCTGGAGCGGCTATGCGCTCCGGGCGACGCCTGCTCTTGGTGAGCGCGCGTCTAGTGCCAGTAGCGCACGCCGCCGTTAGACGTGGAGCCGTCGTAGAGCGTCGAACTGTACACCGCGGCCGTCGCATTGGGATGGTACGGCGCCGGCATCAACGCCGGCACGTCGGCCAGCACCGTCAGCGTCCGCGTCTGCGCCAGAGCCGGCCCAGAGAGGGCGATACCGAGCGCCAGCGCGGCGAACACGCCGAGGCCAAACCTGTTCCCGCCGTATGTCCGGTGGGGCATCGCGATCTCCATTTTTTCAACATGCGACCGGGGGGTCAGCCGCATGGAGTGAACGTCGCGATGCCGGGATTAATTCCCTGTAATCCGCCAGATATACTTATCGCGTTCAGGGCGAATGTTCTGTGGTTGGATCGATCATCTTGCGCACTTCGGTGATCTTGGAGGCCGGGAAGCCGCTGATCTGGGCGTGCTTTTTGATGATCTCTTCGTCCTTCGCGAGATAGACGCAGAAGGTCTTGTCAGCCGCGACGTAGCTTTCGACCCATTGAATATCGGGTCCAAGCTCGCGCAGCACACCGTTGGACTTGGCGGCCGCGCCGCGCAGCTGCTCGCGCTCCAGCGTCCCGGCGCCGGGGATGTCGCGCTCGATGATGAATTTGCGCAGAGCCATCGTTGCCTCCGTGAAATGTCATTTGGGCGAAGCCTGCCCGATCGGGCAGGCGCGCCGAAACCAGTATCCCCCTCTTGACCCGCGGCGGGCAACCGGATCAGCTTGCCGCGACCAGCAAACGCGAGGACCGCATGGCCGAACCCCCCGCCTATGGCCGCCACCGCGAGGGCGCGCAACCGCCCTATCTCTACCCCGATTACGCGAGCACGGTGAAACGCTCGCCGACCCGGCCGCTGATCCGGTTCGAGCACACGCTGTCAGAGATTACCGGCCCGAGCTTTACAGGCGGGTGGGCCGGCCCCGAGGAGACCGACCTCACCAAGCAGCATAAGGGCGAGCCGCTCGGCGAGCGGATCATCGTCACCGGCCGCATCCTCGACGAGGACGGACGGCCGATCCCCACCACACTGGTCGAGCTGTGGCAATGCAACGCCGCTGGCCGCTACCACCACCCGGTCGATCAGCACGACGCGCCGCTCGACCCGAATTTCACCGGCGCCGGCCAGGCGGTGACCGATGGCGAAGGGCGCTATCGCTTTGTGACGATCAAGCCCGGCGCCTATCCCTGGCGCAACAGCCCTAATGCCTGGCGCCCGGCGCATTTGCATTTTGGCGTGTTCGGCGGCGGTTTCGTCACCCGGCTGATCACGCAAATGTACTTCCCCGGCGATCCGCTGCTGCAATACGACCCGATCTATCAGAGCACCGCCGACGAAGCAGCGCGGGTGCGGCTGATCGCCGATTACGACCCGAATTTGAGCCAGCCCGAATGGGCGCTCGGCTATTCCTTCGACATGGTGCTGCGCGGCCGCGAGGCGACCCCGTTCGAGGCCAAAGCCCATGGCCATTAAGCCCGGGGCCACTAAGCTCATCCCAACACCGGGGCAGACGGTCGGGCCATTTTTCGCGCTCGGGCTCGACCGGCCGGAATGGGCCGATATGACGCGCGGCAACCCCGAGGGGCAACATATCGTCATCGAGGGCGAGGTGCGCGACGGCGACGGCGCGCCGGTGCCCGACGCAGTGATCGAGCTATGGCAGGCCAATGCCGCCGGCCGCTACGACCATGCCGAAGACGAACAGGTCGACAAGAAGATCGACCCGCATTTCCACGGCTACGGCCGCGTCGCGACCGACCCGCAGGGTCGCTTCAAGGTCACCACGATCAAACCCGGCCCGGTGCCCGGGCGCGGCAATGCGCTGCAGGCGCCGCACATCAATGTCGCCTTCTTCGCCCGTGGCCTGCTGAAGCAGCTCTTCACCCGCATCTATTTCTCGGACGAGGCAGGCAACGCGGCCGACCCGCTGCTGTCGGGCATCGACGATGACGGCGTGCGCAACACGCTGATCGCGCGGAAGGGCGACGGAGGCGTCTATCGCTTCGACTTGGTGCTGCAGGGCAAGAACGAAACGGCGTTTCTTGATCTCTGACGGCCCGAGCGTCTGGCTCGTCACCCAGCCAAGGCTCCCCTGCGAATCATTAGCGGCATTGCCAAGAGATGCTGCCTGTGTCCGTGCGCGCCGGCCTGCGCCAAACTGCTGCCAATGCATGTCATATCTGGCGAAAAAGAACGCTCCGGTTGCGTTTGGGGAGACATCGAGTAAGTTTCTGCCTATTACGTCAATGGGGTGACAAGTGTTGGGGCCTAGCATGCCGCACGGCCGGGCTGAGGCGCGATCGGAATCGCGGGGGCGCGGCGGGCGCCCATCGCGTCAGCAATCGGCGCAACTCGCCGACCGTATTCTCGACGTGGCGGAGAAGCTGTTTCTCGGCCACGGGTTTGGCGCGACCAGCATCGAGGCGGTCGCCAAGCATGCCGGCATCTCGAAGCGCACCTTCTATCATCGCTTTCCCGGCAAGGAGCGGCTGTTCGAGGCGGTGGTGCGCCGCCTGATCGAACGCTGGCTGCCGCCCTTGGACGCGACCATGCTCTCGTCGCCCGACCTCGCCGACGGGTTGCGCAGCACCGCCGAGCAGATGCTGCGGATCGCGCTCACCCCGGAGGGGCTGGCGCTGCACCGGCTGGTGATCCACGAGGCCGAGCGCTTCCCCGGCCTCGCCCGGATCATGTTCGAGCTGGGCGCCGCGAACGGCATCGAGCGTATCGCCAGCCAGCTCGAGCCACGCATCCGGAGCGGCGAATTGCGCGCGATCGACCCGCGCTTTGCCGCCGAGCAATTCATCTTCAGTATCGTTACGGCGCCGCAGCGACGCGCGCTCGGCCTTGGCCCGCCGCTCAGCCCCGCCGAGATCTCGGCCCATGCCAGCAACGCGGTGACGCTGTTCCTCGAAGGCGTCCGCGCAAGGTAGACTTGGCTTTCCGCCTCAGGAGAGCCCCGATGATCAAGAGCATCTCGTTGCTGACCCGACGGCCAGAGCTGACGCATGAGCAGTTCGTGCGTCATTGGGTCGAGACCCACGCGCCGCTCGCCCATGCGGTGCCGGGCATGCGCCGCTACGTGCAAAACCATATCGTCGCGACCCGCACCCGACCCGACATCCCCGAGACCGATGTCGAGGTCGACGGCGTCGCCGAAACCTGGTTCGACGATGCCGAGGCGATGGCCCGCGCCAATGCCTCGGCCGAGGCAAAGCGCCTACACGACGACGGCGCCCTCTTTATCGGCCGCATCAAGACCTTCACGATCGACGAGAAGTTCATCGTCGGCGGATACGAGTGACCGCACGGCCCGCAGCCGCAGGCAGGAAGAGGGTTAATTTAACGCGCCGTTAAGGGTGCGAGCCGTCGGATGCCGGTCGCTGCGGGGTTCAGACATGCTCGACGAGTGCAACTTTGCGACCGTTGCCGCTCAACGCGGTCTGCCAGCGACCATCTCGTTGAAGCCGGGGGATTTCCTCTTCCGAGAGGGGGATGACGGTGACGCGCTCTACATCGTGTCGCGTGGCACGCTACGGGTGATGAGCGGCTCGGCCGTTTATGAGGTCGTCGAGAGCGGCGGGCTTGTTGGCGAAATGGCGCTTGTCGACCGGACGAAGCCGCGGAGCGCGTCGGTCATTGCCGGAACCTTCACCGAGTTGATCAGGCTCGATCGAACGGAATTCCTGGCGCTCATCGCCGAGGCGCCGGATTTTGCCCTGATGGTCATGCGCGTGATGGCCCGGCGTCTTAGGGTCATGAACCAACGCTACCGCCCGCAGGCCACAACATGGTGAGCGCCTGACGCTCCTCCCCCGCCGGACGGGAGAGGAGTCAGGTTCGCGGCCAACGCCTGAAAGCGGGCTTTACTTCACCGATGAGAAGCTGGTCGGCACCAGGAACGAGTTCTCGACCCGCGCATTGATCGGGCCGTCCTTCTCGGTCTCGGCGCGCTTCGTGATCCATTCCGGGTCGGCCTGGAAGGCATCCCATTTCTTCTCGCGCTCGGCGAGCGACTCCCATTTCAGCATGTAGGTGAGATCGGCATTCGACTCGCCGACCAGGGTCGTCCAGAATCCGGCCTGCTGGATGCCGTGCCGCTCCCAGATTTTGAGGGTGATGGTGTCGAAGCGGTTGAGCAGTGCGGGCAGTTTGCCGGGCATCGTGTGGTAGACGCGGAGTTCGTAAATCATCGGGGTTTCCTTTCCACTATGGCATGAGATCCCCGGGTCAAGCCCGGGGATGACGCCCCCTCGGGGGCGTCACTTCACCGACGAGAAGCTGGTCGGCACGAGGAACTGGTTGGTGATCGACGCGACGATCGGGCCGTTCGCCTCGGTCTGGGCGCGCGCCGAGAGCCATTCTGGATCGGCACCGAACTTGCCCATCTTGGCCTCGCGCTCAGCGAGCGATTCCCATTTGAGGAAATATGTGAGGTCGTTGTTGCCGGGACCGACCAGTGTCGTCCAGAAGCCGGCCTGGTGGATCGCGTGCTTCTCCCAGAGCTTCAATGTGATTGTGTCGAAGCGCTTGATGAGGTCGGGCAGACGGCCCGGCACGCAGTGATAGACGCGCAGTTCGTAGATCATGGGGTTCCTCCTTCGGGGTTAATTCAGGTGAGCCTCGACCCAGGCGGCGGCGTCAACCGTCTTTTCGTCGGCGAAGCGCTGACCGACCAGCTGCACGCCGAGCGGCAACCCCTTGGGGCCCGTGCCGGCCGGCACGGTCACGCAGGGACACCACGACAGAGTCCAGGTGGCGTTGAAGGCCGAGTTACCGGTCGACGAGAGACCTTCGGGCGCCTCGCCTGGCGCGCTGGGGGTCAGCAGCAGATCGACATCGGCGAAGATATCGTCGAGATGCGCGCGAAACGCCTCCGCCGTTTCGAGCGCCGCGATGTAATCGCCGAGCGGGATCGCGGCGCCGGGGTCGAGCACGGTGTCGAGCAGCACCTGGCTGACCTGGTCGCGGTGCTCCAGATGTTCATAGGCGTAATTATGCGCCGCCTCGTAATAGAAGATGCACTGATGGGTCTTTGCGATATCGCGGAACGGCGCAGCGAATTCGACCTCGCTGATCTTGGCGCCGGCGGCCGAAAGCTTGCCTGCGGTGGCCTCAATCGTCGCCTGGGTGGCGCTGTCCGCGACATCCCATTGCGGCGTGCGGCAGATGGCGATGCGGGGCACGCTCGTGCCGCGGTCGATCTTCCGTAGCGGCATGTCGATCAGCGCCGCGCGCAACAGCGGGATGTCATCGAGACTGCGGCAGATAAGGCCGAGCGTGTCGAGGTTCTGGCATTGCAGCTTGATGCCGACCCGGCTGAACTCGCCGAGGCTCGGCTTGTAGCCGACGACGCCGCAAAACGCCGCCGGGCGGATCGTCGAGCCACCGGTCTGCGTGCCAAAGCCAAGCGGCACCTGGAAATCAGCGACCCCGGCGGCCGAGCCTTGCGACGAACCGCCGGGCGTGTGCGCCGGGTTCATCGGATGCACCGTCGCGCCGGGATAGCGATTGGCGAACTCGGTCGTCACAGTCTTGCCGAGGATCGTGCCGCCGGCCATGCGCACCTGCGCGACGCAGGCCGCGTCGGCGAAGGGGCGGTTGCCCTCATAGATCGGCGAGCCGTGCCGGGTCGGCATGTCGTAGGTATCGATGACGTCCTTGACGCCGATCGGCAACCCGGCGAGCAGCCCTGGCCGCCCGGCCTTGTCGGCGGCGCGCCCCTGAGCCAACGAGTGCTCGGGATCGAGATGAATCCACGCCTTGACCGAGGCCCGCTCGGCGATGCGGTCGAGGCAGTCGCGGGTGAGCTGCTCGGCGGTCAGTGAGCCCGATTGCAGGCGGCGGACAGCCTCGGCGGCCGAGAGCTTGTTGCTGTCGCTCATGACCGTGCCCCCAACCGGCTTTCGACCCAGAGGCCAATATCGAGAAGCCGCGCGTCGGCGTGCCGCTTGCCGACAAGCTGGATGCCGACGGGCAACCCGTCGGGCCCCTGCCCCGCCGGCATGGTCAGGCACGGCATGTGGAGCAGGGTCCACAGCCCGTTGAAGATCGCGTCGCCCGTTGATGCCAGGGTCTTTGGCGCCTGTCCTGGCGCCGGCAGGGTCAGGATCGCATCGAACCCGCCGGCCCAATCCCTCGCCGCCGCGCGCATGCGGTCGGCCTCGCGCCAAGCGGTGCGGAATTCATCGAGTGTCAGCTTCTGCCCACCGGCGATGCGGCCGTGGCGCAGTGCCGGGCTCAGCAACGCCTCGTGCCGCGCGCGCTCCGGCGCGTGGTTGCGCGGCGCCTCGAAGAAGCTGTGGCGGTTCTGGATTTCCGAGACATTGCCACAGGCGTTCGGCAGCTCGGCTTCGACCACCTCGGCGCCGGCGGCGGAGAGCTGCCTGGCCGCTTCCTCCAGCACCGCCTTGCCGTCTGGCCCGGCCTTGTCCCAATGCGGCGTGCGGCACAGCGCGAGGCGCGGCGCGTGCTCGGGCATCGTTGGCGGCTCATAAGGGATCGCCATCATCGCGGCGCGGAACAGCGCGATGTCGGCGACCGAGCGCGCCATGATGCCGACCGTGTCGAGCGTCTCGGTATTCGAGTGCATGCCCGCCGGCGCGAACATGTTGTAGCTCGGCTTGAGCGCGGTGACGCCGCAATAGGCCGCTGGTCGGATCACCGAGCCGCCGGTCTGCGTGCCGATCGCCAGCGGCACCATGAAATCGGCGACCGCAGCGGCCGAACCGCTCGACGAGCCACCTGGTGAAAAGCCCGGGTTGTGCGGGTTCGCGGTCGGGCCAGGATGGCGGTTGGCAAACTCGGTTGTCACCGTCTTGCCGAGCAGCACACCGCCGGCCGCGCGCGGCAGGGTCGCGGCGCTGGCGGTAAAGCTCGGCCGGCAGCCGGTATAGATCGGCGAGCCGTAGCCCGTCGGCATGTCGGCGGTGTCGAAAATGTCCTTGATACCGAAGGGAATGCCCTTCATCAGCGAACCGCGCGAGGCGGCGCGAGACGCGGCGAGCGCCTCATCGCCGGCAATATGTGTCCAGGCGCGCACCACCGGTTCGCGCGCGCGAATGCGCTCGAGGCAGCTGGCGACGATGGCTTCCGCGGTGAGATTGCCGGCGTCGATCGCGGCGGCCATCTCTATGGCGGACAGGCGGTGCGGTTCGGGGTGCGGCATGGGGGACACTCGCGCCGGGGGATGCGCTATCTCAGCACAGCCCTATCTCAGCACAGGCCGGGCCGAAGCGCATGCCCGATCTTTGGGATATGCTGGCGGGCGAACGCAACAGGGCCAGCGATGTCAGCAGCGATCTCGATAAAGGGCGTGTTGATCGAAGACGGCAGCGTCCTACTCCTCGAAAACGAGCGCGGCGAGTGGGAATTGCCCGGCGGTCGGCCTGAGCTAGGCGAAGATCCCGCCGAAGCTCTCGTGCGCGAATTCGCCGAGGAGCTGAGCGCGACGATTGCGGTCGGGCCGATTGTCGATTGCTGGAATTACGAAGTACTGCCCGGCCGTCACGTGATGATCGTGACCTATCGGGTAACGCGGACGGCGCCGGGTGAGTTGCGGATCAGCGACGAGCATCGCCGGCTCGGATGGTTTGCGCTCGGTAAGTTTGCCGCGCTGAACCTGCCCGATGGTTATCGCCGCTCGATCCGCGCCGCAGCGAGCGACCCGGCCTGGCTCGAGCTTGCCCGCGAGCTGCATGCTATCGGGCAAACCGGCGGACATTTCGCGAAGGACCCGTTCGATACGCAGCGCTTCGACCGACTGCGGGTCATGGCGAGCGAGCTGATGGCGCTGGGCTCGGGCAATGCGGTCGAGCAGATCGCGCATCTTTTCGCACAGGATGTCGGCTACGCGACGCCTCGGGTCGGGGTGCGCGGCGCAGTGTTTCGCGACAACCGCATCCTCCTGGTGCGCGAGCTGACCGACGGGAAATGGGCGATGCCGGGCGGCTGGTGCGACGTGAACCAGACCGCGCGCGAGTGCGTCGAGCGCGAAATCCAGGAAGAATCGGGCTATACGGCCCGCGCCGTAAAGCTCGCCGCAGTGTGGGACCGCAGCCGGCACAGCCCGACGCCCTACCCGTTCTCGATCTACAAATTTTACTTTATCTGCGAGCTGACCGGCGGCGCGCCGCAGACCAGCATCGAGACCAGCGAGATCGGCTTTTTTGACGAAAATCAGTTGCCCGAGCTGTCGCCCGGCCGCAACCAGCCGCACCAGGTCAGGCGGATGTTCGCGCATTTCCGCCACCCCGAACTGTCGACCGAGTTCGATTGAGCCGCCGCAGGCTTCGTCCATCCTGATGCTCCGGCGTCTTGGCCGCATCCTGATCTTCGCGACGACCGGGGGCGTGATCTTGTCCGTTCTCGTCGTCGCGCTTTATCGCATCGTGCCGCCACCGGTGACGCCGTTGATGCTGATCCGCCTTGTCGAGGGCCACGCCATTTCGAAATCATGGCGCTCGCTCGACGAGATATCGCCAAACTTGGCGCGTGCAGCAATGGCCGGTGAGGACGGCAAGTTCTGCCAGCATCACGGCTTCGACTGGGAGGCCATCGAGGCCGCCTGGCACCGCTACGAGCAAGGGACAAAGCGGCTGCACGGCGCCAGTACGATCTCGATGCAGACCGCGAAGAATGTCTTTCTGTGGCCGGGACGCGACTGGATCAG
>DATMLO010000223.1:0-26235 GCA_035570495.1 Allostellaceae bacterium | reverse complement strand
TGCGTCTGTCTGATGTCGCAAGCCTCGTTAGGGTCGAATCGCCGCCCGCGATGCATCGTCGAGCGGTTGTCGCACATCACCAGGTCGTTGACCCGCCAGACGTGGGAATGGACGAATCGCTGCCGCGTTGCGAACTCGGTCAGATCAAGCAACAGGATCCGTGCTTGCGGGATCGGCATGCCTTCGATCTCGGCGGCATGTGCGGACAGGAACAGCGATTTGCGGCCATTCACCGGATGACGACGCACCAGCCGCTGACGGACCGGCTTGAAGACAGCGCGTTCTTCGTCGGTGAATTCAGCCAGCCCGAGCTTGCCCCGCGAATACATGTTCGAATGGCGGCAGACACGGTCTTCGATCTCCGCTTTGGTCCGGTCGTCTAGGGCGTCGTAGGCCGCCCGCATGTCGGCGAATTCGGTGTTGCCGCCCCACGAGACGACGGAACGGCCGGACAGCAAGGAATAGGAAGCCGGGATCGCGTTGAACGAGCTGTCCGAATGCCACAGCTGGTCGGCGAGCTTGAACGCATAGGCCCGGCTGCCGGTCGACAACGGGCCTTCCGGGCCGACATTCGAGAAATCCTTGACGCCGGGCCCAAGCTTCCTGACCTCGCGATCGGTGCGGAAGTGAATGTTGCCCGGCGTCCCGCCTCGAGTTTCTTCGAGCTCGCCCAAATGCAGCGTGAAACGGAGCTGTTCGTCATCCGTCAGGGGCTGATCGCGAAACACCAGCACGGCGTATTCGGCCATGCCGGCATGAATGGAAGCGACTTCCGCGGATGACAGCTTCTTGCAGCAATCGATGCCGGTGACTTCACCCGCAAAGGTGGGAGCAAGCTGCCTGATCGATAGGGCCAAACGGCTCTCCCCGGCGATGCGGATCGGATAGACTGGCGCGCCAGTGACGCGACGATATCAACCGGCGTCGGCAGCGACAACGCCAGTAGGAATAGTGGAGGTGCGCGATGAACCGTCTCGATGGCAAGGTGGCCCTCATCACCGGCGCGGCGCGCGGTATCGGCGCGGAAACCGCGCGGCTGATAGTCGAGGCCGGCGCCAGGGTCGCGATCGGCGATATGCTGGACGAACGCGGCCGCGAGACGGCGCGAACGCTCGGCGATGCCGCGCTCTACGTGCATCTCGACGTGACCAGTGACGAAGACTGGGCGGCGGCGATCGCCGTCACAATCGAGCGTTTTGGCAAGCTCGACATCCTGGTCAACAATGCCGGACTGTTTCTCGGCAAGGATATCGAAGCCGCCAGCCTCGCCGAATGGGAGCGGCTCTCTTCAGTCAACCTGACTGGTGTGTTTCTCGGCACCAAGCTCTGCCTGCCGGCGCTGCGGGACGCGGCGCAGCAGAGTGACCATGGCAGCGTCATCGTCAACACAGCCTCGACCGCCGGCCTCGTCGGGTCGACCCAGGACCCGCTCTATTCGATGACCAAGGGCGGCGTGACGCTCTTCACCAAATCCGCCGCGCTCGAATTTGCCCGCAAGAACTATCGCATCCGGGTCAACTCGATCCATCCCGGCACGATCGATACCGACATGGGCGACCAGGTGCTGGTAACCCGGGCGCGCAACCTCGGCACCAACGACATCGAAGCGGCGCGGGCCCAAGTCATCCAGCGCCTGCCGATCGGCCGCATGGGCACGCCCAACGACATCGCCAAGGGCATCGTGTTCCTCGCCTCCGACGATGCCGCGTTCATGACCGGCGCGGGTCTCGTCGTCGATGGCGGCATCACCGCACAGTGACGCCGACGCAATCTTCAGGCGGGGCTAGGCGCTGATAGCGCGACACGACAAGATCGGCGGCACGAGCAGCACGCCCGGAACGTTTCAACCGATGTCCGACTTCCACGCGTTGTTCACACCGTTCGAGTTGGCCGGCAAGACGCTGCGCAACCGCATCGTGCACGCCTCGATGAGCCTGCTGGCGACGCCGGCCGGCCGGGTCACCGACCGGATGATCCAGTACCACGCGAACCGCGCGGCGGGCGGCGCGGCGATGACGATCACCGAGCCGTTGGCGATGATGCGGCATCAAGCCGGCATCCCCCGCGTCCAGGTCTGGCGAAAGGACGACGCCGACGGGCTGAGGCGCTTCGCGGAAGCCGTGGAATCGCAGGACTGCCGGCTGCTCGGGCAGATTCAGGACGCCGGCCGCGGGCGTCATTTTCCCGGCCGCAACCCCGAGGCGGTCGGTGCCTCCGCGCTGCCCGACGATTTGTCCTGGACGGTGCCGCGCGCGCTGACGGAAGCGGAGGTTCGCGGGCTGGTGGCGGAAATCGCCGAGTCCGCCGCCCACCTGAAAGCATGCGGGTTTTCCGGGGTCGAGATCTCCGGCGCGCACGGACACATGTTCCATCAATTTCTTTCGCCGCAGTCAAACCGCCGCGACGACGAGTACGGCGGCTCTTGGGAAGGCCGGACGCGCTTTGTGGCGGAGGTTGTCGCGGCGCTGCGGGATGCCTGCGGCAGAGACTTCATCGTCGGGCTGAAGCTGCCGGTGGATGACGGATTGCAAGGCGGCGTCGGCCCGTCCGAAGCCGCGATCATCGCCGATCTGCTGACCCGCCCGAGGGACATGGGTTGCGAGGCGGATTACGTCTGCTTCGCCGGCGGCGCACACGCCCGCACGCTCGAGATGCACACACCCGACCGGCACGGTCCGCCAATGCCGTACATGCCGGCGATACGCGAATTGCGGCACGCGTTGAACGGCGTGCCGCTGATGGCGTTGGGCCGGATCACCGACCCGGCCGAGGCCGACGGCATCCTGGCGCGCGGCGAAGCATCGCTCGTGGCGTTGGGCCGCCCGCTGGTCGCCGACCCGGCCTGGCCGCGCAAAGCCGCCGCGGGACGGACGTGGGACATCCGCTACTGCCTGTCGTGCAATACCTGTTGGGCCGCGATCATCATGATGCACGTGCCTATCGCCTGCGTGAACAACCCCCGCGTCGGCCGACCGGACGAGGTCGACTTCGTTCCTACTCCGGCCAGCCTGCGCAAACGCGTGGTCATCGTCGGCGCCGGGATCGCCGGCATGGAGGCCGCCTGGGTCGCCGCCGCGCGCGGACACGACGTGACCGTGTTCGGCGCCTCCGACTGGATCGGCGGCAAGGCCTATCTGCGGGAGCAGTTGCCGGGCGGCGAAACCATTTCCTCGATCTACGATTACCAGACCGTCGCGGCGCAGCGGGCGGGCGCGCAACTCGTCCTTGGCCATCGCGCGACGGCGGCAGACATCATCGCCTTGCGGCCCGACACTGTGATCCTGGCGACGGGATCGTCGATGATCCCGCCTGACTGGCTGCCCGCCGATGTGCGCCAGGAAGGATGGGTCCCCGATCTCCGATCCGCGATGGTCGATGTCCTGCGATACGATACGCGCCAGCCCGGCACGGCCGTGCTGTTTGATGCCGACCATACCGAAGGCACCTACGCCGCCGCGGAGGCGCTGCGCGCGCGCTTTAGCCACATGGTCATCGTGACGCCGCGCGACACGATCGCGACCGACGTGGCGATGACGACGCGGCAAGGCATTCTCCGGCGAATGGCCGAGCAGCGGATCGAGGTTATAAATTTGTGCGAACCGCGATGGAGCGACGCCTGCGCCGAGGGGCACCTGGACGTCGTGAACATCAATAACGGCGACGTGCGGACGATAGAGGATGTTGTCTTGCTGACTTATGCGACACCGCGAGCGCCGGACGATGCCCTGGCTGGCGCGCTGCAGGCCGCCGGTATCGACGTCGTTCTCGTCGGTGACGCTCGCGCGCCACAGGAGATGCTGTTCGCGACCGCGAGCGGACATGACGCCGGGGAAAAAGTCTAAGACGCACATGAGCGAATATTCTCTGGGCATCGATATCGGCGGCACGTTCACCGATCTCGTCATTCACGATCACGGCAGCGGCCATCGCTGGGGCTGCAAGGTGCTGACGACGCATGCCGACCCACAGCAGGGTGTCGTCGCCGGTGTCCGCACGATCCTCGCCGAAAGCGGGCTCGACCCGCGCGGCATCAGCCGGGTCGTGCATGCGACGACGCTGTTCACCAACGCGCTGATCGAGCGCAAGGGCGCGCCAACGGGGCTGCTCGTCACCGCCGGTTTCCGCGACATGCTCGAGATCGGCCGTGAGCGCAAATACGACCTTTACGATATCGGCATCGAAAACCCGCCGCCGCTGGTGCCGCGCAACCTGCGGCTCGATGTCAGCGAGCGGATGCGGGCCGACGGCAGCGTCGCCGAGCCGCTCGACGAGGCGCAGCTGTTGCGCCAAGTCGACGTGCTGCGGGCCGCCGGGGTGACATCCGTCGCGGTAGTGTTTTTACACGCCTACGCCAACCCGGCGCATGAGGAACAGGCCGCGCACGCCATCGCCGCGCACGCGCCGGAGCTGTTCGTGACCCCGTCGCATCAGGTGGTGCGCGAGATCCGCGAATACGAACGCGCCTCGACCACGGTTGCCAGCGCCTATGTCAAGCCGATCGCCGCCGGCTACCTCGCGGCGCTAGCCCGTGAGTTAGCCGGCCTCGGCATCTCGGCGCCGCTCCTGCTGATGTTGTCGGGCGGCGGGCTGACCCATGCCGACGAGGTCAACCGCAATCCCGTCCAGATGCTCGAATCCGGGCCGGCGGCGGGCGCGCTCGCGGCGGCGTTTTTTGGCGCGCGCGACGGGGTGGCCGACCTGCTCGCCTTTGACATGGGTGGCACCACCGCCAAGCTCAGCCTGGTCGATGGCGGCGAGCCGCTTGTCGCCTATGGGTTCGAGGCGGCGCGGCAGAAGCGCTTTATCGAAGGCAGCGGCCTGCCGATCCGCCTCTCGACGATCGAGCTGATCGAGATCGGCGCTGGCGGCGGCAGCATCGCGCGGCGCGACGAGATCGGCCTGCTCAAGGTCGGCCCGGACAGCGCCGGCTCGGAGCCGGGGCCTGCCTGCTATGGCCGCGGCGGCATGGCGCCGACGGTGACCGACGCCAACATGCTGCTCGGCTATCTCAATCCGGATTTCTTCGCGGGCGGCACGCTGCAGATCGATCGGGGGGCGGCCGCAAGCGCGATCGCCGATCTGGCCGAGGCGCTTGGGCTCGCCCCCGAGGCGGCCGCTGCCGGTATCCACGAGGTGGTCAACGAGAACATGGCCGGTGCGGCGCGCGTCCATATCGCCGAGCGCGGTCGCGACCCGCGCCGCTACGCGCTGGTCTGCACCGGCGGCGGCGGGCCGGTGCACGGCTATGGTGTCGCGCGCAAGCTGGGCATCGCCCGGTTGGTCTGCCCACCGTCGCCGGGGGTCGCCTCGGCCTGGGGGCTGCTGGTCGCGCCGGCCCGGGTCGACCGGGTAACGACGGTCGGCTTTCGGCTCGACGGCGACCCGCTTGCCGGTTTTGAAGCCGCGTTCCGTCAGATCGAGGAAGAGGCGCGCGCGGTCGTCGCCGCCACCGGTCTGCCGCTCGGCGGGCTGCGCGTCGACCGGCTCGGTGACGGTCGCTGCGTCGGGCAAGGGTTTGACCTCGTAGTCCCGTTGCCGCCCGGCCCTTACGTGGACGATACGGCGCGCCCCGCCTTGGCCGCCGCCTTTGTGCATGCCTATCGCGAAAAATTCGGCCGTGCGCCGCCGGCTGTGCCGCTCGAATTCATCAATGCGCGGGTGTCGGTGCGCGTCGCGGTGTCGGGCGGCGAGATCGCCGGTCTGGCCAGCGCCGCCGGTGAGAGCAGCGCCATCAAAGGCCGGCGCCGCGCGTGGTTCGCCGAAGCCGGAGGCTTTGTCGACGCGACGGTCTATGACCGCGACCGCCTCGCCGCCGACACCGTGATCGCCGGCCCCGCGCTGATCGAAGATCCTGGTTCGACCCTGGTTATCGGCCCGGCCGCCACGGCGCGGGTCATGCCGTCGGGGAGTATCGTGGTGGAGCTGCGATGATCCGAGTATGGAGCAGATGCGATGCTTGATGCGGTGACGATCGAGATTTTGTGGAGCCGCATCACGTCGATCGTCGACGAAGCGGCGAAGGTCATCGTCCGCACCTCGTTTTCGACCTTGTCGAACGAGGCCAATGATTTTGCCTGCGTGCTGACCGACGCCGACGGGCAATCGCTGGCGCAGAACACCGGCAGCATCCCCTCATTTATCGGCACATTGCCGGCGACGGTGCGGCACTTCCTCGGCGAGTTCGGGCCCGGAAACCCGGAAGAAAAGATGCAGGACGGCGATGTCTACATCACCAACAATCCGTGGCAGGGCACCGGGCATCTGCCGGATGTCTGCGTCGCCAAGCCGATCTTTCGCGACGGAAGGCTGGTCGCCTTTGCCGCGGCGTGTTCGCATGTGCCCGATATCGGCGGCATGGTGCGCTCGGTCGAGCCGCGCGAGGTGTTCGAGGAAGGGCTGCACATCCCACTGATGCGCTTTATGCGCAACGGCGTCGCCGATGCGACGCTGTTGAAGCTGATCCGCACCAATGTGCGCACGCCGGACCAGACGCTGGGCGATATCTGGGCGCTGGTCGGCGCGGTCGAATTGATGGCCAAACGGCTGGTCGTGACGCTCGAGGAATACGGCCAGCCCGATGTGCGGGACCTGGCCGATGAGCTGTTCACGCGCTCCGAGGCGGCGATGCGCAGTGCGATCCGCGCCCTGCCGGAGGGCACCTATCGCTTCGGCTTTGACACCGATGGCCTGGCCGAGCCGTTTCGTTTCGAGCTGGCGCTGACGATAAGCGACGGCGCGATCACCGCCGATTACGCCGGCTCATCGCCGCAGCAGCCGCGCGCGATCAACTGTCCGCTGACCTACACCAATGCGATGACCGCCTACGCGGTCAAATGCGCGCTGTTGCCGAACCTGCCGAACAATGAGGGCATGTTCCGCGCGGTGACGGTGACGGCGCCTGAGGGCTCGGTGCTGAACCCGACGCCACCGGTCGCGGTCGGTGGCCGCATGGCGAGCGGGCATTACGTGCCGATGCTGGTGTTTGGCGCGCTCTACCAGGTGGTGCCGGAGCGGGTGATGGCGGCACCGGGCTCGCCGCTCTGGGCCTTGACGCTTGCCGGGCGGCGGGAGGGGCGGAATTTCGCGACGGTGCTGTTCTTCAACGGCGGGTTTGGCGCGCGGCCCGACAAGGACGGCGTCGCCTGTCTCTCCTGGCCGTCCAACATCTCGTCGACCCCGGTCGAGGTCGCCGAGCGTAACAACCCGATCTTCTTCCGCTACAAGCGGCTGCGCGAAGGCTCGGGCGGCGACGGGCAGTATCGCGGCGGGCTTGGCCAGGATGTCGCGATCGACATCGAAAGCGATGACGAGATCGCCGCGCTATTTGTCGTCGAGCGCACCAAGATCGCCGCGCCCGGGCTTGGCGGCGGCGTGGCGGGCGGACTTGGCTTTGTGACGATCAACGGCAAGACGATCGACAACCGCCGGCCGCAATTTGTCCGCCGCGGCGATCGTATCGAGCTTGGCACCCCTGGCGGCGGCGGTTTTGGCAGCGCCAACAGCCGCAGCACCGCTGACCGCGAGCGTGATCGGACGATGGGATACGAGTCGTCCGGCGATTAGCGGTACGGCCTTGTCTTCGCCCCGGCTGGCGAAGAGCGGGCTTTCCCTATGGCCGGCGTCCTTCGCGGGCCTTATATTTGATCGGACATAATGAACATCGATCGAGATGGACGAACCTAGAAAAACCGTCGCCGTGGTTCGCGGCGCCTCGAACGTCGAAATCCAGGAGCTATTCCGGAGCCTGGCCGAACGCTGGCGGTCGGAGGTTCGCTTGGCCGGGCTCGTCGCGGAAGACCACGGCCTGCCTGATCGGCACTGCCAGGCCGGCTATCTGAGAAACCTCGCGACCGGCGCGCGGTTTTCGATCTTTCACGACCTCGGCCCCGGCGTGGCCGCGTGTCACCTCGATGGGATCGGCGCGGTGTCGGCCGCCGCCACGGTCGAAGCCGATATCGCTACCGGTTGCGACCTCGTGCTGCTCAATAAATTCGGCAAGCTCGAAATCGCCGGTGAAGGCCTGAGCGGCGCCTTCCGCGCGGCGCTCGGAGCGGGCCTCCCGCTGCTGACCTCGGTGTCGCCCGCGCATGACGACGCGTGGCGCGATTTCGCCAAGCAGGACTTCGCGGTTCTCCCCGCCGACCCGGCGGCCCTCGACGGGTGGCGCCGTACCGTTCAGGCGATGTCTAGCCCTAACTAACCTTTAGCGGCGCGACGGATCGATATTGCGCAGCTGCGCCGAGAAGGCCGCCGCGTCCTCGCGCGTGCATTTCATGTGCACGCGTTGCGTCGACGCCGGCTGCGTAGCGAGCGACACGCCCGGCCGGTGTTCCGTGGCCGGCCGGATCGGCCGCGGCGCAAACCCGCCGCCGCAATTGGGGCAGACATTATGGAGCACGGTCTCGACGCAATCGGCGCAGAACGTGCACTCATAGCTGCAGATCCGCGCCTCCGCCGCGTCGGGCGGCAAATCCTTGTCGCAGCACTCGCAGTTCGGTCTCAGTTGTAGCATCGCTTCACGCCCCCAGCCGCGCGGCGGCGGCTTCGATCGCCGCTTGCCGGTGTGCCGCCTCGCCCGCGTTGCGCTCGCGCACGCGGGCGAGGATAGCCGGCGGCGCGGCCTCGGGCGTGCCGGCGTCGAAGGGCGGCGCCGGCGCGTATTCGATGCCGAGCTGGATTGCCTGCGCCGTCTCGGGGCCGGCCATCTCGGCGATCAAGGTGAGCGCGAAATCGATTCCCGCCGTGACCCCGCCGCCGGTCAGGATGTTGCCGTCGCGCACGACACGTCCCGGGTCGGGGATCGCGCCGAACAGCGCCAGCTGGTCGCGCCAGGCCCAGTGGCTGGTGGCGCGTTTGCCGCGCAGCAGACCGGCCGCGCCAAGCGCCAGCGAGCCGGTGCACACCGAGGTGACATAGCGCGCCCCGGCGGCCAGCCGCCGCAGCTCGCCGAGAAACACCTCATCCTTGATGGCGATGTCGGTCGCGCCGCGGCCGCCCGGCACGCAGATGACATCGCATTCGGGAATGTCGGCGAGACGGCGCAGGCCGGAAAAGGCGAAGCCGTTGCTTTCGATCGGGTCGCCGTGGACGCTCGCGACGATGATTTCGGCGCCCGGCAGCGCGCTGAACACTTGGTGCGGCCCGGTAAAATCGAGCTGCGTCACGCCGGGGAAGATCGCGAAGACGATGACCGGGTTGCGCTCGCTCATGGCTCAGCCTCCGTAGATTGACGCGGCGAGCTTAGCCGAGTTAGGCTCTGTCTGAAATGACATACTTCCCTGTTTTTCTGACATGAGCCGCACGATCGAATTTCTCATCTTTCCGGATTTCCAGCTGCTCGACGCGGCGGGGCCGCTCACCGCGTTCGAGGCTGCCGGGAGGGCGCCGCCAGCCGACGAAACATCGTTCCGCAACCGCGCCGACTCCGCCTATCGCCTCCGCGTTGTCGCGCGCCACGCCGGGCCGGTCACCAGCTCGTCGGGCGTACAGTTGGTCGCCGAAGGCTTTACCGGCGATCCGATCGATACGCTGATCGTCGCCGGCGGGTGGGGCACGCGGGAGGCCTCGGCCTGCGCGGAGACGCTGGCCTATGTCCGCGACACGGCGCGGCGCGCGCGGCGGGTCGCCAGTGTGTGCTCCGGCGCTTTCGTGCTGGCCGCGGCGGGGCTGCTCGACGGGAAGCGCGCGACCACGCATTGGGCGCGCGCCGCCGAGTTCACCCGGGCCTATCCGCAAGTTCGTGTCGAGCCCGACCGCATCTTCGTGCGCGACGGCACGGTGTGGACCTCGGCCGGGATCACCGCCGGGATTGATCTGGCGCTGGCGCTCATCGCCGAGGATCTCGGCGAAGCGGCGGCCAAGCGCGCGGCGCAGCAGCTCGTCGTCTACCATCGCCGGCCTGGCGGCCAGTCGCAGTTTTCCGCGCTGCTTGAGACGGACCACCCGGAAAGCCGGTTTTCGCCAGTGTTGGCCTGGGCGCGCGAGCGGCTGGACGAGCGGCTTTCGGTCGAGCACCTGGCCGATCGCGCGGCGATGAGCTCGCGTCACTTCGCCCGCGCTTTTGTCGCCGAGACGGGCATGACCCCCGCGAAGGCAATCGAGCGCCTGCGGCTGGAGGCCGCGCGCGAGCGGGTGGAAGGCAGCGCCGAGCCGATCGAGGGAATTGCGGCCTATGCGGGGTTTCGCGATCCGGAGCGGATGCGCCGGGCATTTTTGCGCGCCTTTGGCCAGCCGCCGCAGGCCATGCGGCGGCACGCCAGGCTCGGCGAGATGGCTGGCTAACGAGCCGCGGCGGATAGGTGGCCGAGTGGCAGCGGCGCGGCTGCCTTTACGGGCTGCAGGACGATATTGCTGCGCACCTCGCGGACGATCGGCAAGTTGAGCAGCTTGTCGACCAGATAGCGCTGGTAGTGGTCGAGATCAGGCACGACGACTTCGAGCAGATAATCGATGTCGCCGGCCACGAGGTGACAGGAAACGGTCTCCGGCATCGCCGCGACCGCTTGCTGGAACGCTTCCGCCCTGTCATTCGCATGCGCCTCGATCTTGACGCCGACAAAGACGGTGAGCCCGAGCCCGATGCGCTTGCGGTCGAGCACCGCGCGATAGGCCTGGATGTAGCCTTCGCTTTCGAGGCGCTTCACGCGCCGCAGGCAGGGCGACGGCGACAAGCCGATCCGATCGGCCAACTCGACATTGGTCAGCCGGCCGTTTTCCTGGAGCGCGGCGACGATGTTGCGGTCAATCGCATCCAAGTCCGAAATTAGCATGATCTGACCATATAATAGTAATCAGCACTATAAGATTTCAAATCATGGCCTTAAATCAGCGTAGTTCGCAAGGACATACGGCGACGGAACGGGTGATGCTGGGCATCGCCTCAACCGGAAAGCACGATGAACATTCTACTCGAGGGCGCGGTCGCGATGCTGTTCGCGGCGCTCGTTCTGGCCTGGATCGCGACATTCGCAAAACTCGTCCCGCTGCGGGCGGTCGAGACGAAGGTCAAGGATTACGGCGCGCTGATCAGCGCACATATCGATTTCCTGCTGATGGCGCTGCTGTGTATGGCGCTTTACGGGCTGCGGATCCCGCTCGCCCTGGTCGATTGCTGGATGATCGTGATAGGCGGCCTTACCAACCCCGGCCTCTTTCTGATGCGGGCTTTCCACCTGGGAACGACGCCCAGCTGGTATCGGACGGTGTACCGGCTGCTGAGCTTTGGGACGGTGACAATCGGCTTCGGCTGGGCCGGCTGTTCGGTTTTGCGCGCGGCGCTGTAGCTCGATCAGGCTTCGATGGTGCCCTCGGTGACGGTGATCGCTTCGCCGCCGATCGCGGCACCGCCAAGCTGGCGGTTTCGCACGGTCACGGACAGCGTGATAAGGCTCGGCCGCCCCATCTCATAGCCCTGCTCGATGACGACATCGTGCTCGCCGTCGGCCGGTGGCGCAAAGCGGTGGAGCACGCCCGCGAAACCGGCGGCGGCGGCGCCGGTCGCCGGGTCCTCATGGACCCCGAGGCGCGGCGCGAACATCCGGGCGTGAAATGCCGAACCGGTCTCGACGGGCTCGCGGCAGAAGACGTAAGCCGAGCTGCGCTCGTGCTGGGCGAACGCTGCCTCCCAATGTTCAAGCCGCGGCTGGCAGCGCTTGATCGCGTCGAGGCTGCGAACCGGCACATAAGTAAAGGGCACGCCCGCCGACCATAGCGACGGCCGAAAGCTGTCGAACCCGATCTCCTCGGGCGCGAGGCCAAGGGCCGCCGCGATGATCTCGCGGCCGGCCGTCTCGCCCAATTCCTCCGGGAGCCGGGCGAGCTGAAACCGGGCGCGTCCGCGATCGGGATCGATCGACGCGGTGGCGCACGGGATGAGGCCGATGTTTTCCTCGAGCACGAAGTCGCGCGCGCCACCGCCATCGATGCGGTTCAACAGCACGGCGGTGCCGACCGTCGGATGGCCAGCGAACGGCAGTTCCATCGCCGGGGTGAAAATGCGCAGACGCGCGCGATGCGCCGGATCTTCCGGCGGCAGAAGAAAGACCGTCTCGGCCAGATTAAACTCGCGGGTGATCGCCTGCATCGCCGCGGTCGCCAGCCCCTCGGCGTCGAGAACGACGGCGAGCGGATTGCCCGCGAAGCGGCGCGCGGTGAACACATCGAGCGTGACAAAACGCCGGCGCATCATGACCTCCCTGAAGCTGTTGCGGTTTCTTTCAAGGCGTCGGTGAGCGCCCCGAGCGCGTCGCCAAGCTCGACCATCGATAGCAGGCCAAAGCCAAGCCTAAACACGCGGGCTTCGTCGCCAAACCACTCGCCCTTGGCCACGCGAGCGCCTTTTGCCGCCGCAGCGGCGTAGAAGCGGGCGACCGCCGGGTCATCGAAAACCGCTGGCCGCAGACGCACGCAGCAGATCGCGCCGGCGTCCGGGCGCACCCACTCGACATAGCCGGCGTTGGCGCGTCCCCAGGCGGCGGTCCGCTGCAGCCCGGCATCGAGCAGCACGCGCCGCTCGGCAAGGATCGGCTCGCGGCTCTCGAAGAGTCTCAAGGCCAGCGCTTCGTCGAGCCGCGGGCAAGAAACGATCGTGTTGAACTTGCCGACCACGAGCTGCTGGCGCAGCGCCGTGTCTCGGGTGATCGCCCAGCCGATCCGCAACCCCGGCGCGCCATGGCATTTCGAAAGCGACGCGACGGAGATCACCTTGGGGCTCAGCGCGAGCGCGGTCTCGGCGATCGCATCGTCGCCATAGGCCGCCTCGCGGTAGGTTTCGTCGATGAGCAAATACGCCTCGGGGCAAATCTCCTGCATCAACTGCAGAGTCTCGCGCAGCGCCGCGGGCGAGATCGCGACCCCGGAGGGATTTTGCGGCGATGCGAGGCTCACGAGCCTGGTGCGCGGCGAGAGGACACCGCGAAGGTCGCTTGGGTCGAGCCTGTAGCCCTGCTCGAAGGAAAGCCGCAACACCCGGATGTCCGAGCCGACCGCCTCCAGCGCGTTGCGCGCGAGCGGAAAGCAGGGGGCGGCGATCACCGCCTCGTCGCCGCGCCCGCACAGCACAAAGGCCAGCAGAAACAGCGCGTGCATGCCGCCCGCGGTGACAACGACGTCCTCGGGATCGACGCCATGCGCCGCCGCGAGTGCCGCACGCAGCATCGGGTCGCCGGCGGCGGTTCCGTAGCCGAGCGGCAGGTCGCCGAGCGCGTCCCGGTCGAGAAGATCGGCGAGCCTGAGGTCCGGCCCGGTGCTCTCGCCCAATTCGTAGCGCGGCGGCGCACCGACCAGCGAGATGATGTCGTTTTCCGGAAAGCGGTTCATCAGGCGTTCCTTGATTGCGCGACGAGCTTGCCCGATGTAAATGTTAGATAACAGATACAGAAAATAACATTTGTAAGCGGTACAGAATGACCGAAACACAAAACGATACGGCACATCGCTACGAGGAACTCGCGGGGTTTGTCGCGGGGCTCGTCGACAAGGGCACGCTGCGGCCGGGCTCTCGCGCGCCGTCGCTCAGGCGGCTCAGCAAAGACCGCCGCGCCAGCCTCTCGACCGCGCTCAAGGCGTATCAGCTGCTCGAAGACCGCGGCATCCTCGAAGCGCGGCCCCGCTCCGGCTATTACGTCGCGCGGCGGCCCGCGGCCTCGCTGGAAGCGCCAGCGCTGTCGCGGCCGCCGGGGATGCCGACGAGCGTCGCGATCTCGGCGACGGTGTTGAGCCTCGTCGAATACGCGTCCGACCCGCGCCTCGTCCCGCTCGGCTGCGCCGTACCGAGCCCGGAATTGCTGGCGGCGGGGCAGCTCGACCGCTTCCTGGCGCGCGCGGCGCGGGTCAAGGGCCTCGACTACAACATCTATACCGCGCCCAAGGGTGACGCGGCGCTGCGCCACGAGATCTGCCGGCGCGCGCTGCGCTGGGGCCAGGGCTGGTCGCCCGATGATGTCGTTATCACCTGCGGCTGCACCGAGGCCCTGACCTTGGCGCTCAAGGCCGTCGCGCGGGCGGGCGATACGATCGCGGTCGAGTCGCCGACCTATTTCGGCCTGCTGCATGTGTTGGAGGCACTCGGCCTCAAGGTGCTCGAGCTGCCGACCGATGCGGAAAAAGGCGTCGACCTCGCCGTGCTGGAAGGCGCGCTTCAACGGAAATCGATAACCGCCTGCCTCTTCGCATCGAGCTTCAATAATCCGCTCGGCTGCACGATGCCCGATACGCGGAAGCTCGAATTGCTGCGCCTGCTGACGCGGCACGGCGTGCCGCTGATCGAGGACGACGTCTACGGCGACATCTATTTCGGCGGCGAGCGGCCAAAGCCGTTCGGCGCGCTCGATCCGGCGGCGGACACGATCTATTGCAGCTCCTTCTCGAAGACGATCGCGCCCGGCTATCGCATCGGCTGGCTGGCGGCGGGGCGACGCATGCAGACCATCCTGCAACACAAGGTCGCCGCGACCCTCGCGACGCCGGCGCTGACCCAGGCGGCGCTGGCCGATCTCCTGTCCTGCGGCGGCTATGACAGTCATTTGCGGCGGATCCGGCGCGTCTTTGCCGAAAACATCGATCGGATGACGCGCGCCATCGAACGCGGCTTTCCGGCCGGAACGCGCGTGTCGCGGCCGGCGGGCGGGTTTGTCCTCTGGGTCGAGCTGCCGCCGCCGGCCGACACGCGGGTGATGTTCGCGGAAGCGGTCAAGCGCGGCATCTGCTTCGCGCCAGGCGACGTGTTCTCGGTGAGCGACAGGTACCGGCACTGTCTGCGGCTCAGCTGCGGCTATGGCTGGGACCGCCGGATTGAAGCCGGGGTCGAAGCCATCGGCGCGCTCGCCGCAGAGCGGCAGCGCGGGAACTAAGCAGCGCCGGCGGCCGGCCTTGACCAGCTCACGACGGCCTGACTAATTGATGGCGCGTATCCAAATAAGAGAATTGCGATGGACGTCTACCACATCTGGTTCAATTTGCGGGACGGTGTCAGCGACATTGAGTTCGCGCAAAGCGGGCGCGCTTATCTGGATCATTTGAAGGAGCTGGGTTCGATCGCCGGGTACCGCATCACCCGGCGTAAGCTGGGACTGGGGCCGCCGCAGCTGCCGCAATGGCATATCACCATCGACTTCGAGAACTTGGCGCAGATGGACAGCGCATTCGACCGCGTCTCGTCGCGGACCGACCCGATCGAGAGCTTTCACCACGCGGTCAACTCGAAGGTCCAAGACATTTTCTTCGCGCTCTACAGGGATTTTCCCGACAGCACCCGGGTGACCGGTCAGGAGAAATTTTAGGGTGCCGCGAAGCCCTGGAGCCTAGACCGCGCTGGCCCGCAAACGCTCGGCCGGCCGCCGCGACGCGAAACCAGGGTCAGTAGCGGCTTGCCAGCGCCGCGACGCGGGCGTCGGTGTGAACCGCCATCCGATTAAGGGGAAATTTTGCGGTCAGCTTCCTTTAGGCGGAGCCGTCTTCGATCTATATTGCGCCGTGTTGCGGGAGTGACGGGCATGGCGGACATCCTGATCATCGATGACGATCGGCAGATGCGGCGCCTGCTCACGCGAATCCTGACCGGGGCCGGCCACACGGTCCGCCAAGCCGCGAACGGGCGCGACGGCGTCGAGCTTTTCGCCCAGCAGTCTTCGGACATGGTGATCACCGATATCGTGATGCCCGACATGGAGGGGATCGAGACGATCCTCAGCCTGCGACGCGACAATCCGACCATGCCGATCATCGCCATTTCGGGGGGCAGCGATCCGGTCTACCTGCGCGCCGCGGCCGCGCTCGGCGCGACCGAGGTGCTGCGCAAGCCGTTCTCGGCGCATGCGCTGCTCGAAGCGCTCGAGCGGATGCTGGGCAAAACCCCGGAAACGAGCGGCTGACAACTGGAAATTGCGGCGCTCGGTGTCGCGATGAAGCGCCATATGATCCGACAGCGCATTCACGTGACGCAAAAAGGATCGCGCCGATGATCAAAAGCCTCCTCGTGTCGGCCACCGGCAACGATACCGACGCCGTCGCCTATGCCACCGCGCATGCCGTGGCGCGCGGCTTTGGCGCCCATATCGACGCCCTCCATGTCAGGCTCGACCCGGCTGGGATCGCCACGACAATGTCGACCGAAGGCGCGGGCGGGGCGTTGCTGCAGGGGACCGTCGACAGCCTCGAGAAAGACGCCAACGAGGGCGAAGCCAAAGCGCGCTCGATTTTTACCGCGTTCTGCGCTCGCGAAAAGGTGGCCCTCACCTCGGCCGCCGGCAACAGCAAGACGACGACGGCCGGGTTTCATGTCGAGATGGGCGAGGAACTGCGCTGGACCGCCGCCTATGCCTTGACCTGCGATCTGGCGGTCGCCACCCGCGGCACGCCCGGCGACAACGCCGCCGCCCGATCGACTCTGGAGGCGCTGCTGTTCGAAACCGGGCGGCCGCTGCTGATCCCCGGCCCGTCGGCGCCTGCGGCGGATTTCGCGGATCGGATCACGATCGCCTGGAAGCCGGCGCCGCAGGCGGCGCGCGGCGTCGCCGCGGCGATGCCGCTGTTGGCGCGGGCGAAGGTGATCACCGTGCTGACGGTCGAGGAAGACGAGAGCGCGCGGGACGAGACCGCGCGGCTGATGAATTATCTCGGCTGGCACGGCCTGCGCGCCGTCGCCGAGCGGCTCGACCCCGGCGCGGATGGCCCGGCGACACTTCTCGCGGCGGCCGGCGCCAAAAGCGGGCTTTTGGTGATGGGCGGCTATAGCCACACCCGGGTCCGCGAATGGGTGTTTGGCGGCTTTACCCAGTCAGTCTTGGATCACGCCGAGCTGCCGGTGCTGATGGCGCATTGAGCGTTAGACATCGTCGATGCGCACCTCGATGCCGGCGCGTTCTTCCTGCAGCGTCAGATAGATCGAGGCGTCGCGGTCGGCCCAGCCACGCGCCATCGCCGCGTCCATCTCGGCCTTGGCAAGCGCGTTGAGGCGCATCGGCGTGCCGGTCTCCTGCGCGAGGTCGAGCGCCAGCCCCAGATCCTTATGCGCCAGCGCCAGCGAGAAGCGGGCGTCGAAATTGCCTTTGAGATAGGTCGCCGGCAGCCGCACCTTCAAATTCATCTGGTTGCCAAGCGCCGCCTCGGTAAAGACCTTGTAGATCGTCGCCGCGTCGATGCCGGCCTTGACCCCGGTCGTCCAGCATTCGGCCATTACGAGATCGAGGGTGAAGGTCGCGCTGTTATGCATGATCTTGGCGATCGACCCGGTGCCGATGCCGCCGGTGTAGATGACGCGCTTGGCGATCGCGTCGAGGAACGGTTTGGCGCGCGCGAAATCGTCCGGCGCGCCGCCCGCCATCGCCAAGAGGTCGCGGGTCTGCGCGCCTTCCATGCCGCCCGAGACCGGCGCGTCGACCATCGCGACGCCGTTCTCGGCGAGCAGCGCCTGCACCCGCCGCACCAGCGACGGCGCATTGGTCGTGTGGTCGATATAGAGTGCGCCGGGCTTGAGATTTTCGACCAGCCCGCCGGCGCCGAGACATACTGCCTCCATCTCCTTCGGCCCCGGCAGGCAGGTGGCGACGACCTCGCATTGGGCCGCGATCTCCACCGGCGAACTCGCCCACTCGGCGCCCGCCGCGAGCAGCGCGGCCGCCGCTTCACGCCGCAGATCGCTGACGACAAGCGCGTGCCCGGCCTTCAAGAGCTGGCCGGCGATCGGCGCACCGATATTGCCGACCCCGATAAAGCCGATTTTCATGAGGCGTTTCCCCGATCCTGGATTTATCAGGTGCGTCCTTCGAGGCTCGACTGCGTCGAGCACCTCAGGATGAGGTGTTTTCTTGATGCCATCCCAAGTCCTCCTCATCCTGAGGTGCGACCAAAGGGAGCCTCGAAGGACGCGTTGACGGCAGAGCAGCTTACAGCGCGTAGAGACGGCGCGGGTTGTCCCACAAAATCTTCTTCTTGCTGCTGTCGCTCAATTTGAGGCCGAGGAACATATCCATCGCGTGCGGATATTTCGCGTCGCCGTGCGGATAGTCGGTGGTGGTGACGAGGTTGTCGTCGCCGATCGCCTCGACGACATGGCTCACAAAATCCTCGTCGCACTCGACCGCGCCAAAACCCTGACGCCGGAAATACTCCGATGGTTTCATCGTCAGGTGGGTCATCTCGCCATAGGGCTCGCGCCATTCATAATGCTCGTCCATGCGGTGCAGCCAGAACGGCAGCCAGCCGCAATTCGCCTCGAGGAACGCAAAGCGCAGCCGCGGAAAACGCTCAAACGTGCCGCCCATGATGAGGTCAAAGCAGGCGAGCATCTGCTCCATCGAATGCGTCGCGATATGCGCGATGCCCATCGTCTTGAAGCGGTCCATGCCGCAGGCCTTCATGCGCGAGCCGGTGGTCTCATGGAAGCCGACCGGCACGTTCAGTTCCTGGCACACCGACCAGAGCGGGTCGTAATACGGGTCGTGCCAGGGCCGCTCGTTGTGGATGTTGGGGCGGATAAAGATCGCCTTCATGCCGAGCTCGCTGACCGCGCGGCGCGTCTCGGCGGCGGCGGTTTCGACATCGTGCGGCGACACCGCCGCGGCGCCGAACATGCGGCTCGGATCGGCGGCCTGGATATAGTCGTAGAGCCAATCGTTATAGGCGCGGCAAGCCGCGGCGGCGAAACGCGCGTCCATCGTCGAGAACGCGGTCACGTACATCGCCGAGGTCGGGAATAGGATCGCGAGGTCCAGCCCTTCCTTATCCATCGCCTTTACTTGCGAAGCCGGGTCGAAATCGCGCGCGATCTCTTCGGCATAGCGGTCGCCCAGCGCCTTTTCCTCGGCATCCGACACCGCCGGCCAGTCGCCACCCGGCATCGCCGCCATGACCTCGCCCTCGACCATGGTGCGGATGTCCCAGCGGCGCTCGTCGAGGCGGCGCGGCGCCCGGTCGCGGAACTCAGCCGCGATGTAGCGCTGCCACAGATCGACCGGCTCCATGACATGCATCTCGGCGTCGATCAGCTTGAAGCCATTCTTGGCCATCGATTTCCCCTCCTCTAAGCCGCCTTCTGCTGCGCGCGGCAGATCGCCTCGCGCACGCGCAGTGGCGTCAGCGGCGTCTCATTGAACTCGGCGCCGATCGATGCGAGCGCGTCGCGCACCGCGTTGGCGATCGCGGCCGGCGGCGCGACGGCGCCGCCCTCGCCCATCCCTTTGATCCCGTATTCGGTCGCGACCGCGGCGGTATGCAGATGCCCGATGCGGATCGCCGGCACCTCGAAGGCGCCCGGCATGTGGTAGTCGAGCAAGGTTGCGGCGAGCGGCTGGCCATGCTCGTCATAGGGTATCTGCTCGAACATCGCGGTGCCGATGCCCTGGGCGACGCCGCCGCGGATTTGGCCCTCGACCAGCATCGGGTTGACCATCGTGCCGCAATCCTCGGCGACGACGTAATCGAGGAGCTCGATCGCGCCGGTCTCCGGGTCCACCGCGACCACCGCGCAGTGCGTCGCATAGGAATAGACGCCGGTCGACACCGCCGGCTCGTAGGTCGCGGTGGCGTCGAGCAGCGGATCGACGCCGGGTGGCAGCGCGTCCATGCGGAGATGCGCGACCTTGCCGATCTCGGCGAGCGAGACCGAACGGCCCATCGGCCCGATCACCTGGCCGTCGGCGCAGCGCACCTCGCTGACCGAGCATTGCAGCAAATGGGCGCCGATGCGCTGCACCTTGTCCTTGAGCATCCGGCTGGCGCGCGCCACGGCGCCGCCGGCCATGATCATGCTGCGGGAGGCGAAGGTGCCAAAGCCGAACGCCGTGCTTTCGGTGTCGCCGTGGCGTACAGAGATGCGCGCCGGGCTGATGCCAAGCTCGTGATAGGCGATCTGCGACAACACAGTCTCCAGCCCCTGGCCGTGCGACTGGATGCCGACCATCAAGACGAGACTGCCGTCGGTCAGGATGCGCGCGGTGCAGCTCTCGAAGCCAGGAATGACCGAGGCACCGCGTGAGGCGAACTCGGCCGCGCCGTGCCCCGTCTGCTCGACAAAGCTGCCGAAGCCGACGCCGATCAGCCTGCCGTCGGGCTCGCCGCGTTTCTGCCGCTCGCGGATTTTCGGCACATCGACAAGCTCGGCGCTGAGCCGCGCACAGGCGGAGTAGTCGCCACTGTCGTAGATCATGCCGGTGATCGAGGTAAACGGCATCTGAGCCGAGGGAATCATGTTCTCGATGCGCACATCGAGCGGGTCGCGGCCGATCTTGTGGGCGATCTCGTCGATGATCCGCTCGATCGAGAAGCAAGCAGCTGGGCGGCCGACGCCGCGATAGGGCCCGACCGGCGCCTTATTGGTCGCGACGGTCACATAGCGCGCGCGATAGTTGGGGATGACGTACGGGCCGGGCATGACCCGGGCAGCCATGTTGGCCTCCATATAGGGGCCCTGTGGCCACATCCCGTAGGCGCCGGCATCGACGACGATTTCCGCTTCGACGCCGAGAAGCTTGCCGCGACTATCGGCGTAGGCGGTAACCTTGTGGTGCTGGTCGCGTGTGTGCGCGCCGGTCAAGAGATGCTCGCTGCGATCCTCGATCCACCGCACCGGCTCGTCGAGCGCGAGGGTCAACGCGGCCATGATAATCTCTTCCGGGTAGAGCCGCGCCTTCGGCCCGAACCCACCGCCGACATCGGGGGCGACGACGCGGATTTGCCGTTCGTCGAGCCCCAGAATCTCGGCGATCGCGACGCGCATCGTGTGCGGCGTCTGGGTCGAGGCTTGGACCACGACCTCGTCGAGCCGGTGGTCGCGATAGGCGAGGATCGCGCGCGCCTCCATCGGCGAGCCGGATTGCCTATTCATCCGGAACTCGCGGCTGATGACGATCTCGGCGGCGCGCTTCGCCGCCTCGATATCGCCGCCCGAGAGCTCGCGATCCATGAAGATGTTGTCGCCCCACTGCTCGTGCACCAGCGGCCCGCCGCGCATTTGCCGCGAGGCATCGACCACGGCGTCGAGTGCCTCGTAGTCGACACTCACCATCGCGGCGAGGTCCTCGGCCTCGGCGCGGGTTGCACCGACGCAAGCGGCGATCGCTTCGCCGACAAAGCGCGCCTTGTCGGTCGCGAGCGGCGCCCAGTCCGGTGAGCGGGCGCCGACCGCCTGCGTCACAATCCGGATCGGCTTCATGCGCGGCAGATCGGCAGCTGTGAAGACGCGGCCCCGCGCCTCGGGCGCCATGGCGATACCGCGGATGCGCGCGTTGGCGTGCGGGCTGCGCACGAAAACCACCTCGCGGATACCCGGCATGCGGATGTCGGCCACGAACTGCCCGCGCCCGCGCAGATGGCGCCAGTCCTCCTTGCGCCGCAGCGAGGCGCCGATGCCAAAGCCCTCTTTGGTGGTGGCCGATGTCATCCGCGCCTCCCCTGTTCGCTTGCGAGGGCATGCAAGCGTCGCACCGCGCCCGCCGCCTGACAAGCGCCGCGGCTTGTCCCAAGGCGCAGGCGTTTACATCTTTGCAGCAGCCCGCGAACTCCGGGAGAGCCTCACATGGCCGGCACCAGAACAGAGCGTGACAGCATGGGCACCATCGAGGTGCCGGCGGACAAGCTATGGGGCGCGCAAACCCAGCGCTCGCTCGAATATTTCAGCATCGGCAGCGATCTGATGCCGCGCGAGATGATCACCGCGTACGCGATCCTCAAAAAGGCGGCGGCGCTCGCCAACTGCGAGCTCGGCGCGCTGGACGCGCGAAGCTGCGAGATGATCGTCACGGTTTGCGACGAAATACTCGCCGGGAAGCATGCCGATAATTTCCCGCTGCATGTCTGGATGACCGGCAGCGGGACGCAATTCAACATGAACGTCAACGAGGTGATCGCCAACCGCTGCAGCCAGCTTGCCGGCGCCGCGCTCGGCAGCAAGACGCCCGTGCACCCGAACGATCACGTGAACCTGTCGCAATCGTCGAACGACACGTTTCCCTCGGCGATGTATATCGCCGCCGCAGTCGGCGTGAGAGAGCGCCTCATCCCCTCCGTCACGGCGCTCAAAGAGGCGATCGCCGCCAAGGCCGAGGAATGGCGGGATATCGTGAAAATCGGCCGCACCCATCTGCAGGATGCGACGCCGTTGACGCTCGGCCAGGAATGGTCGGGCTATGCCGGGATGCTGACGGACGGGCTGGAGCGGATCGAGGCGGCGCTCGGTCATGTCTACCGGCTGGCGCTTGGCGGCACCGCGGTCGGCACCGGCGTCAACGCCGCGCCGGGTTTTGCCGAGGCCGTGGCGGCGGAGATCGCGCGGCTGACCGGCCTGCCGTTTGTCACCGCGCCTAACAAATTCACCGTACAGGGCGCGCACGATGCGCTGGTGCAGCTGTCGGGCGCGCTCAAGACGCTCGCCGTGTCGCTCTACAAGATCGCCAACGATATCCGCCTTGTGTCGTGCGGGCCGCGCGCCGGAATCGCCGAACTCGAGCTGCCCGAGAACGAGCCTGGCTCGTCGATCATGCCTGGCAAGGTCAACCCAACCCAATGCGAGGCGCTGACGATGATCGCCGCGCAGGTCATGGCCAACGACGTCGCGGTGGGGTTTGGCGGCGCCGGCGGGTCGCTCGAGATGAATGTCTACAAGCCGCTGATGATCTTCAATCTCGCGAACTCAATCACGCTCTTGACCGACGGCTGCGCGAATTTCCGCAAGTTCCTCGTCGTCGGCGCGAAGCCGAACCTGAAAAACATCGCCGCGCATGTCGAGCGCTCGCTGATGCTGGTCACCGCGCTGGCGCCGGCGATCGGCTATGACAAGGCGTCGGAGATCGCCCACCATGCGATGCAGCACGACCTGACCTTAAAGGAAGCCGCGCTGCAGCTCGGCTACGTCGACGAGGCCGAATTCGACCGGCTGGTCGATCCGAAAAAGATGGTGTGAGGCCCACGCGAGCGCGGCGCCGTCGAGACCCGCCGCAACGTCACAAAAATGCCGATGACGATCAGCGCGATGCTGATGACGACATCGGGGCTCAGCGTTCCGCCAAAGATGATCAGCGACAGCGCGAACCCGCCGACCGGCGTCAGGGTCAGCACCTGCCCCGCCATCGCCGCCGGCATCATCGAGAGCACCTTGCCCCAGAAGAAATAGCCGAGCGCCGTGGTGACGACGCAGTTGTAGAGAACGATCGCCACCAGCTCGGGCGACCAGGTGACCGGGCCGGGCGCGGTGATCAACACGATCGCCAGCACTGGCGGCAGGCTCACCCCGAGCTGCCAGAAGGTCTGCGCCCAAAACGGCGAGCGGAACTCGCGCCGGCGATAGAGACATGAACCGAGCGCCCAGAGGATCGCGGCGAGGATCAGCAGCGCGTTGCCGGCGAGGATGCGCGGGTCGCCCCAGTCGACGAGACCGGGGTTCATAAACAGCACCAGCCCGGCAAAGCCGATCCCCGCGCCGATCAGCTGCGCGCGGCCGTGCGGCTCGGGCCAGATGAAAATGCCGATCGGGATCGCCCAGAGCGGCATCGTGTAACCGAGCACGATCGCCCGCCCCGCCGGCAGGTCGACAGGCCGATAATGCTGCAGATCAGAAACCCGGCGACCTGCATTTCGCCGACCCAGAAGAGGGTCAGCCGCTCGCCGCGATAGGGCAGCAGCGGCTGTCTCGCCGCCAGCAGCGGAGGCGCGATCAGGACGAGGCTCCCCGTCAACCGCAACAGCACAAATTTGAGCGGCGGCGCCTGGCCGAGGGCGAGTTTCATCAGCGGCCAGTTGGTGGCCCAAGTGAGGAGGATGATCGCGAGATAGACAAACGCCACCAGCGGCACATGCGACGGCGCGCGGCGAACGCCAGGCACCACCTGCGTACTCTCCCCGGACACGCTCATTCAAAGGCCTTGAACGCCGCCTCGATCGCGCGCTTCTGGTTGCCGTCCGGCGAGATCGGCACGACGACGGGCGTCGTAACCCCGGCCGCGCGCCACGCCTCGACCCCCTCGCGAACACGCGCCGCGGAGCCGTAAAGCGTGCAGTCTTCGAGCCAGCGATCGGTCAGCCGGTTCGGCATCTCGTCGGCGCGCCCGGCCGCGACCAGCTTCTCGGCGTCTTCCATTTCCTCGCGAAAGCCGGTCTCTTTCCAGTAGTTGCGGTAATTGGGCAGCAGCCAATAGCTCGCCATCGACTTGCGCAGCGCCGCTTTTGCTTCGGCGACATCGTCAGAGATGCAGGTGCGCACGCGGTTGCCGATAAAGAAATTGGGGTCGCGGCGCTTGGGCCCGGGCAGCGCGGAAAGCGAATCCGGCATGTAGGCGCGGCTGCCATTGGCGAAAACGATGCCGTCGCCAATCTCGCCGGCGAGCGCGATCATCCGCTTGCGCAGGGTCGCGACGATGACCGGCGGCAGCGGGCCGTACGCGGTGCAAGCCTTGAACTTCTCGATAAAAGCGCCGGTGTCGCCGAGCGGCTTGCCCGGCCTTGCTTCCCACCGCGCGTAAGACGGTGCATGGGCGATACCGATGCCGAACTGGAATCGGCCGCCGGAAATTTCGTGGATATAGGCGGCGTTCTGCGCGAATTCGTCGGCCGACTGCGCGTAGATCGGCGCGATCGCGGTAGCGAATGTGATCGTCTTGGTCGCAAACGCCAGCCCCAGGCATTGCGACATGTTGCCGAACGAGCTCGACACCGAAATCCCGGCAAAGCCGCGGCGTTCGATCTCGCAAGCGATGTCGAGCGTCGCGCGACGCTCGGCGGGATTGGCCATCAGCGCGAGAGCGGGGAGCTGGGCAGGCATCGGCGTTCCTTTTCGTTGCGGGGCGCGGGCGAGCCGATCTTGTCCCTTGGACTTGACCCTTGGCAACCGGCGCGCCTATATCGGCGCTACCTCTGATCCCCGGTAGCTCAGTGGTAGAGCAAGCGGCTGTTAACCGCTGGGTCGCTGGTTCGAATCCGGCCCGGGGAGCCAGATAAATCAAAGAGTTACGGGACCGCACGAGCCTCTGAAAGTCTCGCCAAAGCCTTGGGGCAACATCCGGGGCAACAAAACGCATGGCTCGCATGCGTCTCGGCGGCGGTTCTCGCTCGTCGCGAAACTGTTCGCGCGGGGCGACTAGCGCAAAGGAGCGCTCAATGGCTACCACTCTCAAAATTGGCGATGTCGTTCGGCTCAAATCCGGGGGGCCACAAATGACGGTCGATCAACTCGGTACACGAGAAGGCCAAGAAATTGTGAGGTGCGTCTGGTTTGAAGGAACCAGCAAAAAGACGGGCACCTTCCCGCCCGTTACCCTCGAAAGCGCAGCGGCGAGAGGCGGCGTCAGTCAAGCATTAGCCTAAGCCGGCGTCGTGCCCTTGTGCGCGCGGGGCCCTTGCTCACGGGGCGCGCCCTAACGCTTAGCCGTGATTGGCTTGTCGGTGATCGTCGGTGGATTGTCGCTTTCGACCTGGCGCTCAAACTCTTCCTTCGGGACGTTGGAGACGTTGATCGCGGTGCGTGCCTGTCGGGGGGACAACCCGGCTGCGCGAGCGGTTTCCGTGCCGTCGGGGCGAGGATGATGCCGTCGCCGACAACATCCTCTTTGGTCGTGTGCTGGTTATTGCCGCGTGCGTCAGGCACCTCCTTCAACAGCTCGCCACATCGATCCCAGGCGCGGGCTGCATCGAGGGCGGAAAATCGTTGTTCCTGACGTTGCGCTGTGGCCCCGACTTCGCTCACTGTAGGTAGCGATGCCCGACGAGCCCCTATACGAAGGCCCTGCGCACCAGGCCATGTTCTACGTGCCCTCGGAGGGCATTGCACGATTTGGCTTCAGCGACCCGCTGGCATGCGGCTATGTGAGTTCCCCGGGCGGCGCGATGGCACGCGCGTGGCCAGGAGCCCGGATGCAGTTATCGCCCGGACAGCACGTCCTGACGCTTTACGATCCCGAGCTGGTGGCGCGGGTTTCGATTACGTTCGAGCCACGCTGAGAAGCGGTGCAAAGTATGCAGACCGAGACCACCCTAGCGCGGGTCGCCGAGCACCTTTCCATGCTGGAGGTTGGCTGCCGGAAGTGCGAGCGCTATGGCCGGCTGCGGGTCGACAAGCTCATAGCGGAACACGGCGCCGGCTAGGGGCTCAACGGGCTGCTCGGCATGCTGTCGGCGGACTGCCCGCGGCAGCAAGCGACTTCGATCTACGACCGACCTCGGGATGTCGAAGCAGCAGTCATAGAAACGGAAGAGCCCGGCGCGGGAGACGCGCCCGCGCTAACGGCTGACACCAGCTATGAGACGCGCCAC
>DATMLO010000222.1:0-3893 GCA_035570495.1 Allostellaceae bacterium | reverse complement strand
GCCGACGATCAGCACGCGTGCCGTCGGGTGCCGCTCGAGCAGCTTTGGCAGAGCCCGCATAAAGACGTGAAAGCCGCGATACGGTTCGAGGTTGCGCGCGCTGTAGGTGATCAGCAGATCGTTGGCCGACAGTGACGGCGTGCCGGAAAGCCACAGCCGCGTGCTCCGCTCGGGATGCACCGCCACGGTGTCGACCCCTTCATGGATCACGCTGATCCCGCGGCGGTATTTTTCCGGATAAAGCCCGTGCTGGAATTCGGTGGGCGTCTGTCCCCAGTCGGCGGTCTCGAGCCCCAACAGGTTGATCGCGTTTCGCGTGCGCAGCCGCATTGCGTCGCCAGGGTTGGGCGGGAACTCGGGATCGAAATCGAGATCGCTGTTCTGCGTCCGATAGAAGAACTCGAAATAGCCGAGCAGCGGGACTGACGGCCAGCAATCCTTGACATAGAGGATCTCGCCCCAGCCATTGTGTCCGGCGACGAGATCGGGCGTGAAGCCGTTGCGCTTCAGCTGCTCGCAGATCCGCGCCACCGAGAGCCCGTTTTCGACGGCGGTGTTGAGTTCGCCGACAAACGGATTGATCCCGTCGGGCCGCTTCGCCGGCGCATAGACGATCTTGCGCACGCCGTCGAGCTGCCGCTCGCGCTGCTGGGTGATGAACACCACCTGGTCGCCGGCCGCGGCGAAATATTTCGCGGCGTGCACGTATTGCCCGGGAAAGTTCTGGTGGATGAAAAGCCAGTTCACGCGCGGCTCGGTCTTGTCGGGCCAATGCTCATGCCGCTGGGCTCATGCGGCTGGGCTCATGCCGCCGGGCTTGAAAGCGCGCGCCCAGAGCGCAAACCCGTCGCGCTGCAGCGTGACCGCCGTAAAGCCGGCATCGGTCAACAGGGCGCCCAAGCTTCGCGCGGTAAACCCGGTCTTGTGCGCCATGAAATACTGGCCGCGGGCCAGCGATGCGGTATGGCCGAAAATCATGTCGAGCGGCGTGATCGGACCGCTGCGCGACACATAGGCCTCGTCTTCGAGCCCGTCCTTCGCCACCAGCTCGGCCACTTTTTGCAGGTCGGGCAGGGTCAGCAGCATCTGCCCGCCCGGCCGCAGCACCCGCAGGAATTCGGCGAGCGCCACCGGCACCTCGTGCCGGTGCAGGTGCTCGAGATTGTGCGACGACCAGATCGCGTCGACCGAGTCCGTGCCGATCGGCCGCATGTCGGTGATCGAGCAGAGCACGTCTGGCTTGACCGACGGGTCGATATCCAGCCGCAGCTCCTTCCACTCCGGTCCCCGGAACGCGGGGTGAATATTCGGATTGGCCGGGTACCCGCAGCCGACATTGAGCACGATTTTTGTCGCAGCGGCCGTTACTCTCGGCGAGTTTTCGCTGACGCTATCAGCCATGCCCCGAAACCATATGCCGCGCGGCGACCCGCTCTCACGCCTGCTTATAGTATACAATTCTTAACAAAGCCGCGCCGTACCTGCCACTCGCCTGTTGCCGCCAGCGCGGATATCCGGCCCGTTTGCTTGACGGCTCGCGCGCCGCTATTACATCTGTGGCTTCCGCCCGCAGCTAGGCTGATCCGCGACTGATGGCTTCCGATACCAATTGGCACGGCACGACGATCCTCTGCCTGCGCAAGGGCGATGAGGTTGTGATCGCCGGCGACGGCCAGGTCTCGATGGGCCAGACCATCGTCAAGTCGAACGCGCGAAAGCTGCGACGATTGGGCGGCGGCGCGGTGATCGCCGGGTTTGCCGGCGCGACCGCCGACGCGTTCGCGCTGTTCGAGCGGCTCGAAGCCAAGCTCGAACAGCATTCGGGGCAGCTTGTCCGCGCCTGCGTCGAGCTGACCAAGGACTGGCGCACCGATCGCTATCTACGCCGGCTCGAGGCGATGATGGCGGTCGCCGATAAGAACGTGTCGCTGATCCTCTCCGGCACCGGCGATGTGCTGGAACCGGAGGACGGGATCATCGGCATCGGCTCGGGCGGCGGCTATGCGCTCGCGGCGGCTCGCGCCTTGATCGGCATCGACGGTCTCGACGCCGAGACGGTGGCGCGGCGCGCGATGGCCATCGCCGCCGACATCTGCATCTATACCAACGACAAGATCACGCTTGAGAAGTTGAGCACTTGAACGCATTCAGCCCGCGCGAAATCGTCTCCGAACTCGATCGCTTCATCGTCGGCCAGAACGACGCCAAGCGCGCCGTCGCGATCGCCTTGCGCAACCGCTGGCGGCGCCAGCAGCTGGCGCCGGAGCTGCGCGACGAGGTGCTGCCCAAGAACATCCTGATGATCGGGCCGACGGGCTGCGGCAAGACCGAGATCGCCCGCCGCCTCGCGCGGCTCGCTCAGGCCCCGTTCGTCAAGGTCGAGGCGACCAAGTTCACCGAGGTCGGCTATGTCGGCCGCGATGTTGAGCAGATCGCGCGCGACCTCGTCGAGATCGCGATCCACATGACCCGCGAGCGGCTGCGCAAGGAGGTCACGGCGAAGGCCGAGGCCGCCGCCGAGGAGCGCGTGCTCGACGCGCTGGTTGGCACTTCTGCCAGCGCCGATACGCGGCAGAAATTCCGCAAGATGCTGCGCGAGGGCTCGCTCGACGGGCGCGAGATCGAGATCACCGTGCAGGAGAGCGCCGCGCCGCAAATGCCGACATTCGAGATCCCCGGCATGCCCGGCGCGCAGATGGGCATGCTCAACATCGGTGACATTTTCGGGAAGGCCTTTGGCCAGCGCCCGTCGCCGCGCAAGGTGACCGTCGCCGATAGCTACCGCGTGCTCATCGCCGAAGAGAGCGACAAGCTGCTCGACCAGGATAGCGTGGTGCGCGAGGCGATCGCCGCGGTCGAGGAAAACGGCATCGTCTTTATCGACGAGATCGACAAGATCTGCGGGCGCAGCGAGCGCGGCGGGGGCGTCGCCGACGTCAGCCGCGAGGGCGTGCAGCGCGACCTCTTACCGCTGATCGAGGGCACCACCGTCGCGACCAAGCACGGGCCGGTCAAGACCGACCACATCCTCTTTATCGCTTCAGGGGCCTTCCATCTCTCAAAGCCCTCCGACCTGCTGCCCGAATTGCAGGGGCGGTTGCCGATCCGCGTCGAATTGAAGGGGCTCGACCGCGACGATCTCTGCCGCATCCTCACTGAGCCGCAGGCGAGCCTTATTACCCAGTACAAGGCGCTGATGGCGACCGAGGGGATCGAGCTCGACTTCAAGACCGGCGCGATCGAGGAGATCGCGAGCCTTGCCGAGCAGATCAATTCGACCGTCGAGAATATCGGCGCGCGCCGCCTGCACACGATCCTCGAGCGGCTGCTTGAGGAGATCAGCTTTACCGCCTCGGACCAGCCGGCCGGTACCGCGCTGGCGATCGACGCCGCCTATGTCCAGGAACGGGTTGGCTCGCTCGCGAAAGACAGCGACCTCTCGCGCTTCATCCTCTAGCCGCGACCCACAGTTGCTGGCGGAACCGATTCCGCCCTCGACGAATTTGCATTAGACTCGCAGTGCAAATTCCTGAGCCGCTTGCATGAATCTTCTGCGCGTACCCGTCACGCCATTCGCCGGGCAGCGCCCCGGAACCTCGGGCCTGCGCAAGAAGGTCGTGGTGTTCCAGCAGCCGGGCTATGTCGAAGCCTTCGTCCAATCGCTGTTCGACGCCTTGCCCGAGGCGGTCGGCAGTGGGGTCGCTGGCCAGACCTTGGTGCTCGGCGGCGATGGCCACTTCTTCAACGACCGGGTGATCCAGACGATCATCCGCATGGCTGCGGCGAACGGCGTGGGGCGGTTGCTGGTCGGACGCGGCGGGCTGCTGTCGACCCCCGCGCTGAGCGCGGTCATCCGCGAGCGCAAGGCGTTCGGCGGCATCATCCTCTCGGCG
>DATMLO010000221.1:0-13698 GCA_035570495.1 Allostellaceae bacterium | reverse complement strand
ATCTACGGCGCGGACGCGAGTCTGCTCTTTGTCCCGGTTTATCCGGCGGCGACCAAGCACAGCACCGGCGATGCGCCGGTCGGCGTGCTGACGTTCCGCATGTCGATCAGCGCCGCGATCGACGCGATCATCGCCGAGTTCGAGCCGGTGCCGCAGGGCATGGACCTCTATGTGATCGATGACGCAGCGCCCAAGGCGCAGCGGCTGATCTATCACCATCTCGCGGCGGACCCGCAGGCCAGAACCCAGCCGGCGGAGGACAAGGCCGCGCTGGTCGCGCCGTATTGGGGATCGTCATTCAGCTTTGCCGGGCGCGACTTCACGATGACCGTGCGGGCAACGCCGCAGCTCATCACTGAAAGAATCGCCGGCGCCGGCTGGTTCGAGCTGGCCTGCGGGATCGTGCTGACCGCGCTGCTGACGCTCTACCTGTTCACCAGCCGGATGCGCGCCGACCGGCTGCGGCACCTCGCGGAAACGCTGCAGCGCGAGGTCGAGGTGCGGCGGGCGACCGAGGAGGAGCTGGAGCTTACCCAGCTGGCGATGGATCGTTCATCCGAGGCGATCTGCCTGCTCGACAAATCAGGCCGGTACATCAAGGTCAATGACGCGACATGCCAGCAGACCGGCTATACGCCCGAGGAACTGTTGAGCATGTCGGTGTTCGACGTCGCCGTTCAGGCGAACCGGGAAACCTGGGACGAGCGGTGGGAGCAGTATCGGCGCGCCGGCTCGCGCAGCTTTGAAGGACATCGCATCACCAAGGATGGCCGCACAATCCCCGTCGACATCACCGCCAGCCTGGTGAAGTTCGCTGAACGCGAATACCTGTTCACCGTCGCGCGCGACGCCAGCGTCCGGCGTCATATCGAAAGCGAGCTGCGCGCGGCGCGCGACCTGGCGGAGAGCGCCAACCAAGCGAAAAGCCAGTTCCTCGCCAATATGAGCCACGAGCTGCGCACGCCATTGAACGCGATCATCGGTTTCTCGGAAGTGATCTCGTCGGCGCTGTTTGGCCCGCTCGACGCGCGCTATCGCGACTATGCGCAGGATATCCACGGCTCGGGCCATCACCTGCTGCGCATCATCAACGACCTCCTGGACCTGTCGAAGGTCGAGGCCGGGCGGCTCGAGCTCCGCGACTCGCCGGTATCGATCGCCTCGATCTTCGAGACCTGCCGCCGCATGGTCGCCGATCGCGCCGCGACGACGGGGATCACGCTCGATTTCCGGCCGACCCATCTCGCGGTCAGCGCCGACGAGCTGCGGCTCGAACAGGTGATGCTCAATCTCGCTTCGAACGCGGTCAAGTTTACCCCGTCCGGTGGGCGCGTCATGGTATCGGCGACGCTGGCGCTGACCGGCGAAGTGGTGATCTCGGTCGTCGATACCGGGATCGGCATTGCGCCCGAAGACATCCCGCGCGCGTTGCAGCCATTCGGCCAGATCGACAACAGCCTCGCGCGGCCGCATGGTGGCACCGGCCTCGGCCTGCCGCTCGCCCAACGCCTTGTCGAGCTGCATGGTGGCACGATGACGATCGACAGCGCCCTCGGCAAAGGCACCACCGTCACCGTGGTACTGCCGGCGGAGCGCACGCATCTGCACGACGAAGCCGGCGTCGGCGGGCTGATCGCCAGCTAGGCTACGCCGCGTCTCACTGGCGGGCGGCGCAGCGCCCAGAACGCGACGACGCCGCACAGATACGACGCGATCGACAGCCCAAAGGCCAGCTCATAGCTGCCCGACAAGTCGAAGATGATCCCGGCGCCCCAGGAGCCCAGCGCGGCGCCGAGCCCGCTGCCGATCGTGATGACGCCAAGGATCGCGCCAAGCTGCGCGCCGGGAAAGAGGTCGGCGGTCTTGGCGGTGATCGCCGGGCCGCGCGCGCCCCAGGTCAACCCGAACAGGCAGGCATGCAACCAGAGGAGCCAGCCTTGGCTCGGGCTGGTGATAAACAGCGCGCAGATCACGCCGACGATCGAAAACCCGTAGGCCATGATCGCTGACAGCTCGCGGCCGATATAGTCGGAGAGCGTACCCGTGACGATCGTCCCGAAGACCGCGAGAAACGCGCCCATGCCGAGCACCTCGGCGGCGTAGAGCTTGTCGAAGCCGCGATCGACGGCGAAGGCGAGCTGATGCAGCGAGACAAAAAAGCTGCCAAGACCGGTGAACAGATAGACCGCGAACAACAGCCAGAAATGCGGCGTGTGCATCGCCTCGGCGAGCGTCCAGCCGCCGCGCGGCGCGATCGCGGGAGATGAAGCCGGCGCAGCCGGGGCGCCCTCGCCGTGATGCTCGCGGCGGGGCGGATCGGCGCGGCGGAACCACGCCGCGAGCGGCAGCGCCACCGCCGCCATGAACGCGGCCTCGATCAGGTAGGTCGGCCGCCAGCCGACCCCCGAGATCAGGAATTGCACGACCGGCGCCGAGATCGCCCGCGCGAAACCGTTGGCTGACTGGACGATCGAGATCGCCATGCCGCGATGGCGCACAAACGTGCGCGACAGGATCGGCACAAAGACCACGAGGCCGAGGCAATTGGCGCCAAAGGTCATCACCACGCCGTAGAGCAGCACGATCTGCCAGAGCTGCGAGATAAACGAGCTGCCGGCGAGACCCAGCACCAAAAGCCCGCCGCCGAGCAGCAGCAGGCGGCGCGGCCCGAGCCGGTCGACCAGCGCGCCGACCGCCGGCGAGCTGATGCCGGCGACCATCTGCGACACCGAATAGGCGACCGAGGTCTCGCCGCGGCTCCAGCCAAAATCCTCGACAAACGCGACGAGGAACACGGTGTAGGAATGCATCATCGCCGCGCCGATCGTGAACGCGGTGAAGGCCGCGGCGAGGATCGGCCAGTTGCGGCGCGGCGCTTGGGGGGCGGTCGCGCCGCCGGTGTCACTCATCGCGCGATTGTAGGCACGGATCGCCGACGCGAGCCGCGCATTTTGGCCGGGTCAACTTCCCGCTACACTGAGCGTTGCCGGCAGCGGGAGGCGAAATGGCCAAGGGCGAAACCTACGACGTCGTCTATCTGGTGCTGAGCGGCACCACGACAGCGGCGCTCTGCCCCGAGATCCTGCGCGGGCTGGTGGGGCTCGGCTTCAAGACCGTCATCGCGCTGCCGACGCCGAATGCGTCGCGGGTCATCGCGCCGCGCGAGCTCGCGGATGTCGCGGGCGCGCAGGTGGTCGAGTCGTATTTCGACCTGGCAATCCGTCCGCGCCCGCCTTACGGCGTCGTGCTGTTCGCGCCGTGCAGCTTCAATTCGCTGAACAAGCTGGCGCACGGCATCGCCGACAATCTCGCACTGTCACTGGTCGCCGAGGCGATCGGCCGCGAGACGCCGGTCATCGTCGGGCCGTCCTTGAACGCACCGCTGCTCGCCCACCCACAGGCGCAAGCCGCGCTCAAAACGCTGCCCGAATGGGGCGTGACGATCGTGCCGCCGGTCGATGACGGCAACGGCCCGCGCCTCGCGCCGACCGAGCGGCTGCTCGAAGCGGTGCGGCCGTTCGTGCGGTGATCAGTCGGCCGCGACCTCGGACCGCGGCTGAACGATTTCGGCGGCGATCTCCGCCTCTCGGTCTTCTTCGATATCGTAGTAGAGGTTGGCGAGCGCAGCCAATGCGCCTTCGCGGGTCAGCGTCAGCGGGCGGCCAAAGCTGCGGCACCACTCGGCGACTTGCTGGCAGATGAATTTCGGTTGGTAGTAAGCGAGACCGAAACGCTTCTCCAGACGCTCGACGACAACATCAAATACCGGCTCGGTCAGGGTCAGCCCGTAGCCACGGCAGACCGCCTCGAAAATCTGCCAGTATTCGCCGCGGGTGGGCGAAAACAGCTTGATCTTGTAGGGGATGCGCCGCAGGAACGCGGCGTCCATCAGGTCGGACGGATCGAGATTCGTCGAAAAGATTACCAGCTCGTCGAACGGCAGCTGAAAGCTCGCGCCAGTGTCGAGCTTCAGGTAATCGACCTGGTTCTCCATTGGCACGATCCAGCGGTTGAGCAGTTCGCTCGGCTGGAATTTCTGCCGGCCAAAATCGTCGATCAGCAGCATGCCATTGAGCGCTTTTACGTGCAGCGGCGCGTCGTAGAACTTGGTGTTGGGGTTGTGCCTCAGATCGAGCATATCGAGCGTCATCTCGCCACCGGCGACGGCGACCGGCCGCTTGCAGGGAACCCAGCGCTCGTCGAAATGCTCGCGTTCGGCGAACGCGGAAGCGGTGGTCGGCGGGATCGCGTCGGCCTCAGCCGCGGGCTTGTGCAGGCCCTCGTCATAGACCTTGATGATCTGGCCATCGACATCGAAAGCGTAGGGAACGTAGACAACGTCGCGGAACACATTGGCGATGCGGCCGGAAAGCGTCGTTTTGCCGTTGCCGGGAGGCCCGAACAGAAGAACGGTGCGCCCGGCATTGATGGCCGGAAGCAGCTTGTCGAAATAGTGGTCGGGCACCACCAACCCGGCAAAGCCGGCACGCAGCACATCCTCGCTCAGCGTCTCGTTGCTGACGCGCTGCCGCAGAATTTGCTCGCGGAAGGCGGCGAGCGAGACCGGGGCGGGGCCGAGATAAAGGTTTTGCTCCAACGCCTCGCGGGCGGCGGCCTTGCCCTGCTCGCCGAGCGCATAACGCATCGACAGAGCGTTCTCGCCTGCCTGCCCCATCGCCATGACAAAACGCTGCTGCGTGGCGTCGGCGAGCAGCGCCTCGATGATGCGGCGCGGCAGCTTCATACGCTGGGACAGCTCGACCAGAGTGCCGAGCGACTCCACGTACATCAGCTTGAGCATCAGATTGAGCAGGTTGCGCGGGAGAATGCCGGTATCGGCGACATCCGTCGGCGCGGTGGGCGTTGCGTTGATGACCGAGGCCAGCTGCTCCTGGGTCAGGATACCGACCGCGACGAGAATTTCGCCAAGCCGGCCGCCCTGTACGGCCTGCCGTTCCAGCGCAGTCGCGACGTCCGCGGGGGTCGCGAGCCCCCAGCCGACCAGGAGTTCGCCCAAGCGCATGTCTTCCTCCTCCGCATTTTACGCTAAATGCGCTAACGCATCCGCACGCGATTCATCGTCGCGAAAGAAGCTTAACGAAGGCTTTTTAGCCGCTTATCGAAGGCTTTTTATCGAAGAAAACACGGGGCTACGATTGTCGGCGCAGCCCCTCCTTCTTCACCGAGGCGAGTGTCGGCGGCCGGTGGCGGTCGGCGGGATTGTCCCAGCCCTTGAAATTGGGCCGGCGCTTTTCGGCAAAGGCGGAACGGCTCTCCATCAGATCGCTCTTGGCGCCATGCTCGTGCAGCGCGGCGGCGAGCGCCTGCTGGTCGGCGTCGGGGTTGGGGCGCATCTGCCGCATCATGTGCACGGTGTTGACTCGCGAGGCCGGCGGCAGGGTCAACAGATGCTCGGCCATCTTCATCGCCTCGGGCATCAGCTGATCGGGCTCCACGAGCCGGTTGATAAAGCCGATGTCGTAGAAGCGCTCGGCCGTGAAGCGGAAGCCGAGCGCCATTTCCATGGCGATCGGGTACGGCACATTGGCGATGTGACCGTGATTGTAGCCGCCGAGCAGCCAACGCTTCGCCTCCGACACCTCGAAGATTGCGCCCTTGACCGCGACGCGCAGATCGGTGCGCTCGACCAGCATAAAGCCGCCGCCCATCGCGTAGCCGTTGACCGCGGCGATGACCGGCTTTTCGAGCGCGCCGGTCATGAACGGGTCCTCGATCGCGGCGCGACGGCCGCCCGGCGCGCCATCGGCCAGCGACTGCTTCATGTCCTCGCCGGCGCAAAAGCCGCGGCCGGTGCCGGTAAAGATCGCGACCTCGAGATCATTGGCGGCGCGAAACTCGGTCCACGCCTCGGCCAGCAGCTGTCGCATTTCGCCGCTCAATGCGTTGAGGCTCTCGGGCCGGTTCATCCGCACGACGAAAATCTGGCCGTGGCGTTCGGTCTCGACAACGGGCATGGATGTGCTCCTCGATTTTGGCTCGTCAGCGCCCCGGCTCGCGGCTGAGGCCTTTTTCCTTGAGCGCCGCGAGATAGCGGCGCCAGCGCTGCGGCTGCTCGACCCCGAGCAGATAGAGATAGTCCCAGGAATAGATTCCGGTGTCGTGCAGATCGTCGAACTTGATGCGCACGGCGTAGTTGCCGACCGGCTCCAATTCCATGATGCCGACATGGACGCGGCCCGGGACCGTGATCTTGTCGCGCGGGTCGTGGCCCTGCACCTCGGCCGACGGGCTTTCGACGCGCAGATACTCGGCCGGCAGGCTGAATTTCTTGCCGTCGTCGAACTCGATTTCGAGCTGTTTTTCCGCCCGGATCAGCCGAAGTTGAACGGGCCAGGGGTTGGGGGCGGCGGCCACGCTACGCTCCCGGCTTTGCCTTCTCGTCGTCGGCGAGGCGGCGCGCCTCGTCGACCAGCATGATCGGAATGCCGTCGCGGATCGGATAGGCGAGCCCGGCCTCGTCGCTAATCAGCTCCTGCGCCGCGCGGTCGTAGCGCAGCGGCGCCTTGGTCAGCGGGCAGACGAGGATTTCGAGGAGCTTGGGATCGATCGCGAAACTGCCTTCCATCTCTGGCTCCAAAGTCAATGCCGCGTCACGCCAGAGTCGGGATCGGGCGCGGGTCCCGAAAGGCTCATCTCAATCAGCGCGGTCAGGAGGCTCGCCCGCTCGGCCAAGGTTTTCGCCTCAAGCAGCGCCTGTTTCTCGTTGGGCGCGAACGGGCACATCATCGCGATCGAGGTCACGAGGTGCTCGCCCGGCGCCTGATCGATCGCGCTCCAATCCGCCTGCACCTGGCGCTGCGAAAAGAACGTCTTGAGGCCGAGGGTCAGCCGCGAGCGATCAAAGCCGATCTCGTCAGGGCTCCGGTCATAGGCGAAATCGTCCCATTCCGCGACGACCCGCCGGTAACCGGAGAGCAGCGGCAATTCCTCCTTGATCCGGAAGCGTGACACGCCGGTCAAGGTGATGAGCAGGCGGCCGTCCTCGGTCTCGGAAAAGCTGGTGATGCGGCCGGCGCAGCCAAGGGTATAGACCGCCGGGTTGACGTCGCGGATCGGCGGATCGGAGGGCTGCACCATGCCGATGAGCCGCTCGGCCTCCATCGCATCGCGCGTCATCGCCAGATAGCGCGGCTCGAAAATGTTGAGCGGCAGGCGGCCGCGCGGCAACAGCAGCACGCCGGTCAGCGGGAAGATCGGCAGGATGTCGGGAAGCGCGTCGCCCGGCTCGCTCATGGCCCAATCCCGAGAAAAGCCGTCACGAGAACATCAGCGACGACAGCTTGCGCCGCGACGACAGGGTAAGCGGGTCGGTCGGGCCCATGACCTCGAAGAATTTGACGAGCTGCTTGCGTGCGGCCTCGTCGTTCCAGGCGCGGTCCTTGCGGTAGAGCGTCAGAAGCTCGTCGATGCCCTCCTCGCGCTCGCCGGCGCCGAAGAGCGCCGTCGCGAACTCGAAGCGCGCTTCGTGGTCATTGGCGTCAGCGGCAAGGCGGGCGCGGTACTTGTCGCTCTCTCCCATCGCCTTTTGCGCCTGCTCGGCGAGCTCAAGCGCCGAATGCGCCGCGGCGATCTCGGCGTGGCCGAGCTGCTCCTTTGGCACGCGCGACAGGAGCTCGCGAGCGGCGGCATGCTCGCCCTTGTCCGTCAGCACCCGCGCCAGCCCCGCCAGCGCATCGATATTATCCGGCTCGCGCTGCAAGACCTGAGAGAAGATGCCGCCGGCGCTGTCGGGATCGCCGGCCTGCAGCGCCTCCTTCGCCATCGCCATCGCCTCTTCGATCGGCGACGGGCCGCTCGGTCCGCCAAGCTTCTGGACGAACTGCTTCACCTGAGATTCGGGCACGGCGCCGACAAAGGCGTCGACCGGGCGCCCGTCCTTGAACGCGTACACCGCCGGGATCGACTGGATGCGCATCTGCTGCGCGACTTCAGGGTTGTCGTCGATGTTGAGCTTGACCATGCGCACCGCGCCATTGGCCGCACGCACCGCCTTTTCGAGGATCGGCCCTAGCTGCTTGCACGGCCCGCACCACGGCGCCCAGAAATCGACGATGACCGGTTGCTCGAACGAGGCATCGACCACCTCGGTCATGAAATTCGCGGTGGTGACGTCCATGACAGGGGCAGCGCCGGCGCCATTGCCGATCCCACCGCCGATCAAGCCTTCTTCAGCCATTCTTCTTGCCTCGCCATCCGCTCATGCCACCAACATGGCCACACCGGCGCGCGATGACAAGCATCGGTTACGGCCGCCCTAACCCTCGCGCTCGGGGATGTCGACGACAAGCGGCTTGTGCCCGCAAGCCTCGAGGAAGCACACGAGATCCTGCGGTGCGACCGCCGTGGTGCGGTCGTTTTCGAGCGGATGATAATTGAGCGGGTCATGCGCCAGCATCGCGCGCTGCAGCACCACCGTGACGCGGCGGTCACGATCATTGATCGCGGCGAACGGGGTGACGCTGCCCGGCCGCACAGCGAGCACCTCGTGGAGCAGCTCCGCCGCGCCAAACGAAAAGCGCGGCGCGCCGAGCCGGTCGGCCAGCGCCTTCAAATCGACGCGGCACTCCTCGAGCGCGACGACCAGCCAGAGCCCGGTCTTCTTGTCCTTTAAGAAAAGGCTCTTGCAATGCCCGCCCGGCAGCACGCCGCGCAGCGACTTCGCCTCCTCGACCGTGAAGACCGGCGGGTGGGCGTAGGTCTTGTGCGTGATGCCGAGCCGGTCGAACTCGGCGAAGAGCTGGTCGGGGGTCAGTGCCATATATTGACCATGCGGCGCGCCGGGGAGCGTCTGCAAGACCTTGCGCAACCCTACCCCCGATATGATATGCATCGCCCCCTGACGGACGCGGGCGTAGCTCAGGGGTAGAGCACAACCTTGCCAAGGTTGGGGTCGAGGGTTCGAATCCCTTCGCCCGCTCCAAATACGGAATGGCCGAAAGCCGCGGAAAACCGTGGCTTTTTGCATGTTCGCGGGCCCGAGATCAGGCGGCTCTATTTGCCCATTGCAGACCTTATTTGATCCGCGGCAGCCGGCGTCTCCGTGCTTGGCACGGAATTTGATGCTCGGTGGTGCAGGGAGGGCCGCCGCTCTGATGTTAGAGGAGCGCTGTCCGGGTTCATGTCCGCCACACAAGCCGAGGCTCAGGCCGTTGCTGCCCCCCGCGTCGCCGTCGAGAGGCGACGGATATGGATCGCGCGATTCATCCCGGCGCTGCTGCTGTCGCCGTCGCTGCTATTCTTGCTGGTGTTTTTTGCTCTGCCGGCGGTAGGGCTGATCAGCTACAGCATTTTGACGCAATCGCCCGACGGTACAGTCGGCCTCCCGTTCACCCTGGCGCATTACCAGCACTTCTTTGGCACATCGCTTTATTCGCGGGTGCTGCTCATCACCTTGCGGATCAGCCTGTGTACAACGCTGGCAGCGGCTCTGCTCGCTTATCCGACCGCGCTGGTGATGACGCGATGCGCCTCGGGATTGCGGCGTGTGATCACGATGATCGTCATCGCGCCGCTCATCGTCAGCGTCGTGGTGCGGACCTATGGCTGGGAGTTGATCCTCGCCAACGGCCCGACGGGTCTCCTTAATTGGCTGCTGCTGACCACCGGGATCGTGCGCGCGCCCTTAAAATTGCTCTACACCGAGACCGCCGTGGTCATCGGATCGCTGCAAGTTTTTTTCCCGTTGATGGTGCTGCCGCTTGCGTCCGCACTCGGTAAGATCGACCCACGGCTCGAGGATGCGGCGCGAACGCTCGGCGCCGGTGCCTGGCGCACGTTCCGCCGCGTGACGCTGCCGCTCAGCCTGCCCGGCCTCGCGGTCGGCTGCGGGCTGGTGTTCTCGCTCACCGCCGGTTCATTCGTGACGCCGGCGATCCTCGGCGGCCCCGGTGCCCAGATGTTGGGCATGCTGGTCGATCAGCAAATTCTGGTGGTCTACGACTGGCCATTTGGCGCAACGGTCGCGACGGTGCTGGTGGCAATTGTGCTGATCGTCAATACGTTGTCGAACCGGGTGTTGAGCCGCCGCGACGCGAGGGCGCTCTCATGAGCGACCGCACCGGGGGCCCAATCGCCTGGCTTCTGACACTCGTCGTCGCCGCGACGATGATCTTCATCCTAGCGCCCCTGCTCGTTACCGTGGCGATCTCGATCGAGCCGTCGCCGTTTGTCACGTTTCCACCGCACGGATTTACGCTCGGCTGGTACGGCCAGGTTCTGGCGGATACCGAATTTCGGCAGTCGCTGGCGTTCAGTACGTTGCTGGCGCTTGGCGCGACGGTGGGGGCTTTGGCCCTCGGCACCCCGGCGGCCTTCGCGATTGTGCGTCATGAATTTCGGGGACGCAGCGCGGCGGAGGCGATGCTGCTCTCGCCGTTGATCTTTCCGGTGCTGATCACCGGCGTCGCGCTGTTGCAGATGTTCGCGACGCTCAACGCGAACAACACGCCACTCAACATGCTGATCGCGCATGTGCTGGTAACAATGCCCTATGTCGTGCGCACCGTGAGCGGCAGCTTGCTGCTCGCCGACACGGTGCTGGAAGACGCGGCGCGCACACTTGGCGCAAATCGCTGGATGGTGTTCCGTCGGATCACCGTGCCGCAGATCGCACCGGGCCTCGCGGCGGGAGCGCTGTTCGCGTTCATGGTGTCGTTTGACAATTTCCCGATTTCGCTGTGGCTCGCCGACGCGCAGCACAACCCGATCCCAATCCTCGTCTTTCAGCGCATCGCCAATGTGTTCAACCCGTCGATCGCGGCGATCTCGACTCTGATGATCGTCCTGTCGATGGGGATCGTCGTCGCGATGGAACGGGCTATCGGGCTGCGTCGCGCGGTCGCGATTTGACCGGGTTTTCGAGGAGATGAGCATGAGTTCGCACATTCGCCGCCGTACCCTCATGACGGGCGCCGCCGGCGCACTGGCCGCGCCACTGATCTTGGGACGGCGCGCCTCGGCGGACGATCGCTCGATTACCGTCGGCATCTATACCGGGCCGCAGGGCGAGGTCGTGCGCAAGCAAATCATCCCGCCGTTCGAGGCAAAGCACGGCTGCAAGGTCTATACGACACAAGGCGTGACGCTGGAGCAGGTCGCGCTGATGCGAGCGTCGCGCAACAATCCGAAATACAGCGTCATGTTCATCGACGATATCGGTGTTGCACTGGCCAAGGGCGAAGGGCTGATCGAGAAGCTGCCGGTCGAACAGATCCCGAACATGGAGCGCGTGCTCAAGCGCTTCATCTTTTATGATGGCTACGGCGCCGCGTTCGCCATCTCGGCCGCGGGGCTCGCGTACAACAACGCGACGGGAAAGCCGCTCGAAAGCTATGGCGATCTATGGGATCCGAAGCTGAAAGCCCGCTTTCTGATGGAGACGCCCAAGGCGACGCAAAGTCTCTACCTGCTGATCGCCGCGGTCTCGATCGTCACCGGCAAGCCCTATGGCGAAGCGCAATACTGGATCGATTCAGCCTGGCCGAAGATGGAAGCGCTGAAGCCCAACGTGATGAGCATCTTCGACACCGACGCCACCACGATCATGCAAGTCGCGCAAGGCCAGGCCGATGTTGCCGGCCTCTTCTATTCGAAGAGCGTCAACCCCTACACGGTGCAGGGAGCGCCGATCGCCATGTGCTATCCGCGCGAGGGCACCTTCGCCGGCATCAACACGGTGACGCTCGTCAAGAACGGCCCGGAACGCGAGCTGGCGATCGCTTTTATCGACTGGATGCTAAGCCCCGACGTCCAGCAGCCGCTGGCGGAGCAAACCCTCGCCGCCCCCTCGCTCCGCGACCTCAGCTTCAAGCCGGACACCGAGAAGTACATGGCTTATCCGGAATCGAAGATGGACGAGATGGGGATTTTCAGCCCCGATTGGACCTTCATCAATCCGATGCGCTCGCATTTGATCGAAAAATACAACGAAACGTTTGGAGCCTGAGCGCGTGCCGGCCGCCCCCGCCGCGCTGCGCCTCGCCGAGCTGACCAAGATTTTCGGTGCCTCGCGCGCCGTCGACCGCGTGTCGCTGAGCATCGAGCCGGGCAGCATGGTCGCGCTGCTCGGACCTAGCGGCTGCGGCAAGACGACGACCTTGCGGATGATCGCCGGGCTACTGCAGCCCAATGCCGGCGAAATCTACCTCGACGGGGCGCCAATCAGCCGCGTGCCGGTGCATCGCCGCAATATCGGCATGCTGTTCCAGAACTACGCGCTGTGCCCGCACATGACGGTGGCGCAGAACATAGCGTTCGGCCTCGAGACGCGCGGCGTTGCGCGCGCCGCGATTGAGGCGCGCGTCAACGGTGCGCTCGAGCTCGTGCAGCTCCACGGCTACGGCGAGCGCATGCCCACGCAGCTCTCGGGCGGCCAGCAGCAGCGCGTCGCACTAGCGCGCGCGATCGTCGTCGAGCCGGCGCTGCTACTGCTCGACGAACCGCTCGGCGCGCTCGACAAAAGCCTGCGGCAGAGCATGCAGGTCGAGCTACGCGCGCTGCAGCGCCGACTCGGGATCACCACGGTTATTGTCACCCACGACCAGGACGAAGCGCTGACGATGTCCGACAGGATCGTCATCATGCGCGACGGCCAGATCGAGCAGGTGGGCCGGCCCGAGGAGGTCTACCTGCGGCCTGACACTCGCTTCACAGCGAGTTTTCTCGGCGCGTCGAACTTCTTCCGCGGAGCGGTGACAGGAAGGGCGGAGGGTTTGCTGACAGTCGCGGTGCCCAACGGCCCGACTCTCAGCATCCGGACGAGCCGCGAAGTCGGTAGAGAGGTCACCGTGGCGCTGCGCCCGGAGGCGATCGCCGTCGGGCCGTGTCAGGGTGAAACTGGTGTCGCCTCGTCGAACGCGACGCCGGCGTTGGCCGAGCAGGTCGTCTATCACGGCTTCATCACCCACCTGCATCTCCGGTTGCCGGGTGGCGACCCGTTGTTGGCATATGTGCGTCATGGGGACGAACTGGCAGGCAAGCCGATCAATCCGGGAATGCAAATGATCGCTCGTTGGTCTGCCGACGCCGCGCATGTCGTACGTGACGAACCAACAGCAAGTCCGGTGCCCTCAGACATTGCTTCGATTGGTAATGCAGGCCGCTAGGACATGGACCGCTATCGGCGCGTAGCGGCCCTCTCACTCACCTAGCGCGACTGACCTCTCCCCGCACCAAGAGCGGTCACTCCAGATGTTCGCCGCCGTATGCGCGCGTGTAACGTCCCTCTCGACGAACGATCGCCCATCGGTCATCCCGGGCTCATTCCGGGGGTGCACGCGGCCCGTGAACGCCGAAGGGTCTCAGCGCCTTCAGAAACTCGATTTGCAGAACACCTGCGAGCATTGTGCATGACGAAATTGCTCGTACTAGGCCCACTGATAGGTTGGAACAGACTCGTCCGGAGGAAGCGCTCACTTGGCCCAAATGCTGATCGCGGTCGCGGCGATGTTTTTGCAACAAACCTGCGGCTCGATCGCCCGGGCGCTGCCGGCGGTGCTCGCGCCGCTGATCATCGCGGAACTGCATGCCGATGCCGCGTGGGTCGGGGTCTATTTCTCGTTGACTGCGTTTGCCGGGCTGATCGGCCAGTTGGGATCGGGCGGCTTCATCATCCGGCATGGCGCTATTCGCATGAGCCAGATCGCTCTACTCTTTACAGGCGCCGGTTTGGCGGTGGCA
>DATMLO010000220.1:0-7838 GCA_035570495.1 Allostellaceae bacterium | reverse complement strand
GATCTCGACCAGCACCTCCGGCCGCGCCATGTTCGCCTGCACGCATGCGCGCGCTGGCGGGTTCGCGGGATCGACCCAGGCATTCCAGATTTCGTTCATGGCCGAAAACATCGCCATGTCCTTGATCCACAGATTGGCGGTCAGCAGGTTGGATTTGCTGGTGCCGGCCTGCTTCAAATAGTCGTCGATCTTGTCCAGAATCTGCTTCGTTTGGTTCTGGATGTCCTTGCTGGTATCGCTGGCGGTGAGGCCGGCGAGAAAAACGCGGTTATCGTGGACGACGGCACGGCTCATGCGCGGCCCTGGGCCTTGTCCGACATCGATGCGGGTGACAGCCATGGTTGTTCTCCTTGCTTGGATGGGGGTTAAGGCTAGCGGGCCGCCGGTTCCTTGAAATTGACGATGCGCTGGCCGAACGTATGGATGCCGTAGGTGACAAGCGGCTTGTCACCGATCACGCGAAAGCCGTGGACGCGGCCGACGGGTATCGAGATCGTCACCCCCGGCTCCATCGCGACCGTCCCGGCCTCACCCTCGAGCCACGCCTCGCCCTTGCCTTCGAGCACGGTCAGCACCTCGACATAGGGGTGCGAGTGCTCGCGCGTCGCGTAGCCGGGCTCGGAGGTCTGGATGCCGGTGCGGATCGGGATATCCGCGCCGTTGTCGTCGCCGATCAGCGTGCGATAGGTCGCGCCGCCGGGAAACGGCACCACCGGGCGGTCGTCTTCGCGAATCACGGTAAGGGGTTCGAGCATCGACGGCTCCCCAAAGGCTGCGACGTGACCATAGCATGACGCTGGCGATATCCTGCGAGACATGACGCGACATCGGTTTTTTTGCATCGTCTGCACCGCCGTATTGCTCGCGGCGGCAAGCGCCGGCGCGCAGCAACCGAGCCCGCCTACAAACGGCAATTACCTCGGCTCGTGGCTGATGCCCAGCGAGCCGCAAGCCCTCTGCCCACCCGAGATCCCCGCACTCTACCAGGCCTACGAGATCGTCACCGGCACTGACATGCGCCAGCGCCCTTGGGGCTTCGCACAAACCCTGCGCGAGGTGCTGGTCAAGGTGTCGGGCGACCCGCGTCTCAAGACCGACCCGCGCACGCCCGAGCTCACCGCGCACGCCGCCGATTTCGTCGCCTGCTTTCACTATGCCGACCAGATGGCGGATGTACCGCTGCACGACGAGCAGGGCACCTACGATCGCCCCTACAAGCTCACCGTCACCTTTGACCCGGGCAAGATCGACGCGCTGCTCGCGAAGCTCGGCGACCACCCGTGGCGCGATGAGCGGCCGGTTGTCGTGCCAGTGCTCGTGGTGCATGGCCGCAAACCGCCCGCCTATCTGCTGAGTGCGGAAGCGCCGGAGGGCGCCGAGCAGCGCGCCGCGTTCGCCACCGCCGCCGGCCAGTTCGGCCTCAAGTTCCGCTTTCCTGCCGACGCGGAGATGGCGGGGTGGAGCGTCTCGCTCGACCATTTCCCGCCTTCGCCGCCGCAACCCGCCACAGGCGAAGCCATCGTCCTCGGCACGCTCGATTGGAACGAAAGCCTGCCTGGTTGGATCAGCCAATGGCGCATGCGCTGGGACAATGTCGATCACGAATGGGGTGTCAGCGGCGTCAATTACGACGCCGCTTTCCGTGACATCCTCGGCGGCGTCGAGCTTATCGCCTCGGGCAACGGCTCGCCCGACCCCGACCATGGCGAGCACTGACCGGCATATTTCGCTGGCGGCCGAAATTTCGCGTGTAATATCGCCGGGCTTGTCAGCCTTTCCGCTCGGGGTTTCCGCCAGATGAAAAACGACGACCGGCCGCGCCACTACCGCAAAGACACGCTGCTTACCCATGTCGGGCGCAACCCCGAGGCCAATTTCGGCGCGGTCAATCCGCCGGTCTACCACGCCTCGACGATCCTCTCGAAGAACATGGCTGAATGGGAGGCAAAGCGCGCCGCGCCGCCCTTCACCGGCGTCCGCTATGGCCTGCACGGCACGCCCGGCACCTTCCCGCTCGAAGAGCTGCTGGCGAAGATCGAGGGCGGCTATCGCGCGATGCTGATGTCGTCGGGCCTCGCCGCGGTGACCGCGCCGCTGCAGGCGCTCTTGGGTGCCGGCGACCATTGCCTGATGGTCGACAGCGCCTATGGTCCAGCGCGCAATTTCTGTGCCGGCATCCTCAAGAAGTGCGGGGTCGAGACGACCTATTACGACCCGCTGATCGGCGAAGGCATCGCCAAGCTGATGCAGCCCAACACCAAGGTCGTCTACTGCGAGTCGCCGGGGTCCCTAACCTTCGAAATCCAGGACATTCCGGCGATCGCCGCGGTCGCGCACCGCCACGGCGCCAAGGTGCTGATGGACAATACCTGGGGCACGCCCTACCTGTTCCGCTCGTTCGAGCACGGGGTCGACGTGTCGATCCACGCCGCGACCAAATACATTTGCGGCCATTCCGACGTGATGCTCGGCGCCGTCATCTGCAATGAGGAGACATTCCTCCCCGTGCGCTCGGCGATGGCGCAGATCGGCCATTCGGCCGCGCCCGACGACGTGTTCTTCGCCTTGCGCGGCATGCGCACGCTCTCCGCGCGCCTCGAACGGCACCAGCGCAACGCGCTCGAGGTCGCGCGCTGGCTGCAGACCCGGCCGGAAGTGTCGCGTGTGCTTTACCCGGCGCTGCCGGAAGACCCCGGCCATGCCATCTGGAAGCGGGATTTTCTCGGTGCATCAGGGCTGTTCGGGGTGATTCTGAAACCGGCGTCGAAGGAACAGGTCTACGCCTTCATCGACGCGCTCGACCTGTTCGGCATCGGCGCGAGCTGGGGCGGGTTCGAGAGCCTGATCCAACCCGCCTACCCGCAAAACGCCCGCACCGCGACCCAATGGGACCCGAGCGAGCCGCTCGTCCGCATCCACATCGGCCTCGAAGACCCGCAGGATCTGATGGCCGATCTGGCGCAGGGCCTCGACAAGATGAAGACGGCTTAGGCCCCAATTGCCCCACCCGAGCCCGGAGGAGCGTTGCCATGCTGATCGTCGACGGACAAATCCATCTCTGGGAAAAGGGCACGCCCTCGCCGCAGCACCAACAGGCGCCGTTCCTAGTGGAAGAAGCGATCGCCAAGATGGACGCGGCCGGTGTGAACCGCGCGCTCGTCCATCCTGTGTATTGGGACCCGGATTCGAACGAGCTGGCGCAGGCGGCGGTGGCGAAATACCCCGACCGCTTTCGCATCATGGGCTGGTTCTGGCTAGACGACCCGAAGGGTCCGGACCATGTCGCACATTGGTTGGAGCGGCCGGGAATGGTCGGGCTGCGCTTCTATTTCAACGATCGCCACCCGCGCGAATGGGTCACCGACGGCACGCTCGATTGGCTGTGGCCGGCGGCGGAAAAGGCCGGCGTGCCGATCAACCTCGCCGCCGCCTTGTTCCTGCCGAAAGTCGGCGAGATCGCTGAGCGCCATCCTGGCCTCAAACTGACCGTCGACCACATGGCCGTGCCGCCGGCTAGCCGCGGCGCCAGCGCCTATCGCTTTCAGCCCGAGCTGAGGGCGCTCGCCAAGCACCCCAACGTCGCTGTCAAGGCCACCGGGCAGATCGGCTATGCCGATGATTCCTATCCGTACCGCAGCTTCCACGACGAGCTGCACCGTACCTTCGATGCCTTTGGCCCAGACCGCGTGTTCTGGGGCACCGACATCACCCGCATGCCTTGTCCGTGGCGGCAATGCGTGACGGTGTTCACCGAGGAGCTGCCCTGGCTCAAGGGCCGCGACCTCGACCTCGTGATGGGCGAGGCGGTCTGCAACTGGGTCGGCTGGAAGCTGCCGTGAAGCCCTATGTGATCTGTCATATGAACACGAGCGTCGACGGCCGCATCTGGCACAGCCGATGGCGGCCGGGGGGCAACCGCATGGCCGGACTGTTCGAGCGCATCCACGAGCAGCTCGGCAACGGCTCGTGGTTGATCGGCAGGGTCACGGGGAGCGAATATTCGAAGGCAGACTCCTACCCGGCCGAGACCAATGAGACCTATCCGCGCGGAGCCTGGTTCTCCCAACGGTCTTCCCCGGGCGGCGCAGCGGCTTACGGCATCGCGCTCGACGCGCGGGGCAGGATCGCCTGGGGCCGCTCGGATATCGGCGGCGACCCGATCGTCGTGGTGCTGACCGAGCAGGTTTCGGACGCGCATCTCGCCGGGCTGCGCCGTGACGGCGTCTCGTACATCTTTGCCGGCAAAGACGAACTCGACTTGGCGCTGGCCCTTGACATCCTCAATCGCGAGCTCGGCATCGAGCGCCTCTTGATCGAGGGCGGCGGCAAGTCGAACGGCTCCTTCCTGCGCGCCGGCCTCATCGACGAAATCAGCCTGGCGATCTGCCCGACCGTCGACGGTTCGCGCGGCGGGCCGCATGTCTTCGACTCCAGCGAAGATGTGATCGGCCCGACCGCGCCGGTCGAGGCGATGACATTGGAAAGCTGCGAGGTGCTGGAGGGCGGCGCGGTCTGGCTGCGCTATCGGCTGCAGAACGCCTCGTAATTCCCCGCGTGTATGGCGGCTCATGCGCGCTCGGCATTTCACATCGCGCCGCGATGCCGTCACAATGCCTGAGTTTGGTGGAGGATAGGGCGATGGACGGCAGCAGCGTAACCGATGCGGCGCTCAAGCAGGACTATATCGAGCGCGCGCGCGAGCTGAAGCCGATGCTCGCGACCGACGCCGACGAATGCGAGAAGTATCGTCAGGTCACTGAGCGCTGCGTCACCGCGATGATCGAACGCGGCATCTTCAAGATGCTTCTGCCGAAATCGATCGGCGGCGGCGAGCTCGATCCGCTGACCTACACCGCCGTCCTCGAAATCCTCGCCCAAGGCGACGGCAGCCCGGCTTGGTGTCTCGGACAGAATTCCGGCTGCTCGATGACCGCGCCCTATCTGTCGCACGAGATGGCGGTTGAGATTTTCGGTGGCCCGCGCGGTATCCTCGCTTGGGGGCCGGAGCTACCGGGGGCCGGACAATGCAACGCGGTCGATGGCGGCTATCGCGCGACCGGGCGTTGGGGTTTCGCAACCGGCAGCCGGCACGCGAGCTGGCTCGGTGCGCATTGCCCGGTCTTGGAGGCGGATGGCAGCCCGCGGCTCGGCTCCAACGGCCGACAGATCACCCGCACGATGATCGTCCCCAAATCCGAGGCGACGGTCATCGACAACTGGCAGGTACTGGGGCTGCGCGGCACCGGCAGCGACTCTTACGAGCTGAAAGACCATTTCGTGCCGGAGGCGCGCACCGCGATCCGCGACAACGACGCCGAGCGCCACGAAAATGGGCCGCTCTACCAGTTCACCAGCGGCATGATCTACGCGATGAGCTTCAGCCATGTGTCGCTGGGCATCGCGCGCGGTGCCTATGACGCGTTTATCGAGATCGCGCGGGACAAGGTGCCGCGCGGCGCCAAGGGCACGCTGCGCAGCAACAACGTGATCCAGAGCCAGGTCTCGCAAAGCGAAGCGAAGCTGCGCTCGGCGCGCGCCTATCTGCGCGGGGTCATCTCGGAGATGTGGGACGACGCGCAGCGCAACGGCAAGATCGGCGCCGAGCACCACCCGAATTTGCGCCTGGCGTCGACCTGGGCGATCCACCAGGCGCGCGACGTGGTCGCGACGGTCTACCACGCGGCGGGCGCCTCAGCGATTTTCGAGAACAATCCGCTGGAACGCCGGATGCGCGATATCCATGCCGGCACACAGCAGGGTCAGGGCCGGCCGATCCATTTCGAGACGGTCGGCCAGATGCTGATGGGCCTACCGCCCGAAGGGCGGATGTTTAGATAAGAGTCGCCGGAAGGGCGGATGTTCAGATAAGCGTCGCGAGAAAGCGGCAAGCGACCAGCATCAGAAAGCAGCCGAAGCCGATCTCGAGCCAGCGCCGCGGCAGCGCGTGCGCGAGCCGCGCACCCCAGGGTGCGGTCAAGGTCGAAATCGGCGCGATCGCGACAACGCCGACCAGCGACACAAAGCCTAATGACAGCGGCGGCAACTGCGCCAGATGCGGCAACCCGGCGAGGAAGTAGCCGATCGTGCCGGTGATCGCGATCGGCACACCGACCCCGGCCGAGGTCGCGACGGCCTGGTGGATCGGCTTGTTGTAGAGCGTCAGGATCAGCGTCGCCGGCGAGCCGCCGCTGATCCCCATCAGTGACGAGCCGAGCCCGATCGCAAAGCCATAGCCCGTCATCGCCGGGCGGCCCGGTAGGTCCGGCGCGATGTGCCAGCGGTCGGAGATGAACCACATCTTCCCGACGATAATCGCGGCGATGACGACAAAGGCGATCTTGAAGATCGCCGAGGGTGCCACGGCCGCGATCGCCGAGCCGAGCACGACGCCGGCGACGATCGGCCAAGTCCATATCCGCATCACTTCGGGGATAACCGCGCCGCGCGCCTTGTGCGCCCGGTAGGAGCGCAACGCGGTGGGCAGCATCACCGCCATCGACGTGCCGATGCAAAGCTGCATGCGCACCGAGTCCGGCACGCCGTAGAGCCGGAAGAGCTCGAACAGCACCGGCACGACCACCCCGCCGCCGCCGACGCCGAACACGCCGGCGAGGAGCCCGGTCGCGACACCGGCCGCGATCGCCGCGAGGACAAGCCAAATGATTTCGCTAACCGGAATTGTCATGCAACCGATCTTGGCCGGCCGGCAGAGCGAAGCAAGACGCGGTGCTTCGTTCTCGAACGAACCGTTTTCTCAGGCGCGGTACTTCTTAAACGCGCTCTCGTCGATTTTGAGGCCAAGACCGGGCGCGGTCGGCATGTCGAGGAGGCCGTTTTTCGGCTCCGGCACCGACTCCCACAGATGGAAAAGCCGCGGCATGTACTCGACGGTGAGTCCGTTGGGTACCGCACCGACGAGGTGCACATGGATTTCCGGCACGCCATGGCTGACGACTGGCAGGTTGAACGCCTCGGCCATGCCGGCGATCTTGAGCCACGGCGTGATGCCGCCCGAGCGCACCTGGTCGATCATCACGATATCGACCGAGCGGTGCTCGAGCATGTGGCGGAACGGGACGATGCCGTAGAGGTACTCGCCGCCGGCGACCGAGGTCGAGAGCGCGTCGGCGACGCGCGCGAGCCCGGCATAGTCGTCATGCGTCGTCACGTCCTCGAGCCAGAAAAGGCCGACCCCGGCATCCTCAACGCGGCGGCCGATATCGATCGCCTGCTCGGGGCGCCAGCGCTGGTTGATGTCGCACATCAAATCCATGTCCGGCCCGCAGGCCTGACGGATCAGCACCGCCTGCTCGACCTCGCGTGCCGGGCTGGTGACGCCCGGCAGCCCCAGCTGCATCTTGGTCTGGCGATGGCCTTTCTCGCGCAGCCGGCCGGCAGCGGTGACCGCCTCGTCGAGCTTCAGTCCTCGCCTGAGCGCGCCGGACGCATAAGTCGCGATTCTGTCGCGCCCGCCGCCGAGCAACTTCCACAGCGGCATGTCGAGCGCCTTGCCTTTGATGTCCCACAGCGCCACGTCGATCGCCGACATCGCCATCGTCAGGATGCCCGCGGGCCCGGCCGAGCCGGCGGCCGCGCGCAATTTCGCGGCGATGCCCTCGACGAGGAACGGGTCGTCGCCGACGATCAGCGCACCCAGCTCGTCGATCGCGTGGCGCAACGTCTTGGTGATCGCGCCGCCGAAATAGGCAACACCGAGCCCCTCGATCCCGTCACTGGTGCGCAAGCGCAAGGTGACGATCGGATTCTTCGCGTTGGGGTTCTCGGAAAACCCGGCGAGCGGCTCGTCATTGGGCAACAGCACGATGTCGGTTTCGAGC
>DATMLO010000219.1:0-25644 GCA_035570495.1 Allostellaceae bacterium | reverse complement strand
CCGGCCCCTGTACCGCGACGGTGAACTCGTGCGTTGCAAAGCTGGCGCCGTATTGCCGTCGCAGATCGTTTTCGAGGCCGTGCACCGCCTCGGCGAAGGAATTGGCCCAATAGTCGAGCTTGAACCGGTTCTCGGCGCCGGGCACGCCGCCGACAAACGCATTGTAGTAGATGTACTGGTCGGGATGCAGCATCGCCATGATCGACACATGCGCGAGCCCGTACAGGCCGAGCGCGGCGTAGATCGGCGCTCGGAACTCGAAGGTCGCGAGCCGCGCCATCGCCCGGTCGGCCATGAGCCCGGCGATTACCGCGATCGGCGGCAGCACGAAGATGAAATGCCGCATGCCGTTGAACAGCACCGCCTTGACCGCGATCGCGTAGACGATCGGGAAGACGATCGTGAAGCCGAGCATGAACAGCGGCAGCACGCGCTCGCGTCGCCAGCCGCCGCGCCGCGCCGCGCCAATCACCGCGACGACCGGCGCCGCCAGCAGCAGAGCCAAGGTCAACTCGGGCAGCGCCAAGCTGATAAAGACCGGCAGATAGTCCCATGGCAGATCGTTCGCCGGGACGAGCTGCCCGTCGAACAGCACCTTCGCGGTGAAGATCTCTTTCGAGAACACGGCAAGCGCTTGCAGCGGATGGTGGAACGGGTCGCTTTGCGCCCACGGCCAGAACACCAGCATCAGCGCATAGGCGATCAGGGCGACCGGCAGAAAGACCCGCCACAACACCGTCCAGCCGCAGGTGACCAGCACCGAGAGACGGCGCTCGGCGATTGTCTGCCATAGCCCGAACAAGGTGAGCAGCAGCCCGAGATAGCACAGCAGCAGCAGCCCGCCGACGCGCACGCCCATCGCTAGGCCAATCGCGATCCCGAGCTTGACGATAAGCCGGCGAGGCGGAAGCGGCAGAAACGGCACGATGCGAACCAGGTAATAGGTCGCCCAAATGCACCCTGCGGCAAACGGGATGTCTTTGGGATTGTTGAACATCTGCCCGTAGTAATTCGGAATCAGCACGAGCAGCAGGGCGGCGGCAAAGCCCGCGCGCGGCCCGCTCAGCCGCCGGCCGAGCTTCCAGCAGCCGACGAGCCCGAGAACCCCGACAAACCCGTTGAGCAAATGCCGGGTCTCGAACATGCCGAGCGGCGAGACTTTGTTGACGATCGCGGCGACGAGATCGAACAGCGCGCCGTAATTGTACATATCGGCGTATTGGAACAGCAGCTGCCAGTTCGGAGCAGGCCCTGCGCCGACAAGCCAGAGGTAATGGGCGAGAACCAGATTGCCGTACCAGTTCTGGCAATCCTCGTCCCAGGTGACACCGTAGGCGCGGTAGGTCAGGACGACGAGCAGCGCCACCAGCGCGAACAGTGCCAGCGCCAGCCTATCCCACAGCGGCTTGTCGCTCACCCGGCGAACCAGCGTCGTCAACGTGTCTCCCGCCGTGCCGGGGGCGGCGCGGAGCAATGTTCCAAGCGCTTCCATCAGACGTCTCGCCGACGATTGCCCCTGACACACCTTTGAGCCGGCGCGTTTACGACCACCGACATTACCTCACCGTTTCGCCGAGCCGGCGGGGACTGTCAAGCCACGAACGGCGCGCGGGCAGAATTTGTCGCCGCTCATAACCCGACCTCAGCCATCAGTGCGCCGACGACGCGATCGCCGGCGAAGTATTCCCGCGCCAGTTCGCGGGCCGCGCGGCTGTGGCGGCGGTAATCGCCGGCGATCGCGTCGATCGCGCCGAGCGCCTCGTCATGCGTCGCAAAATGGAAGAGCCCGTCGCCGACCGGATTGTGCCGGTCGAAGCCGGTGCGCATTGTCACGACCGGCCGGCCGCTCGCCAGATAGCAGACCGCCCGGTCGCTGAACCAGCCGCTGTTGGTGCGCACGTAAATGTCCTTGGCAACGGTGAATTCGCCGCGCGATCTGGCGATGAAATCGCGGTAGCTGTCGATGTCCGCCGACACCGGTCGCGGATCGACGAGGCGCCAGCCGCCGCCTTCCACTTCCGCTCGCACTGTATCGTCGGGCGGCAGGATCGCCATGCGGAAGCAGCTCTGCGGCCGCGCCTTGGGCAGATCAAGAAATCTCAGGAAGTTGACGTGCTTCGACCAGAGATAGGTCGAACCCTCGTACTCGATGTCCTTGCCACGATTGTCCCAGCTGGCGATCGAGGTGAAGCATTCCGGCTCGCTCTCGGGCACCGGCCACAAATCGACATCGACCGGCGGGCGCGTCGGCTGCCAGGCGATGCCGCCTTCAGGGATCGGGCAATCGGCCTCGCCGATATTGGCGCCGTAGGTGAAGAAATGCGTGTGCGCGTCGAGATAGGCGCGCTCGTCGGCATTGCCCTTGGCGTAATTGATCTGCTGATAGCCGGGGTCGGTATCGATCAGGATGCGTACCGGGCAGGCAAGGTGCCGCTCGAACAGGTGATGCGCGCCGCATAGGTTAATCAGCGCGTCCGACTCGCGGTAAAGCTGGGCGATCTCGCGACGCGACAGGCCGTGATAGGTCTCGTCGACCCCGCAGCGATAGGCCCAGCGGCCGCCAAAGCCGAACCGCTCCATGACGCGCCGCAGATAGGCCAGGTTGTAGTCGCAGTTCATCACCACGCTTTCGACGCGCGGATCATAGGGGTTGGTGCCGCTGTCCTCGACGTACCAGGCCTCGTAGCCGAGCTTCTCCAGCGCCACGAGGTAGTGCGCCGCCTGCCAGGCGATCCCGGCCATCGGCATCTGGCCGGCGAAGTGAAGCAGGATGATCTTGCCGCGTTTGGCCAAGGCGCGCTCGGGGTGGCTGTGTCGCTGTGCGCGGCGATAACGGGCCGGCGCGGTAAAAAATCCAGGCAATAAAGTGATGCGACCTGCGTTGTCGCACGAACGCGGCAGTAAGCCGCACCGGCGACGGGGAGGGACATGACCAAGAGGCAGGAGCCGAACATTGTGCGCGCGGCGGGCGACCCGGCCGAAAAACCGCAGCTGGAAGCAGCACTGACGCGCGATCCTGACAATCCCGAACTGCGCAGTCGCTACCGATCACTGCTCGAACATATCAACCGCACAACGCTCGGCGTTTCGACTATCGTGCTGCCCGAACTCGCCTATCCGCTTTATTTTCGTGGCGGCAGCAGCGACCTCGCGAATTTCGACCAGATCTTCGGCATCGAGGAATTGTCGCTGCCGCTTGCGCGGCCTCCGGCGCGCATTCTCGATCTTGGCGCCTATGTGGGCTATGCGGCGGTCTACCTAGCGCATCAATTTCCGCAGGCGGAAATCGTCTGCGTCGAGCCGTCCGCCGCCAATTTCAGGATGTTGACGCTCAACACTTCGGCCTATCCGCGAATTCGCCGGCTCAACGGCGCGGTGTGGAGCCGCACGACCAGGCTCACCCTCGACGGCCACGAGCTCGGCGATTGGGGGACGCATTTCTCTGCCGGCGCGGGCGAGGGCGCCACGCCGGCCTGGTCGGTCGCCGATATCCTTGCCGCAGTCGGCTGGGAGCGCGCCGATTTTATCAAATGCGACATCGAGGGCGGCGAGCGCGAGGTATTTGCCGATCCCGCCGCGCGCTGGCACCAGGAGGCGCAGTGCGTCACGGTCGAGACGCATGATTCCTGGGTCCCGGGTTGTCTGGCGGCGGTGCAGGCCTGCTTTGACGAGGCGCGCTACGAGCGCGTGTGGAGCGGCGAGGTCTGGGCCTTCATCCGACGCGGCAACGGGCCGCACTCCGCGCCCGCGCGCATGATGCTGCTCGAGCCGCCGCTAACCCGGCTGCCGATCGAGCTTGCCGACGTGTCCGACGGCATTTGGGGCTTTATGCTGTTCGACGACCATTCTTGCCAGCTGCACCCGAATGACGCCAAGCAGCCGCCGGCGACGCTCGCGGTCGAACGTGAATTCGGCGGCCAGCAGCGCTTTGCCGCGACGATGTCACTGCCGGAAAAGGCGCGCGACGCGGTGCGCTTTTCGTTCGAGCTCCGCGACGGCGTGACCGGCGAGAGCCTGGCGCGCGATGCCTGGGTTGTGGAGCCGGGGCGGCGCGTCTCGGGTGAGGTCGCGCTGCCGCGCCCCCGCGGCCGGCATCGGGTGGTCCTGCGCACCGAAATGGCCGAGCCGGCGGGCGACAGCTTTCACGCTTGGGCGCATTGGATCGCACCCCAATTTATGTAAGATCGCCTGTATAAGACCATCGCTAGGGCGATGCCTCGCCGCAACCGAACGGAAGAAGCCGACACCATGACCTATGTCGTTACCGAAGCCTGCATTCGCTGCAAGTACATGGATTGCGTTGAGGTTTGCCCCGTCGACTGCTTCTACGAAGGCGAGAATATGCTGGTGATCCACCCTGACGAATGCATCGATTGCGGGGTGTGCGAGCCCGAATGCCCGGCCGAGGCCATCATTCCGGACAGCGAGGGAGCCGCCGAGCAATGGCTGCAGCTCAATCGGGATTACGCGGTGAGCTGGCCCAACATCACCCGCAAGAAACCCGCGCCGGACGACGCCGACGATTGGAAAGGGGTTGAAGGCAAGTACGATAAGTTCTTCAGCTCAAAGGGTGGCGGCTGACGCCGTATCCCGGCGGGCCACCAAACCGGGCCCGCCATAAGCCCAGCCTCAAAGCTCGCGCATGGCTGATGTGCTGGCTTCGAGTGCCCCGCTTATGATATACATATTGTTGGCGCCCTAGACGCTTCCCCCCGTTCCGCGCTCTCATACTCGAGATGTGGACAGTCGCCGCCGCGAATGGCGACTTCAGGAGGCGTCGTGAAATGCGCCTGCTGGGTCGGGGGCGCGAGAGATCAGATGATTGTGATGGAAAAGATGCCATTTTCCGAGGGCGAACTCGTCGTCTACCCGACGCATGGCGTTGGCAAGATCACGGCGATCGAAGAGCAAGAAATCGCCGGGCACACCCTCAATGTGTTTGTCGTGCTGTTCGACAAGGACCGCATGACGCTCCGCGTCCCGCTCGCCAAGGCAAAGAACTCCGGCCTGCGCAGGCTGTCGAGCCGCAAGGAGATGGATGCGGCGCTCGCCAAGCTGCGCGGCCGCTCGCGCGCCAAGCGCACGATGTGGAGCAGACGCGCGCAGGAATATCAGGCCAAGATCGCGTCGGGCGACCCGGCGTCGATCGCCGAGGTCGTACGCGACTTGTTCCGCAACACCGGCCAGCCCGAGCAGTCCTACAGCGAGCGGCAGATCTATCAGGCTGCGCTCGACCGGCTGGTGCGGGAGTTCGCCGCTGTCGAGCGGATCGACGAAACGACGGCGGTGCAGCGCGTCGAGCAGATGCTGACGGCTTAGCGGCGTACGACGCGGCGGCGCTGGCTGGATATCCGGGAACAAATCCCATAGGTTTGTACCGCAAGCCGGGCTCGTCCGACGCCTCAACGAGTTGGGGCGGCGGGACAGCCCGTGGCGCAAACCGCAAAGCGGCGTGCCGGCTCCTTCGAACGGCGAAGACCAGGCGGAACGCGGCGTCGGGACAGGGGACGTGATCACAGCCGCCGCCGCACGGGAAAGGTTTGCACATTTGCGCGATGCTCGGCGGGTCTGGGCCGTCGGGTCGATCCACGGCGAGGCGCGCCGGCTGGCGCGTGTCCACGACCTGATCGGCGAGCGCTTTTACCGCGGCGACCGTCTCGTTTATCTCGGCAACTATCTCGGGCTCGGCGACGACGTCAGATCGACGATCGACGAACTGCTCGATTTCCGCCGCCGTGTGCTCGGCCGCCCGCACGGCTTTGCCTGCGATGTCGTCTATCTTCGCGGCGCGCAGGAAGAAATGTGGCAGAAGCTGCTGCAACTACAGTTCGCGCCGAACCCGGGCGAGATCCTCACATGGATGGTTCAGGCGGGGATCGAGGCGACGGTGCGCGCCTATGGCGGTGACATGCGGCAAGGTTTTGCCGCGACGCGCGATGGGCCGCGCACGATCACACGATGGACCAGCGCGCTGCGCGCCGCGATGAATGCCGTCGAGGGGCATGCGACGCTGTTTGCCGCCTTGCGGCACGCGGCGTTTACCGCCGACAAAGGACTGCTGTTCGTGCACGCCGGCGTCGATCCACGCCGCGCCCTGACGGTGCAGGGTGACTCGTTCTGGTGGAGCCCCGTCGACATACTGGAGCTGGCGGCGCCGTTCGACGGCTTCAAGCGCATCGTGCGCGGCTTTGACCGTGACCGACGCGGCGTCACCGAAGGGCAGTTCGGCGTTGCGGTCGATGCCGGCGCCGGCCGCGGCGGCCGGTTGCAGGCCGCTTGTTTTACCGCTGACGGCAAGGTTGTCGATATCTGCGAGGCGTAGTCTCGCCGCTCGCGCCTAAATCGCCGTATAGCCGCCATCGACCAGGAGGTCGCTGCCGGTCACAAAACTTGCCGCATCGCTCGCCAGAAACACCGCCGCTTGTGCGAGTTCGTGGGGCTTCCCGAGGCGCTGGGTCAAATGCTTAGCGCCCAATGTCTCGTTCGCCGCCTCAAACGAATTGTAGCGGCGCAGCGTGCGCTGCGTCTCGACCGCGCCGGGCGACAGCGCGTTGCAGCGGACATTCTGCGCGGCATGGTCGATGGCGATCACCTTAGCCAGCTGGATCAGCGCACCCTTGGTCGAGCAATAGGCGGCGCGGCCGGCGCTGCCGACCCGCCCGAGTTGCGAGGCGATAAAGATGATCGAGCCACCGCCGCCCGCGATCATGTAGGGGAGCGCCGCTTTTGACAGCAGGAAGGCGCCGGTCAGGTTGATGTCGACGACCATTTGCCACTCGGCGAGCGGCGTTTCGGTGATCGGCCCGCCCGGGTCGTGCGGCGCCGCGCCGCTGACCATGATGTCGAGCCGGCCGAGTGCATCGTGCGCCGCCTTGGTCACCGCGTTGACCTCGGCTTCATTGGTGACATCGCAGCGCTGGGCGATCGACTTCCGGCCGGCGGCAGTCACCAGCCGCGCGGTTTCCTGCGCGCCGGCGAGATCGACATCGGCGCAAGCGACATCGGCGCCGGCCTCGGCGAAAGCAACCGCGATCGCCCGGCAGATGCCGCCCGCCGCGCCGCTGATCAGCGCCGCCTTGCCACTGAGATCCATGCCTGTGCTCACAGCATCACCGTCCCGCCGTCGACCGCGATCGTCTGTCCCGTGACAAAGCCGCTTTCGTCCGAGAGCAGCCATGCGACGGTGCCGGTCAGGTCGCCTGGCATCAGGTTGCGCTGGATCGTTTGCCCGGCCTTCACGGCCGACAGCGCCCGGTCGAGCTTGTCGCCAAAGAATTCGCTGGTGCCTTCGGTCAGCACCGCGCTTGGCGCGAGCGCGTTGACCCGGATGCCGTCACGACCCAACTCGCGCGCGAGGCCGCGGGTCAGGCCGATCACCGCCGCTTTCGATGCGGTGTAGTGGAGACCGTAGGGCATGCCGTAGGTTGCCGCGAGCGAGGCGATGTTGACGATGCTGCCGCCCGTTTTGCGCATCGCCGGCACTGCGGCCTTGCAGCAATTCCAGATGCCCTTGACGTTGACCGCCATGCAGGCGTCCCACTCGTCCTCGGCGATCGCCTCGAACCGGCCTCCGTGCAGCGCGCCATAGAGCGCTGCGTTGTTGACGAGCCCGTCGAGCCGGCCGAACGCGGCAAGTCCGGCATCGACCATGGCCTGCGCCGAGGCGGCATCGGTCACGTCGAGCCTGGTTGCGACCGCCGTGCCGCCCGCCGCTTCGACAAGCGCGACCGTGCCGCCACAATCATTGACATCGCCAACGACAAGGTCGGCGCCCGCGGCGGCGAGATGCCGCGCGAACTCCTGACCGAGGCCGCGTGCTGCACCAGTGATCGCAATGGTCTTGCCGGCGACCGTCATCGTGTCGCCTCCTGTATTGCCGACGAGGGGTCAGATGACCTGATCGCTGGCCGGGTCGATCAGGTGCATGTGGGTGAGATCGGCGACCAGCCGCATCTTTTCCCCGGCGTTGCCCGCTGCCATGGGATTGACGCGGCCGCAAACCTCGACGCCGTCGACGACAAAATAGACCATCGTCTCCATGCCCAATGGCTCGACCACATCGAGCTGCACGTCGAACGCGGCCGAGCCCGTCGGCAACTCGCCGCGGCTTTCGATGATGTCCTCCGGCCGCAAGCCAAACACCACTTCCTTGTCGAGATAGGGCTTGTAGCGCGCGGTGCGGCTCTCGGGGATCGGCAGCGTCAGCTCATCGCTGAGGCGAACCTTGAGGTTGCCGCCGCCATTGACCACGCGCGCGGTCATGAAGTTCATCGCCGGCGAGCCGATGAACCCGGCGACGAAGCGGGTTTTCGGGTTGTGATACAGCTCGTGCGGCGTGCCGAGCTGCTCGATGCGCCCGGCATTCATCACCACGACCCGGTCAGCCAAGGTCATCGCCTCGACCTGGTCATGGGTGTCGTAGATCGTCGTCGTCGTGACCTTCTGGTGCACCTTCTTGATCTCGGTGCGCATCTGCACGCGCAGCTTGGCGTCGAGGTTCGATAGCGGCTCGTCGAACAGAAAGACCTTGGGGTGACGGACGATCGCGCGGCCCATCGCGACGCGCTGGCGCTGCCCGCCCGAAAGCTGCTTTGGCCGGCGGTCGAGAAGCGGCGAGATGTCGAGAATTTTCGCTGCCTCCTCAACGCGCTCCTTGATCTCCTGCTTGGGGAATTTCTTCAGGCGCAGCCCGAACGACATGTTCTCGTAGACGGTCATGTGCGGGTAGAGCGCGTAATTCTGGAAGACCATCGCGATGTCGCGATCCTTCGGCGGCACGTCATTGACGAGTTGATCGCCGATAAAGATTTCGCCCGATGTGGCTTCTTCCAGGCCGGCGATCATCCTCAGCGTGGTGCTTTTGCCGCAACCCGAGGGGCCGACCAGCACGATGAATTCGCGGTCCGCGATGTCCAGGTCGATGCCTTGGACTGCAGGCGTTTTATCGAACATTTTCACGATGTTACGGAGCGCGACTTGCGCCATGTTCTGCCCTCTTGGCCGCTCCGGCCTCCCCGGCCGGGATTTGTTATCCCCAAGCAGCTTCGCGCCGCTTTTCTTAGAATTGCGCCAATCTTATCTCAGCTATGCATGGATAGCGCAGCTAATTTATATGCCGGAAGCTTGTGTCGCAGTTCAACGCTCCGTGAGCTTCAGCTCGATGCGCCGGTTCTTGCGATAGGCGTCGTCGGTGCTGCCGGTATCGATCGGCTGCTTGTCGGCAAACCCGGCCGCGGCGAGGTGGTCAGCAGGAACGCCTTGATCGATCGCATAGCGCACCACCGAGATAGCTCGTGCTGTCGATAATTCCCAGTTTGAGGCGAACTGATCGGTGTGGATGGCCCGATGATCGGTGTGGCCATCGATTTCGAGCACCCAGTGGATGTCCGGCGGGATTTTTGCCGCGATGGTCTTGAGCGCGGCAAAAACCGGGTCGAGCTGTTTCTTGGCGGCGTCGCTCAGATCCGCGCCGCCGGGGTCGAACAGCACTTCTGCCTGAAATACAAAACGGTCGCCGACGATATGGATATCCGGCCGGTTGCCCAGGATTTCGCTGAGTTTGCCAAAAAACTCCGAGCGGTAGCGCGCCAGCTCTTCGACCTTGCTGGCGAGGGCCAGGTTGAGCTTCTTGCCGAGCTCGACGATCTGGTCCTGCTGGCTTTTCACCGTCGTATTGGAGACATCGAGTGCCGCCGCGACCTTCGCCAACTGGTCCTTGAGCGCGGCGATTTCGGCCGTCAGCTCCTCTACTTGCGCCTTTGCCGCCTGGACCGTCTGCTGGTCGGTAGCGGCGGTGCTCAGCTTCGCGCTGAGCGCATCGCGCTCGTCCTGCGCTGCTTTGAGCTGGGCCGCGAGCGTGGCGGCATTGCCGCGCAGGGTGTCGCTTGTCTGCTTTTCGAGCGCGAGCTCGTCGGCAAGCGCGCTGATCTTTATTTGGAGCTGCTTCAGCGCCTCGTCACGTCCGCTCAGCGCGTCTGACAGGTAGAATTGGCCGACGGTAAAAACCAGCAAAATAAAGATGATAACCATCAAAAGCTGAGCCAGGGCATCGACAAAGCCCGGCCAAATGTCAATGCTGCCGCGCCGGCCGCGGGTGCGTCCGAGGGCCATCGTCTACCGCCCGCTGCTCTCGTCCGAGATCGCGGCGATGGTCCGCGCCAAGAGCCGGATTTCGCCGCGCAGCTCGCTCATCGTCTGCGAACGGCCCTCCACGATGTCCTCGCTCAACCGCGCCATGTAAGCCTCGATGTTGCGCAGATGGGTGCGTAGCACGTCATCCTGTCCCATCGAATTCTCGGCGATCGACGCCAGCCGGCTCAGTGATGGCTTCAGCTCCATCTGGTTCTCGGCGAGCTTCACCATCAGCATCTGCCCGGCCTTCATATGCTCGAAGAGCGTGCCGAGCCGGTCGATCAGGCCGGGCAGGGTGTTGTTGGCGCCGATCCGGCTTTCCTCGCTGCGCGCCAGGATGCGCTGGAGGTTTTCGAGGCTGTCGGCGGTCTGTTCGAGCAGCGCCTGAATATAAGCCGGCACGGAGCCGTCGCCGCCATCGCCAAAGCCGCCCGACGATAGCCGCGTATAGGTCGATAGCCACTCCTCGAGATCGTTGTAGAAGCGGTTTTGCGCCTGGCCTGCCTGGAGGTCGAGAAATCCCAGCACCAGGCTTCCCGCGAGCCCGAACAACGACGAGCTGAATGCGGTCGACATGCCGGCGAGCGGCGAGCCGAGCGCCGCTTTCAGATCGGCGAAAGAGCGCGCCAGATCGTTTGACGAGACATTAAGCCCGCCGATGACGCCACCCACCGCCCGCACGGTCTCGAGCAGCCCATAGAACGTGCCGAGCAGGCCGAGGAACACCAGCACGCCGATCAGATAGCGCGAGGTCTCCCGGGTCTCGTCGAGCCGCGACGAGATGCCGTCGAGCAGCGTTCGCAGCGATGTGGCCGACAGACTGACGCGCCCGCCTTGCCGCATCGATAGCATGCGCGCCATCGGCGCCAGGAGGCGTGGCGCCGGCCCGGTCGGCGCGGTCAGATCGCGATTGGCCAGCCGCTCGCGAAAATCGTCGATCCAGATGGTCTCCGGATTGAGCAGCAGCACCTGACGGAAGATGTAGAAGATGCCGCACGCCAGCACCCCTACAATGACGCCGTTGATGCCGGGATTGCCCATGAACGCGGTGCTGAGCGGACGGAACAGCGCCGCCACGAGCGCGCCCACCAGCACAAGGAATAGCGCCATGCGGATCAGGAAACGGCCCGAACGGTTCATGTGATCGACCGGTTGTGCGCTAGCTGGAGGGCGGCTTGGGATTGGGCGGCGGCACCGCGTCGGATGCGCCGGGCGGCTGCGACCGGGGCTCGGCGCCGCCGACCGGCTGCAGGGCGGTTTCCAGCGGCAAGGCCGGACGTGGTTCGGGCGGCGGGCTGAGCTTGGCGGTCGCCGGCGCCGGCGGGATGATCGGCTTTGTGTCGAGCGGGATCCGTTGAGGTGCCGCGGCTGTGCGCTTGGCGGGCTGCGCGGCCGGCGTGCCATGCGCCGGTTGTGTGGTCGCGGCGGGTGTTGCGTGAGCGGGAGGCTGCGGGGCGGGTGGGGGCGCCGGCGTAACAAGTGGAGTCGGTGAACCGACACTGGGCAGCCCGGCGGGGTCGGCGCTCGCCGGCAGGGCGGCGAGCAGCGCCGCGCCGGCTCCGCCGAGTAGCGCGAGCATAAGACACCTCACCGGGCCCGGGATGGACGACCCCCTCATCGCGGCCTCATTCCCCGACCGGATAGCGACCAAATGCGACCGTCATGTGGCGTTGTCGGGGCGCCAGAACCTATCCTAAGCGCCGGTCTCGCGACACCGGTTTCTAGGCCTCCTAGAATTTCTAGGCCCCTGGGATTTCTACGTCGTGGGAGCGGTGCGTAATGTTTCCCGCACCAGCGCCGCCAGCGGCAGATGCAGGTGGTCGTTGGCCGCCAGGATGTCGCCGCTGGTCAGCATCGTCTGTCCGCCCGAAAGGTCGCTGACATAGCCGCCCGCCTCGCGCACCAGGAGGATGCCGGCGGCGATGTCCCACGAGCTGAGGCCGAATTCCCAGAACGCCTCGAGCCGTCCCGCCGCGACATAGGCGAGGTCGAGCGCGGCGGCGCCAAATCGCCGCACCCCGGCGGCATTCTCCCGGATCGCAGCGGCGACGGCGGCGTGATGCGGGTTCTCGCGGTCGCTTGGCTTGAGGCCGTAAGCGATCACCGCCTCGGACATCTGACGGCGCGCAGATACCCTGAGGCGCCGGTCGTTGAGATAGGCGCCGACACCCTTTTCTGCCCAATAGAGCTCGTCGCGGGTCGGCTCATAGACCACGCCGGCGATGATTTCGCCATCGCGCTCGAGCCCGATCGAGATCGCGAAATGCGGGATGCCGTGCAGGAAGTTCATCGTTCCGTCGAGCGGGTCGACGATCCAGCGATGCCGCCCGTCGCCCGGGGTTGGCTCGCTCTCCTCGGTCACCATGCCGTAACCCGGCCGCGCCCGCGACAGCTCGGCGCGCAGGGTGCGGTCGGCCTTGAGGTCGGCCGTCGAGACAAAATCCGCCGGCCCCTTGATCGAGACCTGGAGCTGCTCGACCTCGCCAAAATCGCGGATGAGCCCGCGCGCCGCCTTGAGCGCGGCCGCAGTCATGACATTGATCACCGGCGAGCGAACAGCCACGCCATGCTCCTGATGAGGTTCGATATCCCCGGCTTATCCCGGGGATCCACGAGATGACCGGATCGAGTCCGGCCAGAACGAAGGAAATCAGTCCTTCGCGCGTTCCATGTAGCTGCCGTCGGCGGTCGCGACGACGATGCGCGTGCCGGCGCCGATATGCGGCGGGATCATGACGCGGCGGCCGTTTTCGAGCTTGCCCGGCTTGTAGGAGGACGAGGCGGTCTGGCCCTTCACGACCGGGTCCGCCTCGACGACCTCGAGCGTTACGCTCTGCGGCAGCTCGACCGACAGCGCCGTGCCCTCATACATCGTCACGTTGCACATCATGCCGTCGGCAAGGAAGTCGGCGGGAGAGCCGATCACCTCGCGCGGCACACTGGCCTGCTCGTAATCCTCATTGTCCATGAAGGTCGCCATGTCGCCTTCCCAGTAGAGGAACTGCATGTCCTTTTCGTCGAGCCGCACGCGCTCGACGGTCTCCTGGGTGCGGAACCGCTCGGACAGTTTCGAGCCGCCGCGCAAGTCGCGCATTTCGACCTGGGCAAAGGCGCCGCCCTTGCCCGGCTGCACCAGATCGCGCTTGAGCACGATCCATAATTTGTTCTGATGATCGAGCACATTGCCCGGCTTGATATCGATGGCGTTGATCTTCATTGGATAAGGTCTCGGATTGATCCCGCGTTTGGCCGGTTTCCTACCAGCTTGGCGGTAAAGGGGGAAGCGGAATGGAGCAGTGGTGGCGTCCCGACCGTCTCGCGGCGCGGCGCGCAAACCTCGCGGCGCGCGGCCGCATCCTCGGCGCGGTCAGGCATTTCTTCGCCGAAGAAGGCTTCATCGAGGTGGAAACGCCGGCATTGCAGGTCAGTCCCGGCCTCGAGCCGCATTTGCGCGCCTTCGCCACCGTTCTCAACGATCCACGCGCCGGGATGTCTCAGCCGCGCTACCTGCACACCTCCCCTGAATTCGCGATGAAAAAGCTTCTCGCCGGCGGCGAGACGCGAATCTGGCAGCTATGCCACGTCTTTCGCGACGGCGAGCGCGGCGCGACACACCACCCCGAATTCTCGATGATCGAGTGGTACAGGGCAGGCGCGACCTACCGCGCGCTGATGGACGATTGCGAGGCGCTGCTGCGGCGTTGTCAATCGGAGGCGCTGCTGACTTGGCAAAACAAAACCGCGGACGCGAACCGGCGCTTCGAGCGTCTTACGGTCGCGGAAGCATTTCAGCGTTATGTAGATATCGATATCTTGATGACCGCGCCCGATCCGGCGCATCCCGATCTCGCGCTTCTCGCCCCGGCCGCCGAGACAATCGGCATCACGCCGCGTCCCGGGGACGACTGGGAAGACCTCTATTTCCGCATCTTCCTCGAGCGCATCGAGCGCAATCTCGGCGTCGGTGCGCCGATGATCCTCTACGATTATCCCGTCTCGATGGCCGCGCTATCGCGCAGGAAGCCTGACGATCCGCGGCTCGCCGAGCGCTTCGAGCTTTACGCATGTGGGCTGGAACTCGCGAACGCTTTCTCCGAACTCACCGATCCCGCGGAACAGCGCGCGCGTTTCCTGGCCGACCAGGCGAAGAAGCAGGCGCTATATGGCGAGACCTATCCGATCGACGAAGATTTTCTCGCCGCGCTCGAACACGGTTTGCCCGACTGCGCCGGCATCGCGCTCGGCTTTGACCGGCTCGTGATGCTGTGCACCGGCGCGTCGGATATCGAAGAGGTGCTGTGGGCGCCGGTCGGCTGAATTCGGTCGGCTTATTTCGCGCGCTCGTAACGGCCGGCGATCATGGCCGACTCCAACGCGTTGGCACGCAACTCGGAGCCGACCTTGGCGCCGGGAGCGCTTGCGTCGAGGTCGAGCTTCGGAACCTTGAGCGCGTACACCGTAATTTCATAGTGATGAGCGTGCTCACCCACGGGCGGGCAGGGACCGCCGTAGAACGAGAACCCGAAATCGTTCCGCCCTTGCACCGCCCCCGTCGGCAAGTCTTTTGATGCGTCGCTGCCAACGCCGGCCGGCAGGCTGTGCACCGACGCTGGAATATTGAACACGGTCCAATGCCACCAGCCGCTGCCGGCCCGCGCGTCGGAATCAAACATCATGATCGCGAAGCTCTGCGTGCCCGCCGGTTCGCCTGACCAAGAGAGGGCCAGCGAGATGTTGCCCGGTGCAGCCGAAACCGTTAAACACTTGCGTCGACGCCATGGGGCTGCCGCTCTTGACGTCGGTCGAGGCCAGCTTGAACTCCGCGAGAGCAGGCGTTGCGGCCGCCGCAAACGCCATTGCCAACAACAGTGCACGCATTCCCCGTCCCCCCGTGTTGCTTGTCGATTGTTTCTTGTTGAGCGCGGATCGTGCCTTTAGCCGAACGCCCGCCCGTATTTCGCGAAGACCGCGTTGAAATCAGCGACGGCGGCTTTCGGCCCCGTCGGGTAGTTCCAGATCGCGCCGATGACCGCGAGGAAATCGGCGCCAGCCTCGACCAGCGGCCCGCAATTCTCTTGCGTGATGCCGCCGATCGCGCAGCACGGCACGACGGTCATATCAGACCAGTCCTTGAGGACTTCCGGCGTCGGGTGGTGCTTGGCGATTTTTGTCGTGCTCGGGAAGAACGCGCCGAACGCAACGTAATCGGCGCCCGCCTCGCTTGCCACCAGCGCGCGGTGCCGGCTTCCACCGCAGGTCACGCCGATGATGCGATCGGGCCCGACCGCCTGCCGCGCGCGGGCATAAGGCCAGTCCTCCTCGCCGACATGCACGCCGTCGCAGTCCAACTCGGCCGCCAAATCCGGCCGGTCGTTCATGATGAAGGCGGTACCGCGCTCCTGGACGATCGGTTGGAGCCGCGCGGTCGCCGCGCGGATCGCCTCGTCATCGACATCCTTGAGCCGCAACTGCACCGCCGCCACATCGCCGCCATCGAGCGCGGCTTCGAGGCGCGGCGCGAATTCGCGCGGATCGAACGCGGGCGGCGTGATCAGGTAAAGCCGGGTCGTCGCCCGCTGCTCATCATTCAACAATATCAATCCTCTCTGTCATCGGTCTTGATAATCGAATGGAGCACACCGGACACATCCGATTGGATTATAGATATCGATAATAAGGTCACGTCTGTCGAATGTCACAACAGCGTCATGACTCTACCAAATCGCCCGGCATCATTCCATCACCGGCGGGTTGTGCCTTGCATGTATTCGGATTGGCGGCGATCTGGGAGGGCACGTATCACGAGAAAAAAGCGAAATGGCATGGAACGATGCAACTGTCGCGGCGGTTTAACGCTCGGATACGGGATTAGTCACCGCGAAAGGACCGTTCATGACTGCTCGCAAGCTGCTGTTGGGTGGGGCCTTGCTGGCCGCCGCCTCCGTATATGCCGGCTCGGCTTATGCATTTACCGAGGCGGAGATCGTTCATATGCACGATCTCTGCGTGCACGGCGACCGCGACGCCTGCGGGCGGCGCGACGCCGTGATCCACGATCACGACCACGAGGCCGACTGGCGGATGCGCCATCCCGAGTGGTACCGTTAGGCGCGAACGCCTAGTCGCATCCTTCAGCGAGCGCGTCGGCACAGCGCCGGCGCAGCTCGTTGCTATCGGCGAAAAACCAGCGGCCGAGGTCGAGCGCCGCCTTGGGGCGCTGGGTTAGCATGCGGCTACCGGCGGCCGCGGCGATTGCTGTAAGTCGCTCGGCCACATCGGCTCTTCCGGCAAAGATAATCGCCTCGATCCCAGCGCGGATCGCGCCTTGCGCCGCCCCCGCATCATCGCCGCAATCGAGAATGAATTCGGCCGACGTCCCGGGCGCGGCCTCGCGTGCGGCCTCGGCCAGCGCCCTCCACCAGCCCGGTGCGGCATAGATCCCGGCATCGGGTGCGCTCAACAGGACAATACTGCAACTCGCGGCGTCCGCCGCCTCAAGCGCGGCGATGGCGTGCGCGAGCGAATGGACGACAAAAACGGGGCGATGCGCCGGCGGCTCGCTCAGATGTCGAGCCGCTCCTCGGCGAGCGGCTTGCGTTCGGCGACGTTGAACCGGCCGTCATAGAGCGGGCGGCCGCCGGTGGTCGGCCCCTGATACTGCACAAACAGCATCGTGCCGCCGGTCTCGGTGGAGAGGTCGTCCTCGTAATGCGGGTCCGCATGATGGATCATCGTGCCGGGTCCGTATTCCTTGCCGCCGATCGTGAAGACGCCGTCGAGGATGTACCAGATCTGCGCGAAATCATGCCGGTGCAGCGGATGATGTGCGCCGGGGTCGTAGCGCACAAAGCCGGCATTGGGTTCGGTCGGATTGCTGGGCCGTGGATGGAACAGCATCTTGCTCCACTGCCCGGGAAACCGCAGCGTCTCCCACTCGCGGTCGTTCTCGTGGACGGCCTGCACCGCCGTGATCCGCCGGCCTGCGCGCGGATGGCGCGATGTCGTTCATGGGCTACCTCCCGTCCCAGTCCGGCGCCTTGCGCCAGGCCCTCAGTGCATCGCGCCGAAATGGGCAGCGACCTCGACCATGCGGTTCGAGAAGCCCCATTCGTTGTCGTACCAGCTCAGCACACGCACGAATTTCTTGTCGAGCACCTGCGTCTGGGTCACGTCAAAGGTCGAGCTGTGCGGGTCGTGGTTGAAGTCGATCGACACGGTCGGCGCCTTGTTGATGCCGACGATGCCTTTGAGGCGGTTCGACTTCGCCGCCTCTTCCATCAGCGCGTTGACCTCGGCGGCGTCCGTCTCGCGCGCCGCGTCGAACGTGAAGTCGATGAGCGAGACATTGGCGGTCGGCACCCGGATCGCCGTGCCGTCGAGCTTGCCCTTCAGCGACGGCAGCACCAACCCCACCGCGCGTGCCGCGCCGGTCGAGGTCGGGATCAGCGATAGGGCAGCGGCGCGGGCGCGCCGCAGATCGCTGTGCAGCGTGTCCTGCAGGCTCTGGTCGCCGGTGTAGGAGTGGATCGTCGTCATATAGCCGCGCTCGATGCCGATCCCCTGATGCAGCACATACGCGACCGGCGCCAGGCAATTGGTCGTGCACGACGCGTTGGAGATCACCTGATGATCGCTGTTGAGCTCGTCGTGATTGACCCCCATGACGACGGTGAAATCGGCGCCATCGGCGGGGGCGGAGATGATGACCTTCTTGGCGCCGGCTTCGAGGTGCTTCGCGGCGGCTTCGCGTTTGGTGAAAATACCGGTGCATTCGAGCGCGATATCGATCCCGAGCTCCTTCCACGGCAGCTTCGTGGGATCGCGCTCGGCGGTGACGCGAACCTTGCCGCGCCCGGCGTCGAGCCAGTTCTCGCCGGTCGTCACCTCGTGCGGGTAGCGGCCGTGGACGCTGTCGTAGCGCAAGAGGTGAGCGTTAGTCTCGACCGGGCCGAGGTCATTGACGGCGACGACCTCGATCTCGTTGCCCGGGTGCTCCATGGCCGCGCGGAAGACCAATCGACCGATCCGGCCAAACCCGTTGATCGCAACCCTGATCGCCATGTCTTACCTCCGGGGAAACCGCTGGTTAGAGCTTAAACCATATGGCGGCGCGGCGGGAAGCCGCTGGCTTGTGCAACGCTCAGCGGGTTTGTTGCGAGCCAAACCGAAAGAGCAAGAAGCGGGAAGCCGCCGGCAATGTCGAGCGCCACAATCCCGCAGCCGCCGCAAAGGGAGGGTGCGATGCAAGGCCCAACGGGACTCAAAACATTCGGCAACGTCAGCCTCGACCGACAGAAGGAGATGAGCGGCCTCGAATTCGTCCAGGGCTGGCGGACGGGACGTTGCCGCTCAATCCGATGGCTGAGACGTTGGGCTACGATATTTGCGCCGCGGAGCCGGGACGCGTCGTCGCGACCGCGGAGCCGGCGGCCAGGCATTTCAATCCGGCCGGGACGGTGCATGGCGGTCTCGCCGCAACGATGCTCGACAGCTGCATGGGATTGGCCATCCAGTCGATGCTGGCCAAAGGCCTCGTCTCGACGACGCTGGAGTTCAAGATTTCGTTTGCCCGGCCGATCACGCCGGAAACCGGCACGATCACGGCCGAAGGCGTCGTGATCAATTGCGGCCGCCGGATCGGCATCGCCGAGGGCAGGCTTACCGACGGACGCGGCCGCCTTCTCGCGCACGCCACCACTACCTGTCTGATTTTCGAAGCCTAGCGGAGAGGTCTATTCCGGCCACCGCGGCGCTCCGTGGGCGAAATATCGCCATACCCAATGCTTGCACCTGGGGCTGCGCTTGCGCCTCTTCGATGCCGTGGATTTGCGTCGCCGGCACCCCGGCCGCACCGACCGGTCAATCCCGTCCGGGTGTCGGATCCTTGCTGGCGCCGGCATAGCTCGACACCAGCGAGCGCGCCAACTCGGCGACCCGCTCGGGCGTGATGTGGAAATGCGGATAGAGCGCCTCCACCGGCGCCGAGGCGCCAAACCCGGTCATCCCGACAAACGCCGCGTTGCGCCCGAGCCAGCGGTTCCAGCCCATGCGGACGCCGGCTTCGACCCCGACCCGCGGCGCGCTGCCGAGCACGGCGTTGTGGTAGGCCTCGTCCTGGCGCTCGAACAGCTCCCAGCACGGCATCGACACCACCGCGGCGCGGATGCCCTCCGCCGCGAGTTGCTGTTGCGCGGTGACCGCGATGCCGACTTCCGATCCCGTCGCGAGCAGGGTCACGTGCCGCGTGCCGCCAGGTTCGCTGAGCACATAGGCGCCCTTGGCCGAGCGGTTCTCGCCGTGGTCCGGCGCGGTGCGCAGCAACGGCACGCCCTGCCGCGTCAGCGCCATGATCGACGGCGTGCGCCGGTGTTCGAGCGCGATGCGCCAGCACTCGGCGGTCTCGACGGGATCGGCCGGACGGAACACCATGAGGTTTGGCATCGCCCGCAGCGACGCCAAATGTTCTACCGGCTGGTGCGTCGGCCCGTCTTCGCCGAGCCCAATCGAATCATGCGTCATCACGTAGATGACGCCCAGATGGCTTAACGCCGAGAGCCGGATCGCGCCGCGTGCATAATCGGTAAACTGGAGGAAGCTCCCGCCATAGGGGATGAGCCCACCATGCGCGACAATCCCGTTCATGGCCGCGGCCATGCCCATCTCGCGCACGCCGTAATGGATATAGCGTCCGGCATAAGCGGGCGGCGTAACCTCATTCTGGCCTTTTGCCTTGGTGTTGTTCGACGGCGTCAGATCGGCCGATCCGCCGACCAGCTCCGGCAGCACCGGCACCAGCGCGTTGAGCACCTCGCCCGAGGCGACGCGGGTCGCGATCTTGGCGTTCTTGGCACGGAACTCGTCGCTCGCCCCGGCGAGTGTCGCGCCGAGCGATGGCGGCAGCTCCCCTCGCATGCGCCGCTGGAACTCGCCGCGCGTGCCGACGTCGAGGTTACCGAGCCGCGTCTTCCAGTCGCGCCGCACCGCCGCTCCGCGGCTGCCAACGCCGCGCCACCAGGCGTAGATGTCGTCGGGCACGACAAAGGCCGGATATTCCCAGCCGAGCCGCTCCCTGGCGCCCTTGATCTCCTCGGCGCCGAGCGGCGATCCATGCACTGCGGCGGTGCCGGCCTTGGTCGGCGCGCCAAAGCCAATGATCGTCTTGCAGGCGATCATCGTCGGCCGGTCGTTGCCCTGGGCGCGTCTGATCGCGGCGGTGACGGCATCGGTGTCGTGCCCGTCGACCTCGTCGGTTGCCCAGCCATGTGCCGCGAAACGCGCGACCTGGTCGTCATCGACCGCGAGGCTCGTCGGGCCATCGATCGAGACCGAGTTGTTGTCCCACAATACGATCAGCTTGTTGAGTTTCAAATGCCCCGCGAGTGACAGCGCCTCATGGCTGATGCCCTCCATCAGGCAGCCATCGCCGCAGATCGCGTAGGTCCGGTGGTCGACGACATTATCGCCGAATTCGGCCGCGAGCAGCCGCTCGGCAAGCGCCAGGCCGACCGAATTGGTGATGCCTTGCCCGAGCGGGCCGGTGGTGACTTCGATTCCGGTCGCCAGCCCCCGTTCGGGATGTCCGGCGGTCTTGCTGCCGAGCTGGCGAAACCGCTTCAGCTCGTCGAGCGTCATGTCGGCGTAACCGGTCAGATGCAGCAAACTGTAGAGCAGCATCGAGGCGTGCCCGGCCGAGAGCACAAAGCGGTCGCGGTCGGGCCAGTCGGGCGCGGCGGGGTCGAATTTGAGGAACTGGCTGAACAGCACGGTCGCCACATCGGCCATGCCCATCGGCGTGCCGGGATGGCCGGACTTGGCCTGTTCGACCGAGTCCATGGCGAGTGCGCGTATGGCGTTCGCCATGCGGAAGAGGTGTGGATCACGCGGGGCGGGGAGGGGGGCGGCGGTTGCCGCCGGGGCATCATGAGCGCTCATATGCTTACTCTATCTCGCATTGCGGGGCGGGAAAACGCTTGGCGCATAGCGCCAGCGCAGTGTCGCCAATTGTCTCGCAAACACCTCCTGGCTAAGGTTTGTCGCAGCGTATCGGGGAGGGCATAGCCGTGGCAGACATCATCGTCGGATCGGGCGACTACAAGTATCGGATCATCGAGAACTGGGCGAAGCTGCCCGACGGCTGGTCGTTCAAGGAAGTCGGCGCGGTCGGCTGTGACAAGAACGACAATGTCTACGTCTTCAATCGTGGCGAGCACCCGATGATGGTGTTCGATCGCGCAGGCAACTTCCTGCGCAGCTGGGGCGAGGGGCAGTACCCCCGGGCGCACGGCGTCCACATGGGGCCGGACGACTCGATCTATCTGACGGATGACGGCGGAAGTTTTGTCCGCAAATGCCGGCTCGAGGACGGCAAGGTGCTGATGGAGCTCGGCGTACCGGGCAAGCCCGCGCCTTACATGTCCGGCGAGCCGTTTCACCGCTGCACCCACACCGCGCTCGCCCCGAACGGCGACATCTATGTCTCAGACGGCTACGGCAATTCGCGCGTCCACAAATATTCGCCGGACGGCAAGCTCCTGATGTCGTGGGGCGAGTCTGGCAGCAATCCGGGCGAGTTCAACATCGTGCACAACATCTGCACCGACCCCGATGGCTGGGTCTATGTCGCCGACCGCGAGAACCATCGCATCCAGGTGTTTGACGGCAACGGCAAATACGAGGCGCAGTGGAACAACCTGCACCGGCCGTGCGGCATGTATATGGACTATGTCCATCACCCGGTGTGTTTCATCGGCGAACTCGGCCCGGTGCAGTCGGTCAACAAGGATGTCGGCAATCTCGGGCCGCGGGTCAGCATCGTCGATCACAAGGGGAATTTGCTGAGCCGCTTCGGCGACAAATACGCCGGCACGGCGCCGACCGCGTTTCTCGGGCCGCACGGCATGGCGGTCGACACGCGCGGCGATCTCTATGTCGGCGAGGTGTCGTGGACACAGTGGCCGCAGTTCTATCCGGACAAGCCGCGGCCCGATTACATCCGCTCTTTGCAGAAATACGAGCGGGTGCGCTGATCTTAGGATCGCCTCGTAGAAACTGACCGCTAGCGCGTTGACGCCGTTTGCTCCGCCAACTTAAGTTAGCGGGATGAGTGAACTCGACGACGCGTTGGCGAGGCTGGAGCGCGCTGTGCAGCGGCTTGAGGCGGCGCCGGGTCTTTCGGGTCAGGAAATCGCGGCGCGGCTGGCGGCGGAACACGAGGCTGCCGACGAGAAGCTGGCGGCGACCGCGACCGAGATTGTCGCGCGCGTCGAAGCCGCGCTCGACAAGATCGGCCAAGTGCTCGACGGGCAGGACTGACAGCCCATGGGTGAGATCATCGTCACCGTCAACGGCCGCGCTTTTCCGCTCAATTGCGCCGATGGCGAGGAGCCGCGTATCCGCCGCCTCGCGCAGTATGTCGACGCCAAGATCGGCGATTTCGTCAGGACGCACGGCCAGATCGGCGAGGCGCGGCTGATGCTCCTCGCGGCGCTCGTTATCGCCGACGAACTCAGCGATACCAGTGATGTGGTGCAGCAGGAGCGCAGCCGCTCGACGCGCAACGGTCCCGCCGACGACGGCGTCCGCGCTCTGGCCAGCGGCATCCACGGCCTCGCCGAGCGCATCGAAAGCATTGCGGCGCGGCTCGAAACTCCCTAGCTAATGGTCTTGTGAGCGGGGCTGCGCGGTGCGTTAGGCCGTAATACCCTGGGGCCGATTCCTACCTCATGGGGGCTGTCTCTGCCGGGGCCTTGGTTCCGGTATATGGTCACCCACCTGCTAAGGCGGGCCACGAGGGAATTCCAGGCCGACGGCCGAGGCGGCTCCGCTCGCACTTCATAAGGGCCCGTCATTGCGAGCACAGCGAAGCAATCTCCATCCGTTTTGGCCCTCTACGGCGGGAGATTGCCACGTCGCGCCTTGCGCTCCTCGCAATGACAGAGCAGTGCGATGAACATCCTGATCCTTGGCGATGTATTCGCTCAGCCCGGCCGCGAGGCGGTCAGGGCGCATCTGCCGGTGTTGCGCCGCGACCTCCAGATCGACGTGGCGATCGTCAACGCCGAGAACGCGGCGCATGGCTTTGGCCTGACCGAGAAGATCGCCGGCGAGCTCTACGCGGCGGGCGCCGACGTCCTCACAACCGGCAACCATGTCTGGGACCAGCGCGAGATCATCCCCTATCTCGACCGCGACCCGCGCGTGCTGCGTCCGGCGAATTTCCCGCCCGGCACGCCGGGGGCCGGGACTTACCTGCACCGTCTCGGCGATGGCCGCTCGGTGCTGGTTATGAATCTGATGGGGCGGCTGTTCATGGACCCGCTCGACGATCCGTTCCGCGGATTTGAGGCGGCGCTCGGCAGCCATGAGCTTGGCCGCGACGTGGCGGCCATCGTCGTCGATTTTCACGGCGAGGCGACCAGCGAGAAGACCGCGATGGGCCATTTCGCCGATGGCCGGGTCTCCGCGGTGATCGGCACGCATACCCATGTTCCGACCGCGGATCACCAGATTTTGCCAGGCGGCACCGCCTATATCAGCGATCTCGGCATGTGCGGTGATTATGACTCTGTCATCGGCCTCGAAAAACAGGCGTTGATCCACCGTTTCCTGGCCAAGATGCCGGGCCCGAGAAAACCCGAGCCGGCTTCCGGCGAGGCGACGCTGTGCGGTGTCTTTATCGCGACCGACGACGCGACCGGCCTCGCGCGCCGCATCGAGCCGGTGCGCGTGGGCGGCCGCCTCGCGTCGCACGTACCGGTGTTGTGATATAGCTCCGTCATGGCCAAAGTCCTCGTCACCTCGGCGCTGCCCTACATCAACGGCATCAAACATCTCGGCAATCTGATCGGCTCGATGCTGAGCGCCGACGTGTACGCGCGCTTTATGCGTGCGACAGGCAACGAGGTGCTGTTTATCTGCGCCACCGACGAGCATGGCACCCCGGCGGAAATCGCGGCGCACGAGGCCGGCTTGCCGGTCGAGCAGTACTGCAGGGAGCAGCACGAGATTCAGGCGCGGATCTACCGCGACTTCGCGCTGTCCTTCGACTATTTCGGCCGCAGCTCATCGCCGCAGAACCACGAGCTGACCAATCATTTCTACCACCGCCTCGACGATGCCGGGTTTATCGAGGAGCGGGAGATCGCCCAGGTCTACTCGATCGATGACGGCCGGTTTCTGCCCGACCGCTACATCACCGGCACCTGCCCGCATTGCGGTTACGGGAACGCGCGCGGCGATCAGTGTGAGAACTGCACGCGGCTCCTGGAACCGACCGACCTCATCGATGCGCGCTCGGCGATCTCGGGGAGTCGCAATCTCGAGGTGCGCCAGACCAAGCACCTGTTCTTGAAGCTCCCCGAACTCGCCGATCGGGTCGAGGAATGGATCGATTCACGCAATGACTGGCCGCTGCTCGTCAGCTCGATCGCCAAGGCCTGGCTCAAGGAAGGGCTGCAGGATCGCGGCATCACGCGTGACCTCAAATGGGGTATTCCCGTCGACCGGCCGGGCTTTGACGGCAAGGTGTTCTATGTCTGGTTCGACGCGCCAATCGAATATATCGGCGCCACCAAGGAATGGGCCGATTCCGCGCCGCCGGGTGAAACCCGCGACTGGAAAAGCTGGTGGTTTGACGCCGCCGATGTCCGCTATGTCGAGTTCATGGCCAAGGACAACGTGCCGTTCCACACCGTCAGCTTCCCGGCGACGATCCTCGGCTCGGGCGAGAACTGGAAGCTCGTCAACTACATCAAGGGCTTTTCCTGGCTGACCTTTTACGGCGGCAAATTCTCCACCAGCCAGAGGCGCGGCATCTTCCTCGATCAGGCTCTCGCCGAGTATCCGTCGGATTACTGGCGCTACTGGCTTGTCGCCAATGCCCCGGAGACCGACGACTCCTCGTTCACCTTCAGCGGCTTCGCCGGGGTGTGCAACAAGGATCTCGCCGACACGTTCGGCAATTTCGTCAATCGGACGCTGCGCTTCTGCAGCGCGCGCTTTGGCGATGCGGTGCCGGCCGGCGGTGAGGATGGTCCGATGGAGGCGGAGCTCGCCGCCAATCTGCAGAGCGTGCTCGACCGCTACACCGCGAGCCTCGCCGCGATGCAGCTGCGCCGCGCCGCCGCCGATCTGCGCGAGTTGTGGGTGCTCGGAAACGTCTACGTCGATCGCTCCGCGCCATGGACGCAGATCAAGACCGACAGGGATCGCGCGGCCGTCATCCTGCGCACGGCGATCAATCTGATCCGGCTTTACGCGATCGTCGGCTCGCCGATCATCCCTGACACCTGTGCTCGGCTGCGGCAGGCACTTGCGGTAGACGTCGGCGAATATCCTTGGCTGACTCAGATGGCCCCCGTCGAGTTGCAGAGACTATCCCCGGGCCATGCGTTCACCGTGCCGCCGCCGCTCTTCAAGAAGATCACGCCGGAAGAGATCGCTGACCTCTCCGCCCGCTACGGCGGCGAAGAGGCGGGTGAAGCAGCCGCCTAGACCGAATCGCCGCTGCCTTTG
>DATMLO010000218.1:0-6806 GCA_035570495.1 Allostellaceae bacterium | reverse complement strand
GGCGCTGCAACGGCCGCTCCCGGCCGAGCGGCTCAAGGTCGTCGCACGGGGCGAACTCGAGGACCCGCCGACGGGCGCGCCGGCAAAAGCGACGCCAGCCAAGCGCCAGCAACTGCTCTTGCCGATCTAGCCGCCCCGGCTATAGTCCGGCCGGCATTGGGTCCGCACCGTGCGGGTGTGGCGGAATGGTAGACGCGGCAGACTCAAAATCTGCTTTCCGTAAGGAAGTGGGGGTTCAAGTCCCTTCACCCGCACCAGCTGATAACGACGTTTCACGGCGCGCTGTAACTCTCCCGGCTCCTGCTATCATGGGTGCGACAGGGAGACCCGGACATGGAAGCTGCCCGGAACTACGCCATCATCGACCCCGCTACCGGCAAGATCGACCGGCGCATCTTTAGCGACCAGGCGGTCTATGACGACGAGATGGAGCGGATTTTCGGCCGCGCCTGGCTGATGATTGGGCACGAGAGCCTGGTGCCCGAACCCGACGATTTTTTCCATACCTATATGGGCGAAGACCCGGTCATCCTGACCCGCGACGGTGAGGGCCGGCTGCACGCGCTGCTCAATATGTGCCGGCATCGCGGCAATCGCGTGTGTCGCGCCGATGATGGCAATGCCAAGCGCTTTATGTGCACCTATCACGGTTGGACCTACCGCAACGACGGCAGCCTCGAACATGTGCCCGGCGAAAGCGAAGCCTATTACGACGCGCTCGACCGGCCGAAGCTCGGGCTGATCCAGGCGCGTGTCGAGACCTATGCGGGGATCGTCTTCGCGACCTGGGCCGAGGACGCGCCGAGCCTCGAAGCCTATCTCGGCGATGCCCGCTGGTATCTCGACACGGCGTTCAATCGCCGCGACGGCGGGATGCTGGCGCTGGGGCCGGTGAAATGGCTCGAGCCGGTCAACTGGAAGACGATGGTGGACAATTGCTCGGACAATTATCACGTCCCGACCAGCCATCTTTCGAGCGCACGGGTGCAGAGCCGCTGGCTCGGCCGGCCGCGGCTGTCGCACGAGGACCAATTCGCCAGCCCCAACCGGCACGTCTTTGTCAACGGCCACTCGATCACCTTCCGCGAGGCGGACGACAACGCGCCTCGCTATGTCCACGGCATCTCGAACGACACGTTCAAGGCGTTTCAGGACTACCACGACGCGACGATGCCGGAGGCGGAGCGGCGGCTCGGCGCGCTGCGCGCGCGGAAGGTGCAGCTCGGCAATCACTCGATCTTCCCGAATGGCATCCTCGGGTTTCGGCTGGCCTTGCCGCGCGGGCCGCTCAAGACCGAGTTCTGGCACTTCGCGCTGTTGGAAAAGGACGCGCCCGAAGAGATCAAGCGCGCGATGCGCGTCGGCAGTCAGGCCAATAACGGCGCCGCGGGACTCTTTGAGCAGGACGATGTCGATAATTGGCGCCAGGTGACCGAGGCCAGCACTAGCCGTCTCGCGCGCCGCTTGCCGCAAGACCTGTCGATGGGCATCGGCCATGCCGGGACGCATCCAGATTTCCCGGGCGTCGTCTCTGAGCGCTACATCTCGGAGAACAACCAGCGGCTCTTCTACCGCCGCTGGGAGGAGTTCATGAACGCCGAGAGCTGGGCCGACATCGCGCTCGATCCGATCAAGGCCCGCTTTGACGGCACGGCGACGATGCGGGGGTGAGCGTGAGAGCCGCCCCCACCCCGGCCCTCCCCTATCGAGGCGGAGGGAGTGAGCGATGAAGCCGAAGTCCGCGACGGCGGCGGCGCAGCAGGCGCTGTGGTTCGAGCTGATGCAGTTCTATATCCGCGAGGCGTGGCTGCTCGACGAGCGACGGCTCGGCGAATGGCTCGATCTCTTCACCGATGATGTCCTTTATTTCATGCCGCGCCGCAAGAATGTGCTGCGCCGCGAGCTGCACCGCGAGATCACCGAGCGGGGCGACCTGGCGATCCTCGAGGAGGATAAGCGCTATCTCGAGATGCGCGTCGCCCGGCTCGACAGCGGCATGGCCTGGGCGGAGGACCCGCCGTCGCGCACGCGGCACCTGGTCGGCAACCTGATCGCGACGCCGCTGGCCAATGGCGAGGTCGAGGTGAAGACCGCGTTTCTCGTCTATCGCTCGCATCTGGAGACCGACCACCAGCTGCTCTCCGGCTGCCGCGAGGATGTGCTGCGCCCGGTCGAGGGTGGATGGAAGATCGCCAAGCGGACGATCGTGCTCGACGCCAATGTGCTGCTCGACAAGAACCTCAGCGTCTTCTTGTAGCCGTCGTTCTCAATAGCCCTTCAGGAACGCCAGCACCTGGGCGGTCCACTCGGCCGGCTTCTCGAAGGGCGGCCAGTGGCCGCAATTGTTGAACAGCACCAGGCGCGAGTCGGCGATGTGGTTGAGGATCGCGATCGACACCTCGAACGGCACCATCCTGTCATAGCGGCCGTGGATGAGGAGGACCGGCGCCTTGATGCCCGGAAGATCCGGCGTGTAGTCGTGCGGCAGGCTTTCCGATTGCGCGCGCGCCGCGAGGAACTCGGGCGACCAGGTGTGGGCGTGGTGGATGTAGTCGACGAGTTCGTCGGTCACCAAGCTCGGATCGTCGATATGGGTGCGCAGATAGTGGCGGATGTTGTCGGGGCTCGGGTCGGCGATCGTGCGCAGCGTCGTGCGGGCGCCCTCGGACGGGCGGTTGGCCATCAAATAGCGGTCGCCGCCGGTGCCGATATGCGAGCCGCCCATGACGAACCTGCGAACCCGATCGGGATAGGAGATCGCCGCCACCATCGCCGACTGGCCGCCTTGCGAATTGCCGACCCAGTAGGCGTTGTCGATGCCGAGCGCGTCGAGCAAAGCGACGGCGGTACGCGCCTGCAGCCCATGCACCCCCTCGCGATAGACGATCGGGCCGGTCTTCGAGAAATTCGGCATGTCGAAGAGGATGCAGCGGTAGTGCCGCGACAGCTCGCCGATCGCTTTGTGGAAGGTGATCCAGGCGGTCGTGCCGGGGCCGTAGGAGTGCAGGAACAGCACCGGTTCGCCAGCGCCGATGTCGTGATAGTGGATGTTCATGCCACCGGCGGCGATGGTTTTGCTGGTGCCTGCCTCGGTGAGGCCGTTCGACGCGATGAAGGGCATCTGTTCCTCCTCGGCTCGGCTTTGGGCGCTGTCGTCGCGGCGGCTTGCGACGAGAGGCGTCTTGTTGCACGCCGGCAGGCGTGCGAGCCTTCTTACGCGAATTCCCGCCTGTTCGGTAGGATAGGCGGTTCGATAGGATAGATGGGGCGGCGGTGCGCGCACCAATCATCAAAGGGGAAAGTGAATGGCCGACAACAAGCTGAAGGAGCGGTGGCAGGCGGGGAAGGCTGCGGTCAATGGGTGGCTGGCGATCCCGTCGGGTTTCGCGGCCGAGGTCATGGCGCAATGCGGCTGGGACAGCATCACCGTCGACATGCAGCACGGCGTCCAGGACTACCAGTCGATGGTCCACTGCTTTCAGGCGATGGACCGGTTCCCGGTGACAAAGCTGGTGCGTGTGCCGTGGAACGAGCCGGGGATCGTCGGCAAGGTGCTCGATGCCGGCGCCTATGGCGTCATCTGCCCGATGATCAACACGGTGGAAGAGGCGCGGGCGCTTGTGCAATACGCGCTCTACCCGCCGAAGGGTACCCGCAGCAACGGCCCGATCCGCGCCGCGACCTATGGCGTCGCTGGCACTTATCAGAAGACCGCCAATGACGAGGTGCTGGTCATTCCGATGATCGAGACGCGCCAGGCGGTCGAGAATATCGATGCGATCCTCGACGTGCCGGGGATCAGCTCGATCTATGTGGGCCCGAGCGACCTGGCGTTTTCGATGGGCAAGACGCCGGCGCTCGACAGCGAGGATTCCGAGCAGCTCGGCATGTACGAGAAGCTGATCGTCGCGTGCAAGAAGCGCGACATCTATCCCGGCATCCATTGCGGCCAGCCCGCCTATGCGGCGCGGATGATCAAGATGGGCTTCCGCCTGACGACAATCGCCAACGACGCGGGCCTCATGTCGAAGGCTGCGCGCGAGGCGGTCGGCGCCGTGTGGTCGGAGGTCGGGAACTTCCGCTAAAGCTGGTGGCGCCGCGCTGTCCGGTAAGGATCAGCGCGGCGCGGCTCCCCCCAGCACGAACAGCAGGATCAGCGCGCCCCAAAAGAACGGGCCGGCGATCTCGTAAACCCAGCCGGCGGCGACGTTGGCCGCGGCGATGAATGGCTGGTCGTCGGGTCGCGTCGCGTCGCGCGGCGCGCGCCAGACCCCAGGTTCATCACGAAAATAAAGCTGCACCATCGCGACCGGCCTTGCTCGATGCCTCTAGTGAAGGCCGGAGCGGCATAAATTTTCGAGACGGGCCAAACGCGCGCGACATTAAGAAGGCATAGTGAGGCTAGCGCGCGCCCACCTTGTCACTCCGGATCGTCGCGCGGCGAGGAACCCGGAGCCCATAAACACAGTCGGAGCCAGCCAGGCAAAAGCCCGTGTTCATGGGCTCCCGCTCTCGCGGGAATGACAGGCGAAGCGCGCGGTGCCTGCCTCAATTCTTATTCACTGCCTACTTCACGGTTTGCCGGGTTGCTTCTGAGCGCGTTGCAGGGGCGTGGTTCGGGCCTCTTCTTGTTGTTATGAGCCCGACGGCACCAGGTTTTTGTTGGTCTTTGCTGCGCTGACCGCTCCGCTCGCCCGTCCAAGCTCCGGTTTCGGACTTTCAAATAACGAGCCTGGGAGATGGGAGGGGCGTGCGGTATTATCAATATTAAAATAGCAATTATTTTTTTGCTATGCGCCGAAGCGGTCGGCCAACTCGGCGAAACCGTCGACGACGATATCGCAAGCCGGGTTGGGAGTGGGGTCGGGCGGGCCAGCGGCGCCCCATTCATCCGGGCGGCGGACAAAGGCGGTGCGGTAGCCTTCACCGCGCGCTGCGTCGAGGTCGAAATTATGGCAGGCGACCATCACGATGTCGGCGGGCGAGACCTGCAGCAATTGCGCGGCGCGCTGGTAGGCCTCGGGCCGCGTCTTGTAGACGCGCAGCATCTCGCAGGCGATGACAGCGTCCCAGTCAACGCCGTTCCGGCGCGAGACGTCGATCACCAGCGCCAGGCTGAGGATCGTGAACGACACACAGACATAGCGCTGCTTGAGCCGGCCGAGCGCGGGCACAAAATCGGGCCACGCGTCGAGCGCGTGCCAGCGCGCGGTGATCGCGGCGCGATCCTCGGCGGTGAAGGCCGTGATGCCGGCCTTGGCGAGCAATTCGTCGAGCAGGTCACGATGCACATCGTCGATGTTGAAGGCGGGATCGACCTGGCCGACCATCCCGCGCAGCGCGCGGCGGCGGTACTCGTTGGTGAAGACCGCCCAGTCATGCGTGACGCCGCGGCGTGTGCCGCATTCGGCGAGCGCGGCGGAGATGCCGCTATGCCAATCGAGGATCGTCCCGCCGGTATCGAAGGCGAGGACTTTGAGGTCTTTCATGTTGCGAACTCCGTTCCCTCTCCCGCTTGCGGGAGAGGGTGGCGAGCGCCGGAAAGCGCGAGACGGGTGAGGGTTTCGCGCCTGACCCTCACCCTCCCATCGCTGTGCGATGGGTCCCTCCCTCTCCCGCATGCGGGAGAGGGGTTGTTAAAAGGGTACTCTCAAATCGGCCGGGAAGTTGATCCCGACGCGGCGCATGAGCCGCGGGTATTCGTCGGGAAACGGGTCGCGGCGGTGCATCGTGCAGGCATTGTCCCACAGCACAAGATCGCCGACCTGCCAGCGATGCGCATAGACAAAACGCGGCTGCGTCGCGTGGGCGCGCAGCTTGTCGAGCAGGGGCAGGCTGTCCTCCTCCGACAGGCCGTCGAGCCGCGCGGTGTGGTTCATGCTGAAATAGAGGCCCTTTTCGTGCGCGAGCGGATGGGTGCGGACGAGCGGGTGGATGACCTCCGGCGCCCGCGCCTTCTGGTCCGCGCTGAGCTGGATGCCGACGCGGCGGTCGGCGGTGGCGGCGGAATGCACCGCGCGGCGGCCGTCGACCTTTGCCTTCAGGCCCGGGGGCAGCATCTCATAAGCGGCGCCTAGGTCGCAGAACCAGGTATCGCCACCTTCCGGCGTCACCTCGACCGCGTAGAGGATCGTCCCGGCGGTCGGCTGCGCCATGAAGATCTGGTCCATGTGCCAGTTGAGCTCCTGGTTGCCGAGCCGGCCGATCGCCTTGCCGTCCTCCTTGATGTTGGAGACGAGCATCACCTCGCGCCGCCCGGTAGTGCGGGTCTGACGCAGGTGGATTTCGACATCGCCCAGATGCTCGGCGAAGGCGACGAGATTGTCCTCGTCGAGGTGCTGATCGTGGAACACCAGCACCTTATGCGCGAGCCAGGCGTTCTTGATGGCGTCGGTCGCGGCGCCGTCGAGCCGCGCAAGGTCGACGCCCGACACCTCGCCGACAAAGGTTTCCGCCAACCGGCGCACGCTTACGGCCATCACGATCCTCCCGGACGCTTGTCGCGCTCACTATAGGGCGGCGGCGAGGCGGGACGCGAGGTTATCGGCGCGGAGCCGCGCAGCGGCACCTCCTGCAGAAACCAGGTCAGGGCGAAGGCCGCGGCGCCGATAATCGCGGCATAGAGGAAGATCGGGTGAAGGGCGGCGGTGAAGGCGTGCAGATAGAGTGCGCGCGCCGCGCTGGGCAAGGCCTGGACGGCGGCGGGGGCGGTCTCGATCGAGACGGGCGCCTGGCCGCTCAGCGAGCCGGCGAGGCCGGCGGTCAGCTCGCCGGCGAAGACCGCGCCAAACAGCGATACCCCGATC
>DATMLO010000217.1:0-2262 GCA_035570495.1 Allostellaceae bacterium | reverse complement strand
AATGTGCTCGGCAAGCAGCAGGCGCGCGAGGCCGGCGCCTACGAGGCCTGGTTCGTCGACCGCGACGGCAACGTCACCGAGGGCAGCTCGACCAACGCCTGGATCGTCACGCGGGACGGCGAGCTGGTGACCCGCCAGCTCGGCAGCGCGATCCTCGGCGGCGTCACGCGCCGGTCGCTGATCCGGCTCGCCGGCGAGTCCCAGATCAAGGTGGTCGAGCGGCCGTTCACCCTCGACGAGGCGCGCCAGGCGCGCGAGGCCTTCCTGACCAGCACGACCTCCGACCTGATGCCGGTCACTTCGATCGACGGCCAGCCGGTCGCCAACGGCGCACCGGGCCTCCTGACGCAGAGGCTGCGCGCCGATTATCTGGCGCACGTGGCGTCCTTCGCGACGCCCGCTGGCGCGGGCTCCTCAGGATGACGGCTTTCCTGCTGCCGTCCGCAAACCTTCGTCATCCTGAGGAGCGCCGTTAGGCGCGTCTCGAAGGACGCACGCTCGCAATGCAGCCTGAAATAGCGCTCCGCCGTCCCCGCGCCATCATCTTCGACTGGGATAACACCCTGGTCGACAGCTGGGGCACGATCCACGACGCGCTCAATTTCCTGATGGCGGCGATGGAAAAGCCGCTCTGGACCATTGAGGAAACCCGAGAGCGGGTCCGCCTCTCGCTACGCGACGCCTTTCCGGCGATCTTTGGTGAGCGCTGGGAGGAGGCGCGGCAGATATACATGGACCGTTTCCGCGCGATCCATATCGAGCGGTTGACCCCGCTCCCCGGTCGCGAGGCGATGCTGCGCGCACTCGTCGCCGACGGGCACTACCTCGCCATCGTCAGCAACAAGACCGGCGCCGTGCTGCGTGCCGAGGCCGAGCATATCGGCTGGTCGTCGCTGTTCGGCAGCATCGTCGGGGCAGGGGACGCGCATACCGACAAGCCGCACCCTGCGCCGGTCGAGCTCGCCTTGCGGCCGAGCGGGATCGCGCCCGGCGCGGATGTCTGGTTTGTCGGCGACACCGCCGTCGACATGGAATGTGCGATCGCCGCGGGCTGCGTCCCGGTGCTGCTTGGCATCGACGAGACCGGCGACGAATTTGTGCAATTCCCGCCGGTGCTCACGCTTGCCGATGATGCGGCGTTGTTTCGCGTGTTGCAGGGCTTGCGCTGAGGCGAGGCGCGCCCATCTTCGTATTGAGAAGAAGGGGAACCGCGAGCACCTTTGCCTTGTTGGCAATTTCGGGGTGCTGCGCGCCGAAGAGTGGAGCTAGGAGCCACCGTAATGACGTCGGACAAGTCGCAGAACGTTCAGGACGTATTTCTCAATCACGTCCGCAAAAACAAGACGCCGGTCACGGTGTTTTTGGTCAACGGTGTGAAGCTGCAAGGCATCATCACCTGGTTTGACAATTTCTGCGTGCTGCTGCGCCGCGATGCGCATTCGCAGCTCGTCTACAAGCACGCGATTTCGACCGTGATGCCGGCATCGCCGATCCAGCTGTTTGAGGGCGCACGAGAGGAAGACCAGCCCTGAGCATCGCTGAGCACGGCTCGTCTTCCAACAGTTTAGCCGCGAACGGTCAAGCCGCGACGACGGGGCGCGCCCTCGTCGTTCATCCCGCCTTGAAGATCGCGCCCGGGAAGATCGCGGCTGGCCGTCGGCCGGAGAACGGTGCTGGGCGCTCGCTCGATGCGCGGCTCGACGAGGCGATCGGTCTTGCGCGTGCGATCAACCTCGATGTTGTCGGCGGCGAGATCCTGCGCCTCAACCGGCCGGCGCCGAGCACGCTGATCGGCAGCGGCAGTGTCGAGAACCTCGGCGCCGCGATCGAGGAGCAGAAGATCGGCCTTGTGGTCGTCGATGGCGCGCTGTCGCCGGTGCAGCAACGCAACCTCGAGCGCGCCTGGAAGACCAAGGTCATCGACCGCACCGGGCTCATCCTCGAAATCTTTGGCGCCCGCGCCCGCACCCATGAGGGCCGGCTGCAAGTCGAGCTCGCGGCGCTGACCTATCAGCGCTCGCGGTTGGTGCGCTCCTGGACCCATCTCGAACGCCAGCGCGGCGGTTTTGGCTTTCTCGGAGGCCCCGGCGAAAGCCAACTCGAAATCGACCGCCGGCTGATTGGCGAGCGTATCGGCAAGCTCAAGCGCGAGCTGGAAGACGTCAAGCGCACCCGCGCGCTGCATCGCGAAGCGAGGAAACGCGTGCCGTTTCCGGTCGTCGCGCTGGTCGGCTACACCAATGCCGGCAAGTCCACGCTGTT
>DATMLO010000216.1:0-49346 GCA_035570495.1 Allostellaceae bacterium | reverse complement strand
GACCGCGGCCAGCTGGTCGATCCGCGTGTCGAGGAGCTGCTGGTTGATCTGCAAGTCGTCGGCGCGGGCGCCGTTCAACCCGGTGATCATCGCCAACGCCGCAGTGCTGCTGCCCAGCGCCGCGATGGTACCGATTTTACGATTGATGCTCATTGCTCCCCCAATTCTCAGGTTGGCCAACGCCTCAGGAGGGTGTCGACCCTCTTGCCTTATGATATTGTGCAAAGATATTGCGCGCTAGCCCGATTAGTGCCGTTTAAGCGAAAAAGTGACGTTTTCAGCGCAGCGTGGCGCGCCTGCAACAGTAGGGTCTACACCCTTAATAAATTTGATGTTTTGACGTTAAGGAAGAGGCGAATCGCGGCGCACACCGACTTTGCGACGTCGTGGCAGCCCTATCGCAGTAAGCGAATTCTAGAATTTGAAGCCGACGCGCGCGCCTGCGCTGGTAATGCCCGCGTTGTGCTGGCCTAGATCGGCATTCGAGATGTGCTCCAGGATCGCCGACACGCTTATCACCGGCGTGACCTGATAGCCGAGCTCGGCGCTTTCGCGGAACAGGATCGGCGAGCCCAATTCTTTTCGTCCAAGCGGTGCGCTGTCGATATAGCCGTCCTGATAGGCGCCCCCGAGACTGCCGGTCAAAAACACCGCATCGCCGGGACGAAACAGGTTCTGGATCACGGAGATGCCCCAGGTCAGTCCGGCGAAGACGTCGCTTGTCTGGCCAGCGGTGTTGTAGTCGCCGCCGATATGCGGGCGCGGCGAACCGAGGATCGCCAGGAAATCGGGCGAGGTGAACAGCATTTCGAGGTTGATATCGGCACCGCGCTCCTTGTGATCCCCGAGAAAGCCGACGTCATGCCACAACCCACCCGCCTTGACCTCGTCGATGATCCCGAGCGGGGGGTTGGCGTTGGGGTTGGTCGGCAGCGGCGCAAAGCCGAATGTCGTATTCGAAAACATTTGCGGGGCCTGAACCGTCTGGGTCGTCTGGGCGGTTTGAGCCGTCTGAGCCGAAGCGATACCAGGGACAACTAACGCCAGAACCACCGCAACAGCAGCCGCAACCGTCAACTTACGCAAGGTCAAGACCAGCAACGACCGCTCTCCCATCCCGCTTGTGTGCCATGCGGTATTCGCCAACAAGTTAACCGCCGCGCCCCGGTTTGCCAACCGCGATCATCGCCGATTGAACGGGTTGAGCGCCTTCAATCGCGCTGACCAAACGTGGCGGCCGAGTTCGCGGCGCACCACGCGGGCGTCGGTCACCCAATTGAGCTGGATCGACTGGCGCTTGCCGATATGCGCCTCATGGCCGTGAAACGAAGCATCGCCGCGACGAAACGCAATCATTGTCCCGGCCAATGGCGCGACCTCTTCGGCGTAGTCATCGAGATCGTCCGGACCGCGCAAAATCCTCAAGCGGCCGGCGGGGTCGGCCCACTGATGATTCATATATACGAGCACGGTGATGAGCTTGGTGAGAGAATCGGTGTGGATGCCGCCGTCCTTGCCGTCGCTGAAGCCGCGCAGCGTGATCATGGTCGGTCGGCCCGTCAGATCGAGCGCGAATTTGTCCTCGATCGCCGCGCGCATCTCATCCCCCTCGAGCTCTTGCATGAGCCGAGTGAAGACCGGCGAGCAGGCTAAGGTCTGCAGAGGATAACTGCCGTGCCCGGGGACGGCGGGAAATTCATCGACGAGCGCCGTTGCGTTATCGGCGGCGAAAAAATTCTCGACGACGATGTAGTCGAACGGGTCGCGGCGAAGCGGGCTGTCGCGCAGCCGCGCAAGATCGATAAGCGCCATTGCCGATATCATCGCCGTTTTGCCGTATGACGCAATCCCGTCGCTCGGGACCGTGATGATGCGCAATTCGCCGCTCGCGGCCGACGCCGCTCTGCGGTAGAGGTAGCCGCACCGACCGCAACCAGACAGATGAGAGGTTATGGAACAGCGCTGGGGCCTTCCCCTCATCGCCTGGCCGTCACGCTTGCGCCCCAACTACTGGGATCTGGTGGCGCTGCCGCTGGTGCTCGGCGTGATCGCGCTTGTCGCTTGGGGTGGCATGGCGATGGGCGCGCATTACCAGGTCGGCGAGCCGCTTACGATCAGCCTCGATCCACGGATGCTGCCGGAATACGCGCTTCGCACCGTGCTGCGCATGGGCGCCGCGCTTGTGGCTTCGCTGCTGTTTAGTCTCGCTTATGCGGCGCTCGCGGCGAAAAACCGGACAGCCGAGAAAATCCTCATCCCGGTGCTCGATATCCTGCAATCGGTGCCGATCCTCGGCTTTTTGTCGATCACCGTGACCGGGTTCATCGCCCTGTTCCCGGGCCGCCTCTTGGGTGTCGAGTGCGCCGCGATCTTTGCGATTTTCACGTCGCAAGCGTGGAACATGACGTTCAGCCTGTACCAGTCGCTGCGCACGGTGCCGGGCGAGCTGATCGAGGCGGCCCGCATGTACCATCTGTCGACCTGGCAGCGTTTCTGGCGGCTCGAGGTCCCGCACGGCATCCCGGCCTTGGTATGGAATATGATGATGTCGGTGTCGGGCGGGTGGTTTTTCGTCGTCGCTTCCGAGGCGATCACGGTCTCCGGCCAGACCATCATGCTTCCCGGCATCGGCTCCTATATCGCAACCGCGATCCAGCAGCGAAATCTGGGTGCGATCGGTTACGCGGTGCTGATCATGCTGGTCGTCATCATCCTCTACGATCAGCTGCTGTTCCGGCCGCTGCTCGCCTGGTCGCGCAAATTCCAGGGCGATCCGAGCGACGAGGACAATGTCCGCCCGTGGTTTCTCGTCACGATGCAGCGGGCGCAGGTCTTTGACCTCATTCAGGTCGGCGTCCTGATGGTGAATCGCGGTGTCGACGGCATCATCACGCCGTTGATCCGCCTGTGGAGCGCGCGCGCCCGCCGCGCTCCAGGCGAATCGGCGACCGAGGCCGGCCTGTTTGAACGGGCATTCGATTTTGCCTTGCTGATCGCCACGATTTCCGCGGTCGCCTGGATGCTCTCGTTCATCCTCGAAACGGTGCCGGGACACGAAATCGGCTGGACGTTTGTGCTCGGGGCGATCACCGCATTTCGGGTTCTCGTGCTGATCGCGGTCGCTTCGTTGATATGGGTGCCGATCGGGGTGTGGATAGGGCTGCGGCCGCGGATTGCCGATCGCGCTCAGCCGATCGTGCAGTTTCTCGCGGCGTTCCCGGCCAATCTGTTCTTCCCCGCGGCCGTCGTCCTGATCCTCCAGTTCCGGCTTAATACGGAAATCTGGCTCAGCCCGCTGATGATCCTCGGCACGCAGTGGTACATCCTGTTCAACGTGATCGGCGGCACCACGGCGCTGTCGCCAGAGCTGAAACTCGCGGCCGGCAATCTCGGGGTACGCCGATGGCTGTGGTGGCGCCGGGTGATGCTGCCGGCGATTTTTCCCGCCTACGTGACGGGCGCCGTTACCGCCGCGGGTGGCTCGTGGAACGCCAGCATTGTCTCCGAGGTCGTGCAGTGGGGCGACACAACGCTCACCGCCACGGGTCTTGGCGCCTATATCGCCCAATACACCGCTTCCGGCGATGCGGCCCGGATCACACTTGGTATCGGCGTGTTGTGCCTTTATGTGCTGGCCTTCAACCGGCTCCTGTGGCGCCGGCTCTATAATCTCGCCGCCGAGCGGCTGAGAATGGATTGATGCAATTCGCGAAAGCTGGCATGAGGCGCTCCCGATGACCGACAATCCGCCTCTGCTGCGCGCCGCGGCCGTCTGCAAGACCTACCGGACGCCGGACCATATCGGGCGGCTGGTGCTCGACCACGTCGATTTCTCGCTGCGCGAGGGCGAGATCGTTGCGATCCTGGGGAAGTCGGGCTCGGGGAAGTCGACATTTCTGCGCATTCTCGCCGGGCTCATCCCATCGACCGACGGCAGCGTCCAATATCGCGGCCAGACTGTATTCGAGCCGGCGCATGGCATCGCCATGGTGTTCCAGAGTTTCGCGCTATTTCCTTGGCTCACCGTCCTCGGCAATGTCGAGCTTGGCCTCGAGGCACAGGGAATAAGCGCCGCGGAGCGGCGCAAGCTGGCGGTCGCGGCGATCGATCTTATCGGCCTTGACGGTTTCGAGAACGCCTATCCGAAGGAGCTATCGGGCGGCATGCGCCAGCGCGTCGGCTTCGCGCGCGCGCTCGTCGTCAATCCCGACATCCTGCTGCTCGATGAGCCGTTCTCGGCCCTCGATGTGCTGACCGCCGAAACGCTACGCAATGACCTGCTCGATCTGTGGAGCGAGAGCCGCATCCCGACCAAAGGCATCTTGATGGTCTCGCACAACATCGAGGAGGCGGTCGAGATGGCCGACCGCATCTTGATCTTCGGCAGTGACCCCGGCCGGATCAACGCCGAGATCCCGGTGCCCATGGCCCATCCTCGCGTGTGGGACAGCCCGCAATTCCGCCAGATCGTCGACCATGTCTACGGGCTTTTGACGACGGTCCCGGGCCGCGACGGCCGCCGTGGCGTCAAGGCCGAACCGATCAGCGTTGGCTATCGCCTGCCCGATGCAGCGGTGCAGCAGCTCACCGGCTTGATCGACAGCCTGACCGAGACGCCATTTCACGGCCATGCCGACCTGCCGCACCTTGCCGACGAGGTGAGCCTCGACGACGACGAGCTGTTCCCTCTGTTGGAGGCCTTGCAATTATTGGGGTTCGCGCATGTCAGCGGCGGTGACATCGACCTGACTCCGGCAGGCCGGCACTTCGGCGACGCGGACATGCAGGAGCGCAAACAGATTTTTGCCGATGCGGTGCTGAAACATATCCCGCTCGCGGCGCATATCCGCCGGGTACTCGACGAACGCCCCGGCCACCGCGCGCCCGCGACACGATTTCTGCGCGAGCTTGAGGACCACCTATCGGAGGAAGAAGCCGAACGCGTGCTCGACACCCTGATCAATTGGGGCCGGCACGCGGAGATCTTTGCCTACGACTACGACGACGAAGTGCTCAGCCTCGAAAATTTCTGAAACCGCCGCTGCACGCGGCCGATCGTAGCGGCTCCTGGCGGCGTATCGACGGTCGATATAAACTGGCGGCGCTGTGGTTATATCGGGGTTGGGGGATGCGCTACCTGTTTTCGTTGTGTCTTTTTGCTGTCGCGCTTGTCGGGTGCGGCGGGCCAAACCAGTCCGACTTTGTCCGAATCGGCGACCACACTTTCCGCATCGAGGGTCCGTCGATCGCAGGCGGCGCGGTCGGCCCGAACCAGCGCATGGCCCAGCAGCTCTGCCCCGGCGGCTATCGTGTGCTAAGCAGCGACTCGCACCGGGGCGGTGTCGATCGCGCAACGCTCAATGACGCGAACAGCATGGGGATAACGACGATCTGGGTGGTCAAGTGCATTTGACCGCGAGCGCGGCTAGCGCGGGCGCATCGTCGGAAAGGCGATGACGTCGCGGATCGACGGGCTGTCCGTCAACAGCATGACCAAACGGTCGATGCCGACACCCAGCCCACCGCAGGGCGGCAAGCCGTATTCAAGCGCGGCGACGTAGTCTTCATCCAAGGGCTGCGCTTCTTCGTCGCCAGCGGCACGCGCCTGCATCTGCGCTTCGAACCTCTGGCGCTGATCGATCGGGTCATTGAGCTCGGAGAACGCGTTGGCGACTTCCCAGCCGTAGATATAGGTCTCAAACCGCTCGACCAGCCGCGAGTCCCGCCGGTCCGCCTTGGCGAGCGGCGAGATATCGCGCGGGAAGCCGGTGACGTGCGTCGGCTGGATCAGCGTATCCTCAACCTTGGCCGCAAACACTGCTTCTAGCGCGTGCCCCCAGCTCGGGACGTCGGGGTCGAGATGCATCCCGCGCAGAACATCGCGAGCCGCCGCATGATCGAGCCCGAGAAAATCGATGCCTGTCGCCTCCTCGACGAGCTCCGCCATCGTGCGGCGCGGCCAGGGCGAGGCGAGATCGATGCGCGTGCCGCCATACTCGATCTGGGCGCTGCCCGTCACGCGCTCGGCGAGATGTGCGATCAGGGTCTCGGTCAGCTCCATCATCGCCGTGTAGTCGACATAAGAGACGTAGATTTCGAGCGAGGTAAATTCGGGGTTGTGGCGCGGCGACAGCCCTTCGTTGCGGAAGCAGCGGTTGATCTCGAACACGCCGTCGGCGAGCCCGCCGACGACTAGCCGCTTCAGATGCAGCTCCGGCGCGATCCGCAGATAAAGCTCCATGTCGAGCGCGTTGTGATGCGTCACAAACGGCTTCGCCGAGGCACCGCCCTGGATCGTGTGCAGCATCGGCGTCTCGACTTCGAGGTAGCCGCGCGAAGCCAGGAACGCGCGCATCTCGGCGATGATGCGGCTGCGACGGCGCAGCGTCTCCCGGCTCTGCTCGTTGACGATCAGGTCGACATAGCGCTGGCGATAGCGCAGCTCGATATCGGAAAGACCGTGAAATTTCTCCGGCAGAGGCCGCAGCGACTTGGCGAGCACGGTCAATGCCGCGGTGTTGACCGTCAGCTCGCCGCGGGGGGTGCGCCGAATCTGCCCCTCGACACCGATGAGATCACCGATGTCCAAGAGCCTCAGCATCGCCAGCCCCTCAGCAGAGAGGAAGTCCTTGTGGCTGAAGATCTGAATTTTTCCCGACGCGTCGTGGAGATCGATGAACATGCCGCTGTTGCGCACCGCGCGGACGCGGCCGGCAACGCGTACCGTGACGCCGGTTTCGACGCCGGCGGGTAAATCGGCGTAGCGGGCGTCGAGCGTCGCCGCGTCGTCGGTACGGGCAAACGCAACAGGGTAGGGATCGACCCCAAGCTCGCGCAGCGCCTCGAGCTTGGCGAGGCGTATCGCACGAAGCGAGTCGTCGTCCCTCTGCTCGTCTTCTCTTCGGCCGTCAGTCATTATCGTCTCGTGCCCTTATTTCGCTGCGGCCTGCGGCGCATTGTGTTGTCCGAGGTCGATCACCGCATCGTGGAAGCTATGCAGCGAGCGGTGGTGCCCGACACTGACGATGGTCGGCCGCCAATCGGCTTCGCGCAACATGCGATAAAGCGCGGTTTCCCCGGCCTCGTCGAGCGCCGAGGTGGCTTCGTCGAGAAAGACTATCTCCGGGCGCATCAGCAGAACCCGGGCAAAACCGAGCCGCTGCTGCTCGCCGCCCGACAGGCGCTGGGCCCAGTTGCCGTCCTCGTCAAGATGATCGACCAGCCGCGCCAACCCGACCTTCCGCAACGCGTCAGCCATCGTTTCCCGATCCAGGCGCACGTTTCCGGGATAGCTGAGCGCGTCGGCGAGCGTGCCGAGCGGCAAATAAGGCCGCTGCGGCAGAAACAGCGTCGTTCCCTCGGCCAGCCGGATGCGCCCGCGGCCGAACGGCCAGAGCCCGGCGATCGCGCGCAGCAGCGTGCTCTTGCCCGACCCCGTCGGTCCCGTGATCAGCACCGGCGTTTCGGATGACCCGAGGAGCGCCACATCGCGCTGCAGCGGCAAGCCGTCCGGCAGATCGAGATCCAGCGCGCCAACCTCGACGCCGTCGCCGCCGCGGTTGATCGCGATCGGCTGTTCTTGTGCCTGGGCATCTACGATCGCTGTGATCCTGCCCTGGAAACCGGCGAGGCGGTTCACTACCGCCTGGTATTCGGCGATCGAGGTGTAACTGTTGACGATGAACGACAGCGCGTCTTGCACGGAGCCGAACGCCGAGATCACCTGCATCAACCCACCGAGCTGGATCTTTTTGGCAAAATAAGACGGCGCCGCGCACAGGAACGGAAAGATCACCGCGACCTGAGCGTAGCTGGTGGTAAACCACGACAGTCTCTTGCGGCGCCGGATAATGTCCCACCAATTGCCGACGACCCGACCAAACCGATGGTCAAACACATTGTACTCGCGGCCTTCGCCGCTATAGAAGGCGACGCTTTCGGCGTGCTCGCGCAGCCGCACCAGACTGAAGCGGAAATCGGCCTCGAAGCGCTGCTGGTTGAACATCAGCCCAACCAGAGGTCGGCCGATAACCTGGGTAAGCCAGGTGCCCACCGCAGCATAGATGAAGGCCGCGTATACGAGATACCCGGGAATCACGAAGCTGCTGCCGCCCCACAGCGGGATCGTCAGCGTCGGTGACAAATTCCACAGGATCAGAATAAACGACGCCAGCGTGACGACAGAACTCAGTAACCCAAGTGACAGGGTGATGCTCAGGTTCGCGAACTGGTCAAGGTCGTCGGCGATTCGCTGATCGGGGTTGTCGGTCGTCGACTGGTCGATCTGAATGCGATAATAGGCTTGATGGCTCAGCCAACCCTTGAGCGAGCGTTCGGTCAGCCAGCGCCGCCAGCGGATATGCAGAATTTGCTCGAGATAGAGCTTATAGACGCCCACCGCCACCCACACCGTGGCGAGCATGCAGAAGACCGCGAATTGCCACCAAAACCGTGGCCAATCGTATTCCTGCAGCGCGTCATAGAAATCGCGGTTCCACAGATTGAACCGGACATTGAGATAAACTTGCCCGAGATTCAGGGCAACGATCGACACGAGGAGGAGCCTTGCGCTCCATTTCTCGTCGGAACGCCAATACGGCCAGGCGAGCTTCCAAGCTTCGCGCAGAAACCCGGCTTTTGCCAATGCGTTGCGCACCCTCATACCAACCAGCCTCTTCCTCTGAACCCACGATGACCCTCGACCCCGCAGCCGCCAGCGATCCGCAAGACGACGAAGCGCTCGAACAACTCGGCTACGCGAGTCTCGTCGAAGTCCCGCTCGCCAACGGCCGGCGCGCCGACATCCTCGCGCTCCGGCGCGGCGGTGATCTTGCGATCATCGAGATCAAAACCTCGGTAGCGGATTTCCGCGCCGATCGCAAATGGGCGGAGTATCGCGATTTCGCCGACCGTTTCTATTTTGCAGTCCCAACGATCTTTCCTGCGGCGCTCATCCCTGAGGAATGTGGCCTCATAGTGGCAGACGCTTTCTCCGCTTCCTTGATCCGCGACGGCAACCCAAGAACCCTGGCGCCGGGACGACGGCGCGCGGTAACGCTGCGCTTCGCGCTAACCGCGGCGGCGCGGTTGCGCCGGCATATCGATCCGCAAGCCGGTCTCTCCGAGTTCTGACCGCGCCTCGCTGGCAAGCGCTGCCGCCAACTCACCGGCGGACGCGACCGCCGTTCCCGTCTTGCCGCTGACAATGCCGACCGCAAGCCCAGCAAGATGCGCCGCTTCGCTTCGCGCGAGGCCCGCGCCGAGCCCGGCTGCCAACGCCGCTACGGCGGTATCGTCGGCGCCGCCGGGGTCGTAATTGTCACCGTAAATCGGCGTTTCGAAGACCGAGCTGCTGCGCGGCTCGACAAAGATCATCCCGTCGCGGCCAAGCGGCACAAAAACGGCGCCAAATGTGCAGCGCTCGATAAGAGCGCGCGATGCGGCGACGATTTCAGCTTCGCTCGCCACCGGCATGCCCGTGGCCTCGGCGAGCTCGCGCCGGCTCGGCGCCAGCACATCGGCGCCGCGATAGCGGATGTGATCACCACCCTTGGGCTCGACAACGACCAACGCCCCCGCCTCGCGCGCTTCCTTGATGATTTCGAGGGCAACACCATCGGTCAGCACGCCTTTGGCGTAGTCGGAAATCACCACGACGTTGTGGCTGGCCACCAGCTCATGCGCGAGGCGCAGCAGATCGTCGCGGATATAAGGGCCGAGCGGAACCGCGCTCTCCCAATCGGCGCGCAGCAGATGCTGGTTGATCGCGATAAACCGGGTCTTGACCGTCGTCGTTCGCTGCGGCTGGACCAGCACGTGGATTTCCGCGCCGTCGAGCGCAGCGAGCAGGTTCTGCAACTCTCGTCCGGCTTCGTCATTGCCGACCACCGAGACAAAGGAAACGCCGGCACCCAGCGAAACGAGATTACGCAGCACATTGCCGGCTCCGCCCAGGTTGCGCGTTTCGCTGTCTACCGCCAGCACCGGCACGGGAGCCTCCGGCGAAACACGTCCGACCTCGCCGTAGACATAATGGTCGAGCATCGCATCGCCGATGCAAAGCACCCGCGCATCCCTCAGCCGGTCGATGTCGATCGTCATTTGCGCGCCCCGCTTCGCTTGCTCAGCCGGCCCGTGTGCGGCGCAGCATAACGTACAGCGCTCCGTTTCCGCCATCCCGCGGCTGCGCCGCGGCGATCGCCAGAAGATGCGAGCGGAATTCCGGCTCGTGCAGCCAGCGCGGCACGGCCTCCCTTAGCACGCCACCGCCAGCACTTCCGCGACCGGTGATGACGAGGACACAGCGCCTGCCGTCGGCGCGTGACGCGCGGATAAAGGCAGCAAGCGCGCGATGCGCCTCGTCTTGCGTCATACCGTGCAAATCGAGCCGCGCTTCTATTCTGTGCTTGCCGCGTTTCAATCGCTCCGCATTCGCGCGGTTGACTCCCGCAAAACTGTCGAGCGGCGCTGCAGGTTGGGGAACCGGCGTCGGATGCGCTGCCGCCGTCTGCTTCATCGCGTGTCTCGGGGCAGCGGGCGGCGACGGCGGCCCCGGGTTTGTCGCCAAGCGCTTCACGTCGCGTGTGGCGCGCTGCCACAACGCGGTGTCCGAGCTAGTGCGAAGCGCCATCGACGAGGATCACGTGCAGACGGCGCGGTCCGTGGGCGCCCAGTTCGATGCGCTGCTCAATATCGCCAGTGCGCGACGGGCCGGTGATGAAATTGACCGTGCGCGGCAAACCCCAAAGCTTGTCCGCGGCTTGCGCCCGCAGCAGATCCCAGCCGTCCTCATAGCTCGCCACCACCTGGCCGGCGCGCAGCACAACGATGTGGGTATCAGGCAGGAAATTGAGCGTCGTCGGTGTCGCCTCTCCGGAGGTCAGCATCAGCGTGCCGGTCTCGGCGATCGCGGCAAGACACGGCGTTAGCGAGACAGCATCCCCCGGCTCCGCTTTGCCGCGCTGCACCTGCAACAGCGGCCGGTCGCCCCACGGCAGGTCATCCAGGCTCGTATCGGCCGCCATCTTCAGTTCGGCTGGAAGGTTTTCCGCGGCGAGATAGCGCGCAACCTCGGCCGGCACATCGCTATTAGCGGCGACACGCGCGACAGTGGTCTGCACCGCCTCGGCCATCCGGACAAACAGGTCGACCCGGCCGGCAGTGTCGAGCGCCGTCGCACGGGCTGGGATCAAATTACGGCGATGCGCGGCGACCCGCTCTGCGATCCCGTCGGCCGGCGCGCCGCCCAATGCGCCCCGACCGAGGCTCCGCCGGATGCCGCCCAGAATATCGTCGCGCGCCGTCATTTTCTGCCCCGCTGCTCAGCCCACAGCGCGTGGAAGCTGCGGCCTTCCGGCGCCGGCATGTCGCGCGCCTGGGTCCAGCCAGTGGCGAGCGGCATGCTGCGGAACCGGCCGCGGCGCTTGCCGAGCCACCCAAGCATCCGCGCCTTCATCTCGACCATGGCGTGATAGAGCGCCGGGCGTCGCGCGACAAATGCCCAAAGACCCAGTCCATATCGATAGCTAGCCGGCGTCTTGCCCTGCGCAAATTGTCGCTCGCGCCAGTGACGCATCATCTTGGGCAGTGGGATCTTGACCGGGCAGACGCTTTCGCAGCGCCCGCAAAAGCTCGAAGCGTTCGGCAGATGGCCGGCTTCGTCGATGCCGATCAGCGCCGGCGTCAGCACCGCCCCCATCGGCCCGGGATAGACCCAGCCATAGGCATGGCCGCCGATCGCGGTATAGACCGGACAGTGGTTGAGACAAGCGGCGCATTTGAGGCAGCGCAGCATGTCTCGGAACTCGCCGCCGATCATCGCGCTGCGGCCGTTATCGACGAGCACGACGTGATATTGCTCGGGCCCGTCGAGATCACCCGGCCGGCGCGGGCCGGTCGACATCGTCGTGTAGGACGAAAATTCCTGCCCTGTCGCCGAGCGCGCCAGGAGACGCAGCAATGTCGCGGCGTCTTCCAGCGTTGGCACCATCTTTTCAATGCTGGTGACGACGATGTGCACCCTGGGCAGGGTCTGTGTCAGGTCGCCGTTGCCTTCATTGGTGACGATGATGCTGGAGCCGGTTTCGGCGACCAGAAAATTGGCGCCGGTGATGCCGACATCGGCGGCGAGAAATTGCGGCCGCAGCATGGTGCGCGCCTCGGCGCAGAGCTGTGGCGCCTCGGCCAACGGCCGCGCCGGATCGAGTTCGCTATGCGCCGCGCGAAACGCCTCCTCGACCTGTTCCTTCATCAGATGGATCGCCGGCGCGATGATGTGGCTCGGCGGCTCGTGGCGCAGCTGGATGATGTATTCGCCGAGATCGGTCTCGACCGGAGTAATGCCGTTTGCCTCGAGATGTTCGTTGAGTCCGATCTCCTCGGCGACCATCGATTTGCCCTTGGTGACGATCTTCGCGTCGACCGAGCGGCAGATGTCGAGCACCGCCGCGCGCGCCTCGGCCGCGTTCCGCGCCCAGTGCACGACGCCGCCCGCCGCCGCGACGTTGCGTTCCCAAAGCTCAAGGTAATAGTCGAGATGCGCGATCGTATGGTCCTTGATCGCCTTGCCCTGATCGCGCAGCGCCTCAAATTCGGGGAGGCGTGCGATCGCCTCGGCGCGACGCGCGGGAAACCCAGTGCCGGCCATCCCCAGCGCGCGGCGCAAGACTGGGTTCGCCAGCTCGCGCCGCGCATTGCCGGTAAAATTGTGGCTGGTGGCTTCCATCGCCTAGCCTGTTTTGTGCCCCTGGGGCGCGCCGATCGGCGGCACGACATCGGTCATATCGGCCAGCACCTCGGCGACATGCCGCGCCTCCACCCGGCTGCCGGCACGCGACAGCTTGCCGGCGATCTGCAGCAGACAACCGAGATCGCCGGCCAGCACGCATTGCGCGCCGGTCGCCGCGATATCGGCGATCTTGTCGCTCGCCATCTTGTTGGAGATATCTGGGTATTTGACCGCGAAGGTGCCGCCAAACCCGCAGCAGATTTCGGCGCCCGGCAACTCGGAGAGGGTGAGGCCCTCGACCGTGTCGAGCAACCGGCGCGGCTGCGCTTTGACCCCGAGCTCGCGCAGGCCCGAGCAAGAATCGTGATATGTCGCGGTCGTCGCACACCGCGCCGCGACCTCGGTCATGCCGCGCACATCCGCAAGGAACATGACCAGCTCATAAGTGCGCGCGGCCAGCTCCTCGGCTTGCGCCAACGTCGGCGGCTCGTCGGCGAAGAGTTCGGGGTAGTGCACCCGCACCATCCCGGCGCAGGACCCAGACGGCGCAACCACATAATCGTACCCGGCGAAGGCGGCGATCACCTGCCGAGCGATCTTCTTCGCATCAGCCTTGTCGCCAGAATTATAGGCCGGCTGGCCGCAGCAGGTCTGGGCGCGCGGCACCTCGACCGTGCAACCAGCTGCTTCGAGCAGCTTCACCGCGGCAAAGCCAACGCTCGGCCGGAACAGATCGACAAGACAAGTCACCAGCAGGGCGACCCGCACCGGCTCCGCCATCCTCAGCCATCTCCCATTACGCCGCCCGAAGATAGGGACACCGCGAGCTAAATCAATCGTGTGCTGTGGCCAACACCCGCTTCGCCAGCGCGTTCGGCACCAGTAGCGAAAATGCCCCATCGCATTCATCGCGCCGGCTTCGCGACCGGCAGCCGCGCCGCTACCCCAATAAATATCGCCACGCACCGGCCCCTTGATCGCGCCGCCGGTATCCTGGGCGATCACCAGCCGGCGGATCGTACCGGGGGTAAACCGTTGGTTCGCCTCGAGCCAGAGCGGCACGCCAAGTGGGATAAACCTGCGATCGACCGCGAGGCTGCGCTGCGCGGTCAACACCACCCTTTCGCTGCCGTATGGTCCATCGCCGGGCACTTCCTTGAAGAAGACAAAGGATGGGTCTTCGCGCATCAATGCCTTGCCAGCCGCTCCGTGCGCCGCGATCCAATCGCGCAGCGTCTGCATTGTTATGTCTTTCAGCGGGACTTCGCTCCGCTCGACCAGCAGCCGGCCGATCGAGACAAACGGGTGCCCGTTGCCGCCGTCATAGCCGAGACGCACCGTTTTGCCATCCGTGAGATGCACAATGCCCGAGCCTTGCACCTGAAGGAAATAGGCGCCGACCGCATCGTCGACCCACAGCAATTCGAGCCCCTTGCCGGCCAACACGCCATCGTCGATTTGCGCGGCTGTAGGCCTTCGGGTCGGGCGGCGGGCGATAGATCGGCGTCTGATACGGTCCTTCGCGGCGCCGTGAGCCGTTGAGGACGACCTCGAAATACCCTGTAAAGAGCCCGTCGCTGTTACCGTTGTTGCCAGCAAGCAGCGGCGTGAAGTTCTTCTCGAAAAACGCAGCGGCCGCCGCGTCGCTGTATGGTAGCGCCGCCGCTTCGTCGCAAAGCGGTCGCCAATCGCTGATCACACCAAAGTCGCCGGATTTCGGCACGGGATCGAAATGTTCACCATCCCCGCGCGCCGTGACCGCGGCGCAGGACTTCAGAAAGACCGGCACTGTGGCCGCGACGTGATCCTCGCTCCAACCATCGAGCTCGCCAAAACGCACCGCGCGCAAGGTCAGCTTTGGCGGAAGCGGGTAAAAATGCCGATAGAGAGCAGTGGCGAGGACAATTACGACAGCAGCGGCAAGAAAGATCGCCGTCCGCCGCGCCCACATGCCGATGGATCAGCCGCTGCTGGTCGCGACCAGCAGCCAGTTCGGATCGGCTGAGCGCGTGTCGCGCGCGAACGTCCAGAAATCGGTCTTTTCAATCAGGTTTTGCGGATCGCCGTCGACGACGCTGCCGTCATGCGCGCGCAAAACATTGATTTGGTCGGACACCAGCTTGACTGTGACGCGCGCCGAGGGCCCGTCCATCCCAGCCTCGACGATATCAATATCTTTTAGCTTGGCGATCCGTGTCTCCAGCGTTTCGCCGGCGGCTTCGCGTTCGTCAATCGCGGCCGAGAACGAGTGGTGGGTGTCGTCGCTGAGCAGCGGCCGCAGCGCTGCTTTGTCGCCCTTGGCGAAAGCGTCGACGATCAGCTCGAAGGCGCCGCGCGCACCGTCAAGAAAGCCGGCCGCGTCAAAGCTCGGATCGGCCGCAGTGATGTCGGCAATCCCGCCGGCCACGGTATTCGGCGGCGGCGCTGTAGCGGTAAGCGGCGCCGGGTTCGGGCGCTGCGTCAGCGTTACGACCTTGTCGCCGCCGGGCTTGTCGCCTGCGGGCGGCGAACCGCGAATATAAAGATCGCGGCGGCGCTCGTTTCCGGTCCGGCGGCCGAGCACGCTGCGCAGGCGCAGCACGAGAAAGAAGGCCACCATCGCGAACAGGATGATGTCGAAATAATGCGGTAGATCGCCCATCATGCCCTGCCGTGATCCGGGTGCGGGCTGGCCAGCGATTGCCGCACTTGCCGTAAAAGATAGGGGTTCGGCGCCCTGGCGGCAAGGAAAGCCCGCGCAAGTCCTTGTCGCCGGCGGTTTCGCAGCCCGTGTTGCGGTTGCCGGCCGATCCGTGTTAGCGGTCGCGCGTGACGATGAAACGGGGTGCGGATGACACAGACGACCGCCGGCAACGGCCAGGAAGCCTTCCCGGGCGCGCCCGCTGACACCGCGCAGCGGCTGATCGTCAATGTCCAATACATCAAGGATCTGTCGTTCGAGAACCCGCGCGCACCGCAGAGTCTGGCGCAGCAGCAGGCGACCACGCCAACGGTCGACATCAATGTCGATGTCAATGCGCAGCCTTTGGGCCCCGAGACCTTCGAGGTCGTCTTGACCGTCAAGGCCAGCGCCAAGCTCAACGACGAGCCGGTCTTCTTGTTGGAGCTGGCTTACGGCGCGGTGATTACGGTACGCAACATTCCGCAGCAGATGCTGCCATCGATGTTGCTGGTCGAGACGCCACGGCTGATGTTCCCCTTCGCACGCAACATTGTGGCCGACGCAACGCGCGAGGGCGGCTTTCCGCCGCTGATGATCAATCCGATCGATTTTACCGAGCTGCTGCGCCGCAACGCCGCGGCGGCTTCCGCCCCACCCTCGGAGGCCCCGCCGTCAGTCGGCTAAGCTCCACATCGCATTGCTGATCGTTGCCAGCAGCGCCTGGTGTGCCGCGAGTTCCTCGGTGGTTGCGGTATGCGGGCGCGGCGGCCGGATCTGGCGATCCCCGGTGACGGCCGCGTCGAACGCCTCGGCGGTCTGCGCGACCACGAAATCAAGCCCCGGTTGCCGCCCGCCAAGCAGCTCGACATAAACCTCGGCAAGCAGCGCGCAATCGATCTCGGCGCCATGCTTGTCACGCGCTGAAAGATCGATTGCAAAGCGGCGGCATAGCGCGTCGAGGCTGGCCGGAGCCCCCGGATAACGCCGGCGCGCCATCGATAGCGTATCGACAAAGCTCGCGGCGAGAATCGGCCGACCGGCGCGCGCCAGCTCGGCATTGAGGAAGGCGATGTCGAATTCGGCATTGTGGATGACCAGCGGCGCATCACCGAGAAAGGCCAAAAACTCATCCACCGCCGAGGCGAACGGCGGATGACCGGCGAGAAACTCCTCGCTAAGCCCATGCACCGCATAGGCTTCCGGCGGCATGTCGCGCTCGGGGTTCACATAGCAGTGAAACCGCCGCCCGCTTGGGACATGGTGGAAGAGCTCGATCGCCGCGATCTCGACAATGCGGTGACCCGACAGCGGGTCGAGCCCCGTGGTCTCCGTGTCGACAACTATTTCGCGCACGCGGTCCTCCCTCGCAGGCGCCGCAGTTGCGTACTGCGCCGCCACCCCCCGTGTCGCACGCGGCGGACGATCGCGGCAAGCTGACGCGCGGCTGACGCGCGGCTTAACGCCGTGCTGACCACGAAATCGGCGAGGCGGCGTTTTTCGCGATCCGGAAACTGCGAATCGAGGATCGCGGCAAAGCGGCCAGCACTCATCCCGGAGCGTCGCATGACCCGCTCGCGCTGCAGTCGCGGCGGCGCCGACACGACGATAACGCCGTCGACTCGATCGATCCGGTCGGTCTCGAACAGCAGCGGGATATCGAGCACGACCAGCCTCTCGCGGCGCGCTCGTTGCTTTGCCACCCACCGGCGCTCGACCGCACGCACCCTCGGATGGAGGATCGCCTCGAGTCGCCGCAACTCACCCGGTTTGCCAAAGACGCGCGCGCCGAGCTTGCGGCGGTCGATCGCCCCGTCCTCGTCGCGTACCCCTGGAAAGGCCGCCTCGACCGCGGCGACGGCCGCGCCGCCTCGTCCGGTCATCCTGTGGATCTCAGCATCGGCATCGTAGAGCCGCACCCCAAGCCGGCGCAGCGCGGCCGCTGCCGTACTTTTGCCCATGCCGATCGAGCCGGTCAGGCCGAGAACGATCATCGCCGGATCAACCGGCCTTGCCGAAGGTGGCGAGCATCGCTTGGCGCAAGGCTGGCGTCACCTCGGGTGCGAGACCAAACCAGGCGGCGAACCCAGGCCGGCCCTGATGCAGCAGCATGCCCAGCCCGTCGACGGCGAGGTTGCCGCGCCGGCGGGCGGCAGCCAGCAACCCGGTTTCCAGCGGCACATAGACGATATCGACAACAACCGCGCTCCGCGGCAGCGCGGCCAGATCGATGTCCAGCGGCGGCTCTTTCTCCATGCCGAGGCTAGTGGTGTTGACGAGGATCCCGGCGTCCGCCAGCACCTCGGCGCGTTGCTGCCACCGATGAACGGTGATCCGCGTTTCCGGCGCGGCAAGATCGCGGGCCAACGCCGCAGCATGATCGTTGGTGCGGTTGGCGAGCCGGATTTCTGAAACGCCAGCAACGCTCAGCGCGGCGACCACCGACCGCGCCGCGCCGCCAGCGCCAAGGACGACAGCCGGCCCCGCCGTCGCGCGCCAATCCGGGGCCTGCTCGCGGAGGTTTTCGCGGAAGCCAAAACCGTCGGTGTTGCTGCCTTCGAGGCCACCGTCCGGCCCGACGACGACGGTATTCATCGCACCGATCCGCCGCGCGAATTCGTCGACCCGGTCCACGATACGAAGCGCGGCTTGCTTGTGCGGAATGGTCAGGTTGCAGCCGCTAAAGCCAAGTGCGGGCAAGGCGCGCAGGGCTTGCTCAAGTTTCTCTGGAGCGACCGCGAGCGGCACATAGGCACCGTCGATCCCGTGCTCCTGAAGCCAGAAACCGTGCAGCGCCGGCGAACGCGAATGGGCAATCGGCCATCCCATGATGCCGGCGAGCCGTGCCGCCCCGGTCATCGCCATTTATTCGTCCTCACCTCGCCAAGACACCGCGATCCCGCAGAAATTCGAGCAGCTCCAACAGCGGCAGACCGAGTATGGCGAAATGGTCGCCCTCGATGCGCGAAAAAAGCTGAACCCCTCTGTCCTCGATCCGATAGGCCCCGACCGAGCCGAGCACGGTATCCCCCTCAGCGGCAATATATTCGGTGAGAAACTCGTCGCTAAAGCGCCGCATCGTCAGGGCCGGCATCGAAACAGCGCTCCACAACCGGGTTTCGCCACGAAACACACATCCCGCGGTCACCAAAACATGCCTGCGCCCGCGTAACCGGCACAACTGATCGCCCGCCTCATCCACGTCCACAGGCTTGTCGAACCACTCATCACCGGCCACCAGTATCTGATCGGCGCCGATAACGAGCGACGTGGGATGCCGAGCTGCGACCGCAACGGCTTTTGCCTCGGCCAGCGCCACCGCGCAGGCGCGCGCATCATGCCCAGCCGCGCGATGCACCCGCTTGATCTCTGCTTCGTCGACGGCCGATGGCTCGGTCCAAAACGCTATCCCGGCCGCTCGCAGCAATGCTGCACGTGCCGTGCTTGCCGAGGCGAGAATCAAGGTTTCAGGCGTCGGCGTCGCCATGTCGTCGGGCAAGAAGCTTATAAATCGCCGCCGCCGTTTCCTCGATTGATCGGCGCGTAACATCGATCACAGGCCAATGACGCTCGGAAAAAACCCGCCGCGCCTCACGAACCTCCGCGCGTACCGCCTCGATATCGGTGTAATCCGTCTCACCATTGTGATCGAGCATCGACAGCCGGTTCCGCCGCAGATGAATAAGGCGCTCGGGATCGTTGGTGAGGCCGACGATCAACGGTCTTGTCGCCGCCAACAACTCTGGCGGCAATGACACGCCCGGCACAAAGGGTACATTCGCGGCCTTAATGCCGCGATTGGCGAGATAGAGACTGGTGGGAGTTTTTGACGTGCGCGACACGCCGACCAAACACACATCCGCGTCTTCGATACCCCAGCTCGATTGCCCGTCATCATGATTAATGGCAAAGGTCATCGCGTCGATACGCGCGAAGTACTCATTGTCGAGCAGATGCTGCTTACCAGGAAGCCCGCGACTCTTGCTGCCGAGAAACGCCGCCATCGCGCCAAGCACCGGGTCGAGAATAGGGATCGTGGTGACCCCGAGCCGCCGGCAGCTCTCCTGCAGCGCTTGACGCAGCGCATCATTGACCAGGGTATAGAGCACGATGCCCGGATTTGCCTCGACCCCGGCAATGACACGGTCGAGCTGGCCCTGGGTGCGCACCATGCTCCAGACATGTTCGATGGCCTGAGCCTCATCAAACTGCACGAGGCAGGCGCGGGCGACGGAGTGTACCGTATCGCCGGTCGAATCCGAGACAAGATGAAGATGAAACCGAGTCAGCACAGCATCTTCGCCCTTCTACGCCACTTTTTCCCGAGCCACTGTGTATCAACGACGCGAATCGCGATTAACCTCTCCGTTTTTCCCCGTCAGTCCGCCCGGAAGCAATTTTGTCCCCGTTGCGACGACTCATCCAAGAGACTTTTACCACGGTGCGTCTTTGCAAGCGCGACCCTCAAAAGAGCGGGGAAAACTCTTCGGCGGAGAGTTTTCCCGATTATCCCTACTATTAAGCGTCAAGCTCTGCCGTATGCTTTTCGCGTTGCCCGCCAATTGTCCACAATCGCCTGCTCATTCACCGACACCGGTGAATCGCCGGGATTATCATCGGACAGAATCTAATCCTCATATGCCGCGCGCCCCACTACTACCTCCTAAAGAGATTCTTTTATGAATGAGGACAGAGGAACAGGATCAATGCCTGCGCCCGCCCTACGACCGTCAAACAAGCCGCTACTGCTTGCTCTCGCTGGACAAACGCTTGAACGCCCTGCGTGGTGGCTAATGCGGCAAGCCGGGCGTTATCTCCCGGAATACCGCGCGATGCGCGCAAAGGCGGGCGACTTTATCACCCTTTGCCTTACGCCGGATTTTGCTGCCGAGGTAACCTTACAGCCGGTTCGCCGCTTTGGCATGGATGCCGCGATCCTTTTTTCTGACATTCTGCTGGTGCCACGCGCGCTCGGTCAGCCGCTGTCGTTTGAAAACGATGGGCCTAAGTTAGCGCCGCTTTCTGACATCAAATTAATTGGAAAATTTGATGGTGAAATGCTTGTCCCGGTCGCTGAAGCAGCACGGCATGTGCGCGATGGGTTACCTGAAACAACGGCGCTGATTGGGTTTGCCGGCGCACCGTGGACCGTCGCGACGTATATGGTCGAGGGCGGAACGAGCCGGGATTTTCAGCGCGTAAAGTCTTTTGCCTATCGTGATCCTGGCGGCTTCGACGTGCTGATCGAGCGGATTGCGGAAGCGACAATAGAGTTTCTCGCCTTGCAGATCGAAGGCGGGGTCGAGGCGGTGCAGCTTTTTGACTCGTGGGCAGGGGCGCTATCGCCCGATGGGTTTGAGCGCTGGGTGATCGCACCGACCAAACGCCTGGTCACGGGCTTGAAAGCGCGCTTTCCGCAGGTTCCGATTATCGGTTTTCCGCGCGGCGCAGGCCTATTTTACCAATATTACGCAATGGAAACCGGGGTCGCCGGCGTCAGTATCGATACCGCGATACCGCCAGCCTTTGCGCGCGATTGCCTGCAATCACGCGTCGCCGTACAAGGCAATCTCGACCCAGTTCTGCTTCTTGCGGGCGGCGAGGAAATGCGGCGCACGGTGCGTCAGATTTGTTCGGTGCTCAGTGATGGCCCATTCATCTTCAATCTTGGCCACGGGATTTTACCCGAGACGCCACCGGAGCACGTCGCCGAGCTCGCTCGGCTATTGGCCGATCCGGCGCGCTGACGGAAATGGCGCGTACCGCCGTGGTGCTGATGAATCTCGGGGGCCCGGATTCGCCGAAAGCCGTGGGGCCATTTCTGAGGAACCTGTTCAGCGACCGGGCGATCATCAGTTTGCCGCAGCCCTTGCGCGGTATGTTGGCGTGGTTTATCGCGCGAAAACGCCTCGCGGTGGCGCGCGATATATACGATCACCTTGGCGGCGGGTCGCCGCTATTAGCTAATACAGAGGCTCAGGCGAGCGCCCTTGAGGAAGAGCTCGGGAGCCAGTACCGCTGCTTTATCGCGATGCGCTATTGGCATCCGATGATCGATGAGACCGTCGCGGCCGTCAAAGCCTGGGAGCCCGACAAGATCGTTTGTCTGCCGCTTTACCCACAGTTCTCGACGACGACGACTCAGTCATCGCTTGCATTATGGCGTGCCGAGACTGCCCGTCAGGGCCTCGGCGGCAAGATAAGGGTCGTCCAGTCCTATCCCACCGCACCGGGATTTATCGCGGCGCTGGCAGGGTTGATCGAGCCCGTGCTGCAAGATGCGCAAAATTTGTACCCGACACGGCTGCTCTTGAGTGCCCATGGGCTGCCGCTCAAAATCGTCAAAGCAGGCGATCCCTACCCTCAGCAGATCGAACAGACCGCCCGCGCGCTGATCGCCTCGCTCAACCAACCCGACCTTGGTTGGACTGTTTGCTACCAGAGCCGCGTCGGCCCTCTGGCTTGGCTGGGTCCGGGGACGGACGACGAAATCCGCCGCGCCGGGCGCGACGGAGTTGCGGTGGTGATCGCGCCGATTTCCTTTGTGTCGGAGCACTCGGAAACGCTTGTCGAACTCGACCGGGACTATTGCCGACTTGCCGAGACATGCGGAGTCCCAGCCTATTATCGCATCCCGGCGGTCGGTATCGACCCGCGGTTCATCGCGGCGCTAGTCGAGCTGATCGAGGCGGCGGCATGAGCGGGCTACTTGTCGCCGCCTATCTGTGGGTCAAAGCGCTGCACGTCGTCAGTGTCGTCGCATGGATGGCGGGTTTGCTGTATCTGCCGCGGCTTTTTGTCTATCATGCCGAGGCTTCACCCGCGTCCGACACGGCAGAAACGTTCAAGGTCATGGAGCGTCGGCTGCTACGCGGGATCATGACCCCGGCGATGATCGCAACGCTCCTGTTCGGGGGTCTGCTGGCCGCGACACCGGGCGCCGTCGACTGGCGGCAGGGCTGGATTTGGACAAAGCTGGGGCTGGTCGCCGCACTCCTCGGCTTTCATCACGCTCTGGCACGATGGCGCAAGCAGTTCGCCGAGGATGCGCCGCCGCAAAGTGCGCGGTTCTTTCGCGCGGTTAATGAACTGCCGATGCTGGTGTTGATTGCGATCGTCATTCTGGTGATCGTCAAACCGTTCTGAAGAAAAAACACAGAGACAGCGGCACTTTGCCCTTGCAAAGACGTTTGACTCGCATATCTGCATTGGGTAAGGGATGGGGTGAGCCGGCCATCGGCTTTTCTTCACACTTTCCCGTAATACTCCAGAAACGAACCGCCCCGCCGGAATCAATCCGTGCCGGGCTCCCGCAGACGGGCAAGACTTCCTCATACAGTCCGCACCTCATCGCCCTTGGGCTCCATTGTGACGAAAGCTCCATGAACCTCGACGAACTCAAGCGGAAAACGCCCGCTGAACTCCTTGCGTTTGCCGAAGAGCTGCAGATCGAAAACGCCTCCTCCCTGCGTAAGCAGGAGCAGATGTTTGCGATCCTCAAGCAGCTCGCTGAAAACGATGTGACAATTTCGGGCGACGGCGTGCTTGAGGTCCTGTCGGACGGCTTCGGCTTTCTACGCTCACCGGAATCGAATTACTTGGCTGGGCCCGACGATATTTACGTTAGCCCGAACCAGGTGCGTCGCTTTGGCTTGCGGACTGGCGATACCGTCGAAGGCGAGATCCGCAGCCCGCGCGACGGCGAACGCTATTTCGCCCTGATCAAGGTGACGCGGATCAATTTCGAGGAACCCGACCGGCTGCGGCATCGGATCAACTTCGACAATCTCACGCCGCTCTATCCTGAAGAGAAACTCAGGCTCGAACTCGACGACCCGACCAAGAAGGACCTGACGACGCGGGTCATTGACCTCATCACCCCGCTCGGCAAGGGGCAGCGGGCGATCATCGTCTCACCGCCGCGTGCGGGCAAAACGGTGATGTTGCAGAACATCGCGAGCGCGATCGCCGTCAATCATCCGGAAGTCTTCCTGATCGTCCTGCTGATCGACGAGCGGCCCGAGGAAGTGACCGATATGGCGCGCTCGGTGCGCGGCGAAGTCGTCAGCTCGACCTTTGACGAACCGGCGGTGCGCCACGTTCAGGTCGCCGAGATGGTCATCGAAAAAGCAAAGCGCCTTGTCGAGCATAAGCGCGACGTGGTGATCCTCCTCGATTCGATCACTCGCCTGGCGCGCGCCTACAACACCGTCGTGCCGTCGTCGGGCAAGGTGCTGACCGGCGGTGTCGACGCCAACGCGCTGCAACGGCCGAAGCGCTTTTTCGGCGCGGCACGCAATATCGAGGAAGGCGGCTCGCTGACGATCATTTCGACCGCGCTGATCGACACCGGGTCGCGCATGGACGAGGTGATTTTCGAGGAGTTCAAGGGCACGGGTAATTCGGAAATCGTGCTCGACCGCAAGGTCGCCGACAAACGCACCTTCCCGGCGCTCGACATCACCAAATCGGGTACCCGCAAGGAAGAGCTCCTGGTCGAGCGCGGCACGCTGTCAAAGATGTGGGTGCTGCGCCGCGTGTTGATGCCGATGGGCACGGTCGACGGGCTCGAATTCCTGATCAACAAGCTCAAGGAATCGAAGAGCAATTCCGAGTTCTTCGATAACATGAACACCTAGCCGCGGCGCCAACTTAGCGGGAGCACTCCGCAGTCTGCACGGCACAATTCATGCCACCCGCCGCCTCGCATTTTTGCTCAGCCTGGGCGCTTGCCAGTCTCTTTGTGTCGCCGAGGCCCCAGAAAGCATCCGATGCGTCGCTCGCGGCGACTGCGCCGCACTGGTTCTTGTACCAAACCAGCGGTTCGCAATCGTCGCCATGGGCCTTGCAGTTTTTTAGCGCGACGCCTTCAGCTTTTGACTGGCTGTCCCAGCGGTAGGAGGTGCCCCATGCCGTGCTGGTGCGCCCATAAGCGATCGCGCCGTAGCTGTCGGAACCGCCGCGACCGGATGACGAGTCGTCGTTCGAGCAGGTCGTGGTGTGCTGGCTGCACTTTCCCTCGTAGTAATCCGAGCAGGTTGTCGAGCACGCTGCCCGCGCCGGCGGGCTTGCCGGCAGCAACGCCAGAAGCACGACCGGCAAGGCGTATCCCGCGTACCTCATCTCACGGCGACCCCGGACAGCCTCGGTAAAACCTAGACGGTAAAGACCGTTTGGCCCGTCGTCTTGCGGCTTTCGAGGTCGCGATGCGCCTGCGCCGCATCGCGCAGCGGGTAGGTCTGGTTGACCAAGATCTTGACCGCGCCGTTTTTCACGACCGAGAACAAATCACTCGCTGCGCCCAATAGGTCCTCGCGCGTCGCCGTGTAGTTGCCTAGGGTCGGCCGCGTGATGAACAGCGAACCCTTGCCGGCAAGAATGCCGAGATCGACCGGCGGCACCGCGCCCGAGGACTGGCCAAACAACGCCATCAGCCCGAGCGGCGCCAGGCAATCGAGCGACTTGAAGAACGTATCCTTGCCAACGGAATCATAGACGACCGGCAGTTTCTTGCCGCCGGTGATCTCGTTGACTCGAGCGACAAAATCCTCGGTCCGGTAAAGGATCGGGTGGTCGCAGCCATGCGCCTTGGCAAGCGCCGCCTTTTCCTCGCTGCCGACGGTGCCGATCACCGTGGCGCCGAGATGTTTCGCCCACTGGCAGGCGATGAGACCCACGCCGCCGGCGGCGGCATGAACAAGGATCGTCTCGCCCGCTTTTACGACATGGGTGCGGCGGATGAGGTACCAGGCGGTCATCCCCTTGAGCATCATGGCCGCGGCTTCGTGGTCGCTGATGCCGTCGGGCACCGGCACCAGGCGGTCAGCCGGAAAGACACGCTCTTCGCAATAGGCACCGAGCGGCCCGCCGGCATAGGCAACACGATCGCCAACCTTGAGATCGGTGACGCCCGGCCCAACCTCCTCAACCACCCCGCAGCCTTCGCCGCCGAGCCCGCTCGGCAGCGGCACGGCGTAAAGCCCGCTACGCTGATAGGTATCGATGTAATTGAGTCCGACCGCCTTGTGTTTCAGCCGCACTTGGCCCGGCCCGGGTTTGTCGACGCTGATCTGCTGCCAGGTCAACACGTCCGGTCCACCGGTCTTCTCGAAACGGATCGCCTGCACCATGATTCTGTCCTCCCGAGACTGGATGGGAGGGGTTTTAGAGGCGCGCGGCGAAAATGCGAAGCGTTTCTGCCTAGAGTAGCACCGGCTGCGGCGCCAATGCGCCCTCAAGCGCGAGCAGCGCCTCCTTGGTCTTGAGCCCACCCTGGCCGCTATAGCCACCCATCCAACCCTTGCCGAGCACGCGGTGGCAGGGGATGACGATCGGGATCGGGTTCCGTCCGCAGGCGCGGCCAACCGCGCGTGGCGCCGAGTGCGCCGTCGCGGCAAGATCACCATAGCTACAGGTCTCGCCATAGGGGATGTCCTGCATCGCCGCCCAGACGCCGCGCTCGAACGCCGTGCCCGCCGGGCGCAGCGGCAGGTCGAAATCCTTGAGCTTGCCGGCGAAATAGGCGTCGATCTGGCGCGCCGCCTCGATCAGCAAGCCGCTGCCATTGTCAGCCGCCCCCCTTCCCCAATGGACGGCGACCAAGGCCTCGCCGTCCTCCTCAAGCAACAAATCTCCGACGGGACTCGATACCGATAGTGAATGCATTGCGGGACTCCTCGCGCGAACGTTTAGAGAACGCTAGTGCAATTTGGCGAGCGCGTCGACCAGTTCCTGCGACACTACGATCGGCAACGAACAGACCGGGCCCTCGCAGACATACGCAGTCGCCTTTCCGTCGACGAGTGTTTTTCCGTGCGCCGGATGCTGCGCCGGCAAAGCCTCGTCCGGTGCAACGATCTGCACAATCCGTCGCGGCAGCGACACCGCATAGACCGCGCGGTGCAGTGCCGCCAGGCCGGGATCGCCCGCCTTGCCGACGAGGACGATCTGCACCGGCTTTTGCGCCAGCTCGGCATTGTTGATGAGGGTCGCGAGCGGGAAGAAATTGCGTTCCACCTCGCCGGCAAAGGCACGGACCACTGCCTCGGCACGCTCGCGGTAGCCGTCGTTGCCGGTCAGGATCGCCAGCCGGGTCAGCACGCCAACCAGCGTGCCGTTACCGGCCGGCACCGCGGCGTCCGCGGCGGTCTTGGCGCGGGCGATGAGCCCCTGCGTGTCGCTCGCCGCGAAGAAATACCCGCCGCCCGCCGGGTCCCAATAATAGCCGTCGAGCACAGCGACCCAATCGCACGCGCAGGCCAGATAGCTCGGCTTTTGCGTCGCCTCGAACAGCGTCAGCGCCGCACGGCAGAGATTGGCGTAGTCGTCGACGCTCGCCGGATGCCGCGCCTGACCCTCCCGCCAGGAATGGAACAGCCGCCCGCCCGGCGCCGCCATCGTCTGTTCGACAAAGGTAAAAGCGCGCTCTGCCAGCGCCAGCCAGTCGGCGCGCTCGAACACCGTGGCCGCCTGGGCTAGCGCCGCGATCATCAGCCCATTCCAATCGGCCAGCACCTTGTCGTCGAGGCCCGGCCGTACGCGCGGTGCGCGCAATGCGAACAGCGTTTCGCGACAGCGCGCCAGCAATGCCTCGGTCTCGTTATCGGCGAGGGTCAAGTGATGTAAGCGATTGAGAATATTGTGACCTTCCCAGTTGCCGCCGGGTGTGACGTCATAGAATTCCTTGAAAAGGGCCGCATCCTCGCCGAGCGCCGCATCGATCTCGTCGGCGGTCCAGACGTAGAATTTGCCCTCCTCGTGCTCGCTGTCCGCGTCGAGGCTCGACGCGAAACCGCCGCCGGCAGTCACCATCTCGCGCTCCAGCCAGCCGATCGTCTCCGCGATCCGCTGCGCGTAAAGCGGGTCGCGGACCTCCTGCCAGACGGCCGTGAGCAGGTCGATCAGCTCGGCATTGTCGTAGAGCATCTTTTCGAAATGCGGCGCCAGCCAGCGCGCATCGACCGAATAGCGCGCGAATCCGCCGCCGAGATGATCGTAAATCCCGCCCTGGCAGATCGTCGTCAGTGTGCGCAGTACGGCATCGCGATAGGGTGCTTGCCCGGTGCGTTTCCAGCCGCGCCAGAGCAGCTCGAAAATGCCGCATTGCGGGAATTTGGGCGCAGTGCCGATGCCGCCGTTGAGGGGGTCCACCTCGCGCAGCAGACGCTCGGCAATGCGGTCAAAGAGCGCCGGGTCGATCCCCTCGCCGGCCTCCGGCTGCCCGAGTCGCGACAGCGCCTCGCGCAGGATCGTGACGTTCTTTGTCACCTTGTCGGGCTCGCCGCGGTAGGTCGCCGCGACTCCTTGCAGCACCTGCGCAAAGCCGGGCCGGCCCCAGCGCGGCTCCGGCGGAAAATAGGTGCCGCCCCAGAACGGCTCGCCCTCCGGCGACAGAAACATCGTCAACGGCCAGCCGCCCTGCTCGCCCAGCAACGCCAAGGCGTGCTGATAGATCGCGTCGAGATCGGGCCGTTCCTCGCGATCGACTTTGATATTGATATATAGTTCGTTCATGAGTCGCGCGACGCCAGGATTCTCGAAGCTCTCATGCGCCATCACGTGGCACCAGTGGCAGGCCGCGTAGCCGATTGACAGGAGGATCGGCTTGTCCTCGGCCTTGGCGTCGGCCAAGGCCGCCTCGCCCCAGGCCTGCCAATGCACCGGATTGTCCTTGTGTTGTAACAGATAGGGGCTGGTCTCCTCGCCGAGACGATTGCGATCCATGGGTCAACTCCCGTTGGTGGTCGTGCGCGCGGCAGCGTTGCTCGACGAAGGCTCGACGGATTAGGCTTCGCTCCGTATCTTAATCCCAGTCCGGCGGATCGCGTCAGCCACTCCGCCCTTGTGATGCTGCTTCGCAATCCGGAGACCGACGAATGGCAGACGATCCGCGCCTCTTCTACGATCGCCACATCTTCATGTGTAACAACGTACGCCCCGAAGGGCATCCACGCGGCTGCTGCATGGCGCGCGCAGAAGCGGCGGGCGGCTTCGACAAGCTGCGCGGCTATGCGCGTGAGAAGGCGCGGCAGATGGGCATCCAGAACGTGCGCTTCAATGCAGCCGGCTGCCTCGATCGCTGCGAGTTCGGCCCGAACATGGTGATCTATCCGGAAGGCGTCTGGTACACGTTCCAGTCGCAAGCGGATATCGATGAGATCCTCGAGACGCACTTCAAAAATGGCGGACGCGTCGAGCGGCTGATGCTGCAGCCCGACCAATTGCCGCCGAAGCACTGAGCACGCCTGCGGCGCCTTCCGTCACGGACACGATCTTTGCCCCGGCGACCGCGCCGGGGCGCGCGGCGATCGCGATTATTCGCGTCAGCGGCCCGCAAGCGGGGCCTGCGCTTGCCGCACTCTGCACTAAGCTGCCGGCGCCGCGCCGGGCGCAGCATTCGCGGATTTGCGACCCCGATAGCGGCGATGAGATCGACGACGGCCTCATGCTTTGGTTTCCCGGGCCACGCAGCGTCACCGGCGAGGATGTCGCCGAACTACAGGTCCATGGCAGCCGCGCGGTCACAGCCACGTTGATAGCGACGCTGAGCCGCATGGGGCTACGCCTTGCGGAGCCCGGTGAATTCACCCGGCGGGCATTTCTTAACCGTAAGTTCGATTTGGTGCAGGCCGAGGCGATCGCCGACCTCGTCGCGGCGGAAACCGACGCGCAACGCCGCCAGGCGTTGCGCCAGCTCGACGGAGAACTTGGCGCGCTCTATCGCGGCTGGTCGACGCGGCTGTTGCGAACACTCGCTCATCTTGAAGCGATCATCGACTTTCCCGATGAGGATTTGCCGCCGGAGATCGAAGCACAAATTGCTGTGGAAGCGGCGGCGCTTGTCGCCGAAATTGACGATCATCTTGCCGACAACCGTCGCGGCGAGCGCCTGCGCGATGGTATCGCCGTCGCCATCGTCGGCCCACCCAATGCGGGAAAATCGAGCCTCTTGAATGCCCTGGCTCGACGCGAGGCCGCGATCACCTCGCCGATCGCCGGCACCACGCGCGACGTCATCGACGTTGCTGTCGATCTTGCGGGCTATCCGGTGATCCTCGCCGATACTGCGGGATTGCACGAGAGTGCCGACGAAATCGAGCGGGAGGGTCTGCGGCGCGCGCTTGCCCGCGCCGAGGACGCTGCACTTCGGCTCTATGTCTTCGACGCGCGCCGACCCGAAGATGCGGCAGGCGCTGCGGCGTGGCCTGGCCGGGACACGCTCCTTGTCGCGAACAAGACTGATCTCGTCGGCAATGCTCGTTTGCCGGCAGGGGCGCTGCCAGCATCGGCGCTGACCGGGGAAGGGCTGCCTGAGTTGGTCGCAGCGCTCGTCCAGCGGATATCAGCTGATTATGACGCGTCCGCGGCGCTGATCACCCGCGCGCGGCATCGCCAAGCGCTCGAGGAGGCACTCGCGGCGCTGCGGCGCGCGGGTGATGCGACGCTGCCCGAGCTGCGTGCCGAGGATCTGCGGCTCGCCTGGCGCAGCCTCGGCCGCATCACGGGGGCGGTTGACGTCGAGGATCTGCTCGATGTGATTTTTGCCGATTTCTGCATCGGCAAGTGATGTTTCACGTGAAACATGGACACCATGCGGGGCGCTCCCTACATTCCGCCGCCATGAGCGGAGCGCGCGCAAAATATGACGTCGTCGTGGTCGGCGGCGGGCATGCCGGCTGTGAGGCGGCGGCCGCGGCGGCGCGTCTCGGCGCGCGCGCGGCGCTTGTCACCCGTCGCCGCGACACGATCGGCGAGATGTCGTGCAACCCGGCGATCGGCGGGTTGGCCAAGGGCCACCTGGTCCGCGAGATCGACGCGCTCGACGGCGTGATGGGCCGCGCGATCGACCGCGCCGGCATCCAGTTTCGCGTGCTGAACCGCAGCAAGGGCCCGGCGGTGCGCGGTCCGCGCGCCCAGGCCGATCGCAAACTGTATCGCCGCGTGATGGCGGAATTGCTGGCGGAAACCCCGGGTCTCGACATCATCGAGGGCGCGGCGGAAGACCTCGCTTTCGACGCACGGGGCCGTGTCGCTGGGCTCATCCTCGGCGATGGCCGGGAGATCGCCGCTGGCCGCGTCGTGCTGACCACGGGCACGTTTCTCGGCGGCCTCATTCACATCGGCACGGAAAAGATTCCGGCCGGTCGTGTCGGCGAGGCGCCGTCACACGGGCTGTCGCAGACGCTTCGGCGCGCCGGATTTGCGCTCGGCCGGCTCAAGACCGGCACACCGCCACGGCTCGATGGCAAAACGATCGACTTGGCGGGCCTCGAGGCGCAACACGGCGACGACCCGCCGCAGCCGTTCTCGTTCCTGACTGACCGCATCACAACGGCGCAAATCGCCTGCCATATCACCGAGACGACGCCGGCCACCCACGCGGTGATCCGGGACAATCTCGGCCAATCGCCGCTTTATGCCGGCGACATCACCGGCATTGGCCCGCGCTATTGTCCGTCGATCGAGGACAAGGTGGTGCGCTTCGCGGCCCGCGAGCGGCACCAGATTTTTCTCGAACCGGAGGGGCTCGACGACGATACGGTCTATCCCAACGGGGTCTCGACCTCGTTGCCGCGGGAGGTCCAGGCGGCATTTATCGCGACGATCCCCGGCCTGGAGCGCGCGGTCATACGGCGTCCCGGGTATGCGATCGAATACGATTACGTCGATCCGCGCGAGCTGCTGCCGAGCCTTGAAACGCGCCGCTTGTCTGGCCTTTACCTTGCCGGCCAAATCAATGGCACCACGGGCTACGAGGAGGCCGCCGCGCAGGGAATCGTCGCCGGCATTAACGCGGCGTTGTCGGCCGGCGGTTCGCCGCCACTGATTCTCGACCGTGCCGACGCCTATATAGGCGTGCTGATCGACGATCTGGTGACGCGTGGCACCGCCGAGCCCTACCGCATGTTCACCTCACGCGCCGAATACCGGCTGGTCCTGCGGGCGGACAACGCCGATCAGCGGCTGACGCCAATCGGCGAACGCGTCGGCGCGGTCGGTAAGCCGCGCGCCGCCTTTTTTGCGCGCAAACAGGCCGCTCTCAGGGACGCTCGCTCGCTCGCGCAAAGCCTCAGCGCGAGCCCATCGGTTTTGGCCAGGCACGGGCTCACCGTCAATGCCGATGGTGTTGCGCGGTCGGCCGCCGAGTTACTGGCGCATCCGGACATTGACGCCGCGCGGCTCGTGGCGATCTGGCCGCAACTCGCGGCGATCCCGGCGGATATCGCGGAGCAGCTCGAGATCGATGCGCGCTATTCCGGCTATCTCGAACGCCAGGCGCGGGACATTGCCGCTTTCCGCCGCGACGAGGCGCTGGCGCTACCGGATAGGCTCGATTACGACGCGGTCGGCGGGTTGTCGGCGGAGGTGCGCGGCAAGCTTACGGCCGCGCGGCCCGCAACACTCGGCGCCGCGGCGCGCATCTCGGGCGTGACGCCGGCGGCGCTGATCGCTCTGCTGCAATATGTGAAGCGGCGCCCGGAAGCGGCGTGAGCGAAGCTCCGCTTGGGCCCGACGGGTTTGCCGCGGCGACCGCTGTTTCACGTGAAACACTCGAACGGTTCGAGGCTTACGCGGCGCTGCTCAGCGCATGGTCGGCGCGGATCAACCTTATCGGACGCGCCACGCTCGATGATCTCTGGCGACGGCATTTTCTCGATTCGGCTCAGCTTCTGCCGTTGATCCCGGCAAGTGCGCGGAGCCTTGTTGATCTCGGCAGTGGCGCCGGGTTTCCCGGGCTTGTCCTGGCGCTTCTCGGCGCGAAGGGCGTCGAGCTTGTCGAGGCCGACAGCCGTAAGGCGACGTTTTTGCGCGAGGCGGCGCGAATCACCGGCGCGCCCGCGGTCATCCGTGGCTGCCGGATCGAGGCGGTCATGCCGCACGAGGCCGACGTCGTCACCGCCCGCGCCTGCGCTCCGCTCGCTCGGCTTTTGGCGCTTGGCAAAGGCTTCATCGGCCCACGGACGACGTGTCTTTTCTTGAAAGGCGCGCGCGCCGAGGAAGAATTGACCGAGGCTGGCAAAGCCTGGACAATGACCGTGACGCGTCATCCGAGCCGCGCCGACCCGGGCGGAAGCATCCTTTTGTTGCAGCAGGTGGCCCCGCGTGAGCCTCGCCGAGACTGAGCTGGCAACCCGCGTCGCATCGCGTGAGCGCGCCCGCATCGTCGCCATCGCCAATCAAAAAGGCGGGGTCGGTAAGACCACTACGGCGGTCAATCTGGCTACGGCCTTTGCCGCGCGCGGGCGACGGGTGCTGGTGATCGATCTCGACCCGCAATGCAACGCCACGACGGGTCTCGGAGTCGAGGAAGGGCCAGCGGCGACAAGCTACGAGGTGCTTCTTGGCGAGATCGAGCTCGATGCGGCGACGGCATCGAGTGCGGTTTCGGGCCTCACGGTGGTGCCGGCATCTCCGGATCTCGCCGCGGCAGAACTCGAATTGGCCGAACGCCCGCGCCGTGAATTCCTGCTGGCGCAGGCGCTACGTGCCCATGTCAGCGGTTACGACGACGTGTTGATCGATTGCCCGCCGTCTCTGAATCTTCTGACAATCAATGCACTAACCGCATCCGATTGCATCCTCGTGCCGCTGCAGTGCGAATTTTATGCGCTCGCCGGTTTGGCGCAATTGATGGGGACAGTCGATCGCGTGCAGCGCTCGCTGAACCCGCGGCTCGTGCTCCAGGGCGTGGTGCTGACAATGTACGACCGGCGCAACAATTTGTGCGAGCTGATCGCCGCCGATGTCCGCGGTCATTTTGGCGACAAGGTCTACAAGACTGTGATTCCCAGAAATATCCGCGTTTCGGAAGCGCCATCGCATGGCGTGCCGGTGCTCGTCTATGACCGGCGCTGCTCAGGGGCGCAGGCCTACACGCGGCTTGCTTCGGAAATCTGCGCCCATGATTAGCAGCAAACGACAACCTCTGGGTCGAGGCCTGGCGGCGTTGTTCGGCGAGACCGAGGGACGCGCGCCGGCTGGCGGCGGCGCGGTGCGCGACGTGGCGATCGAGCTGATTCGTCCGGGCGCGTTCCAGCCGCGACGGCATTTCGCTGAAGAAGAGCTTGAAGCGTTGGCGCGGTCGGTGCGCGAGAAGGGGGTCTTGCAGCCGCTTCTGGTGCGTCCGGTCGATGAGGCCGGGGCAGCCTTCGAGTTGGTCGCCGGCGAGCGACGGTGGCGCGCGGCGCAGCGCGCTGGGCTGCATCAGGTGCCGGTGCTGGTGCGCACGCTAGGCGACCGGGAAGCGTTGGAGATCGCGCTCATCGAAAATCTTCAGCGCGAAGATTTGACAGCTCTCGAAGAAGCCGAGGCGTACCGGCGCCTTGCGCAAGATTTTGGAAGGTCTCAGACCAGCATCGCCGAGGCGCTTGGAAAAAGCCGTAGCCACGTTGCCAACACACTGAGATTGCTGGGGTTGCCTGAGGCGGTGCGGCGGCGCCTCGAAGAAGGTGCGCTCAGCCCGGGCCATGCGCGCGCGCTGCTCGCTGCGGATAATCCGGCGGAGATGGCGGCGGAGATCATCCGCCGGGGCCTCAACGTCCGGGTCACGGAGCAGCTCGTCAAGCGCCGCACGGGCTCGCGTCGCGCAAGCCAGCGTCAGTCGCGCGATGCCGATACGCTCGCTCTCGAACAGGAGATGGCGCAGGCGCTGGGGTTGCGCGTGACGATCGCCAGCAAGGCGCGCGGCGGCGCGCTGACCCTGCACTACGCCAGTCTCGATCAGCTCGACCGGTTGCTGGCGCTGCTGCGCGCAGGTTGACGCCGGGCCTGCTGTGCCATTGCCAGTAGCGCAGCGCGGCAGGCGGTTTCGGCTGGAATGCCGGTGGTTTTGAGCTGAACTTCGGCTTCCGCCAGCGCGTCGAGCTGACGGCGCAATAATGGCTCGCGCCATTGCGCCAGCTGGCGGCGGAAGCTGTCCTGCTGTTTGAAGAAGATCGGCGGTCGGGCGCCGCGCAGTACATTGTCTATCGATTCACCCGCCGCGGTGCGGGCGCTGAGCGCGTGAAGCCGCTGCATGTGGCGCAAGGCCGCGCGGATCACCGAAACTGGCGACTCTTCTTCTTGGAAGACGCGCGCAAGCGCGCGGTCAAGGCCGGGGCCGTCGCCCTCGGCCGCAGCCAGGACCGCGTCATCGAGCGACAGCGCCGCACTGTTGGCGATCGACAGTTTTGCGTCTTCGAGCTCGATCCGGCCGCCATCGCCGGCGTAAAGCGTCAGCTTATCGAGTTCGGCGCGGGTAAGCAGCCGATCGCCGCCGAGATGCGCGCCAAGAAATTCAAGCGCATCGCGGCTCGCCGCAATTTGGTGTGCGCCGAGCGTGTCGCGGATGATCTCGGCCAGATCGCGGGCGCCGTCGGGATAACAGCCGATCGCGACGCCGCAGGGCGCGTCATCGAAGAGACGACGCAGCGCGCCCCGCGCCGGCAAATCGCCGGCCTCGACCACGACAAGGCCATCCCCTGGTGGATCGCCAAGGAAGCGGCTGAACACGGCGCTTTGCGCATCGCCGACGTCACGTACGCGCACCAGCCGTTGCCCGCCCATCAGGCTGATTTGCGCCGCTTCGTCGAACAGACGGGCCGGGTCGGCCGAGAGCGCCGCGCCGTTCAGATCGGCGACCCGGAACGGGTCGCGCAGATCGGGTGAAATCGTCCGGCCAAGCGCGTCTGCCCGTTCGCGCACCAGCCCCGCATCCGGCCCGTAGAGCAGCACGGCGCGAATGCCAGGATCGGGACGGCGCAGAAAATTGTCGACCCGCCCCGCCGCCAGCTTCACGACGGCGTCATCCCCTTGTTCTGCATAAACATGGTCAGGCGCGCGACCATTTCGCGACGAACTTCCTCGACCACCCGCGTCCTGGCATCGTCCTGGGCGACCACCGTGGTATAACCGTTCGCCTGGATATCGAACGAGTCGGAGGCGTGGATCGAGGCGGTCTGCAGTACCTTCCCCGTGGCCGCGTCGGCGAGGCTGTACGTCGCGTAGAGCTGCAGCTCGCCGCGAGTGCCGATCCCCTGCGATTGGATGCCGAGGTCCTGCAGGGCTTTGCGCAGCGTCACGCGCAGGTTGTACCGTGGCTGTGTCGGGATTTCGTCGGGATTGAGCGACTGGCGCAGCGCCGTTTCGAGCATCTGGCCCTCGCGTTCGGGGATCGGCATCACCTTGACCGCCCGCAACGCCTCGTTGCTCCTGCCGGTTTGCGGATCGGCGTAAAGCGGCTCCCAGCCGCAGCCGGCAAGCGCCGGCAGCGCGAAGGACAAAGGGAGAAGCTGCGCGAGCAGCCGCCGGCGGGCGATCACCTCAAGCCACCACACTGACGATGCGATTGGGCACAACCACCACCTTTCTCGGCGCCTTGCCGTCGAGCAGTCGCGTTATCTGCGGCAAAGCCAGCGCCGCCTCCTCGACGTCGCTCGCCGCCGCGTCGCGCGGCAGGTCGAGCGTCGCGCGCAGCTTGCCGTTGACCTGCACGGCGATCGTCACTTGCTCGTCGCGCACGAGATCGGCGTCGGCCTGCGGCCAGGGCATGTCCGCGAGCATCTCGTCATGTCCGAGATGCTGCCACATTTCTTCGGCGAAGTGCGGCATCATCGGTCCGAGCAGCCGCGCCGCGGCTTCCAGCCCCTCGCGCAGCACGGCGCCCGCACCGTCGCCGCTTTTTGCAGTGATCCCCTCGAGCGCGTTGGCGAGTTCATACATCCCGGCGACGACGCGGTTGAAGCGGAACCGCTCGATATCCTCGGTCACGGCGGCGATTGTCTTGTGCGTCACGCGGCGGATGGCGGCGAGTGGCGGCGACAGATCGGTCGGCACGGCGCTTCCCGCCGCCGGCAGCGTGACGGCAGGCTCGGACACCATGCGCCACAGCCGGTTGACGTAGCGCCAGGCGCCTTCGATCCCGGTCTCGGTCCATTCGAGATCACGGTCGGGTGGGCTGTTGGAGAGCAGGTAGAATCGCGCGGTGTCGGCGCCATAGACCTCGACGATACGCTCGAGGCCGACGACGTTCTTCTTGGACTTGCTCATCTTTTCGAGGCGGCCCGCGAGCACCGGTCGGCCGCCCGAATCAGTGAGCCGGCCGTCGGGATCGCTCGTGACCTCCTCGGGGAAAAGCCACTCGCCCTCGGCGTTCTGGTAGGTCTGATGGCAGACCATCCCCTGCGTGAACAGGCCGGCAAACGGCTCGTCGAGGTCGAGATAGCCGCATTCCTTGAGCGCCCGCATAAAGAAGCGCGAATAGAGCAGGTGGAGCACCGCATGCTCGACGCCGCCGATATACTGGTCGACCGGCATCCAGTACTGCGCCGCATCGCGCTCGAAGGCGATCGGTGCGCGCGCCGAGCAGAAGCGCAGGAAATACCATGACGATTCAAAAAACGTGTCGAACGTGTCGGTCTCGCGCGTCGCCGGCTGATCGCATGTGGGGCAGGCGACGTGCTTCCAAGTCGGGTGACGGTCGAGCGGGTTGCCGGGGACGTCGAAATCGACATCGGTCGGCAACTCGACCGGCAGGTCCTTTTCCGGCACCGGCACGATGCCGCAATCGGCGCAATGGATCACCGGAATCGGGCAACCCCAATAGCGTTGCCGCGACACGCCCCAATCACGCAGCCGATAGGCGATCGTGTGCTCGCCGGCACCTATCGCCTCCAGCCGCTCGCCCACCGCCCGCTTGGCTTCCGCGACGCTCAATCCGTCGAGAAAACCCGAATTGTAAATGACGCCATCATCGACATACGCGACATCGTCGATGGCAAAGCTTGCTGGATCGGCCTTGGTCGGCAGTACGACCGGGATCACCGGCAGTTCGTATCTCCGGGCGAAATCGAGATCGCGCTGGTCATGCGCCGGACAGCCAAACACCGCGCCGGTGCCGTACTCCATCAGCACGAAATTGGCGATGTAGACCGGCACGCGGCGGGTTTTGTCGAGCGGATGCACGGCCTCGATGCCGGTCCGATAGCCGCGTTTTTCGGCGGTCTCGATCGCTTCCTCGCTGGTGCCGGTGCGGTCGCATTCGGCGATGAATTCGGCCAGCGTCGAGTCGTGCGCCGCGAGCTGCTCGGCAAACGGATGATGCGGCGACAGCGCGACGAATGCGGCGCCGTAGAGCGTGTCGGGGCGGGTGGTGAACACCTCGATCACGGTCTTGCCGTCGGTGAGCGCCCATTGCACGCGCGCGCCTTCGGAACGGCCGATCCAGTGCTCTTGCATCAGTCGGACCCGCTCCGGCCAGCGATCGAGGCTCTTCAGCGCGTCAAGCAGCTCGTCGCTGTACTTGGTGATGCGCAGGTTCCACTGCGCCAGCAGGCGCTTTTCGACAATCGCTCCGGTCCGCCAGCCACGCCCCTCGATGACCTGCTCATTGGCGAGCACGGTGTGGTCGACCGGATCCCAGTTGACCCATGATTCCTTGCGATAGGCGAGGCCCTTTGCCAGGAAATCGAGGAACATCTTCTGTTCGTGCCGGTAGTATTCCGGGTGACACGTCGCGATTTCGCGCGACCAGTCGTAGGCAAAGCCCATGCGCTCGAGCTGTGCGCGCATCGTCGCGATGTTTTCCGCCGTCCACAGCGCCGGGTGGATGCCGCCGGCGATCGCGGCATTTTCCGCCGGTAAGCCGAACGCGTCCCAGCCCATCGGGTGCAGCACATTGTAGCCGCGCGCGCGCCGGTAACGGGCGACGAGATCGCCCATCGTGTAGTTGCGGACGTGACCGACATGCAGCTTCCCCGACGGGTAGGGAAACATCTCCAGCACGTAGTATTTGGGGCGCGCCGGGTCATGACGCGAGGCGAAGGTCTGGCGCTCGCGCCAGCGCTGCTGCCACTTCGCCTCGCTTTCTCGAAAATTGTACCGTGACATGACTATCCTGAGCGGCGCGTTGGGCCCGCCTACCCGTTATTGTTCGCCTTCAGCGCGAATGCGCGCGATATGGATCTGCCGCGCCCGTTGGAGAATATCGCCTTCGAGGCTGTCGACCACATCCTGCCCGATCGTCGAGTCTTTCCACTGTCCGGACGGGTCGCGCATTTGACGCTGGACGGTCACCACGACCGAATCCGAGCGCAGTGCCCGCGACTTGATAAAGGCCGTGATCCGCATCCGCTCGTCGGTTTTGCCCTTTGGCGAGTACCATTTCGTCACGGCCAGACCCGCCATTGGGTCGAGCGAATCCAAGCCGGCGAAATTGAGCGTGTCGAGCGTCGCCTGCCACAGGACCGGACTGACATCGGCGCCGGTGCGGGGCCCGAGCTCAGGCTGCTTCTTCTTGGCGATGTGGAGGAACTGCCAGATGTTTGTCTCGGTATCCATGCCGCCGTCGGCATCGGCGGACGCCTCCTGCTGCTCGGGCTGCGGCAGCTGAGCGACCGTCGCGTCGGATTGCGTCGTCTTTGTCGCGGTGCAGCCGCCGAGCAGCAATGAAAGGCTTGCGGCGGAAGCGATGAGCAGGCGGTAATACGGGGCCGGCATGAGCATATCCTGTGCGGACACGGCAGCTTCATTGGGTTTTTGCCAGGAATGGAGCCGTTATGGAAGAGGTGATCGGCGCTAATCTCAGAGCGGTCGGCGCGCGAATCGAGGCAGCGGCGCGCGGCGCCGGCCGCCAAGCCGGCTCGGTGACGCTTGTCGCCGTCAGCAAGACCCAGCCGCAAAGCGCTGTGCGCGCGGCGCTCACCGCTGGGCAGCGCGTCTTCGGTGAGAACCGCGTGCAGGAGGCGCTCGAAAAATTTCCGGGGTTGCGCAACGCGTTTCCCGATATGGCGCTGCACCTGATCGGCCCGCTGCAGACCAACAAGGTTAAGGATGCGGTCGCGCATTTCGATGTCATCGAGACGGTCGATCGGCTGCGCCTCGCCGAGGCGCTGGCGCGCGAGATGGAGCGGACCGGCCGGCGGCCGCATTGCCTGATCGAAGTCAATACCGGCGAAGAGCCGCAAAAGGCTGGCATCCTCCCCGCCGCGGCCGACGAATTTATCAGCGATTGCCGCGACCGGCTCGGCTTGCCGATCGACGGGCTGATGTGCATCCCGCCGCACGATGAAGAGCCCTCGCTGCATTTTGCGCTGCTGCGCGAGATCGCCCGGCGCCACGATCTGCCGGTGCTCAGCATGGGGATGAGCGCCGATTTTGAGACCGCGGTTCGTTTTGGCGCGACGCATGTGCGGGTCGGCACGGCGGTTTTTGGTGCGCGCCAGCCTTACCCGGCAGCGGCGAAATAATACGACCTGTGGATAATTTTGCGCATGGGCCGGGGATAAACGCAGCTTCTTGGGGATAGCCCTGTGGAAGCGGGACTCTTGGCTTGCCGCGGCTCCGGGCATTGCTAGTCTGGCTTTGCTGATGCGGGAGAGGGAGCCTTCCGCAAGTTAAGCGGGCGGTCCTTTTGGGGGAGGGTCGCCCGCTTTTTTATCGCGCGCTACAGGAAATGGCCCGAGCGGGTCGCCTTGGTGCTGAGGTAGCGCTCGTTATGGCCGTTGGCCGGGAAGACATGCGGCACGCGCTCGACGACAGCGATGCCATAGCGCTGCAGCGCGGCGACCTTGTCGGGATTGTTGGTGAGCAGCCGCACCGCGGTAAACCCCAGCTGGCGCAACATCTCGGCCGCCGGCAGGTAGACCCGCTCGTCGGCGTCAAAGCCGAGTTGCTCGTTGGCGTCGATCGTGTCGAACCCGGCATCCTGCAGCTGATAGGCGCGGAGCTTGTTGACGAGGCCGATGCCGCGGCCTTCCTGGGCGAGGTAGAGCAGCACCCCGCCCCCTGCCGCGGCGATCGTTGCGATTGCCCCCTTGAGCTGCTCGCCGCAATCGCAGCGCAGGCTCGCCAGAACATCGCCGGTAAAGCATTCCGAGTGCAGCCGCACCAGCACCCCGCTTTTCGGATCTGGCGCGCCGATCAGGATCGCCAAATGCTCGGTGCCGCCGTCACCCGGGCGGAACGCGACGAGCTGGGCGTTTTCCGCGCCGGCAAGCGGGACGCGCGCCTCGGCGACGCGTTCGAGCCCGGCCGTCGCGGCGCGGCGGTCGAGGACCGCGTCCATTGAGACGACGGCGAAGTCTGCGCGACGCCGGGCGAGGGCGGCCTCGGCCGGAACGAGCCAGAGGACCAACGCCGCCGGCAGCAGGTCGGCGTGCTTGGCGAGCGCGACCGCGGCGAGCGCTCCGGGCTCGGCGCTTGCCGGCGTTGGTCCTAGCCCCGGTGGCTGAGCGCCAAGCGAGGTCGCGGGATTGGCGAGATTGCGGATTACCGCCGCCGAAAGATCCGGCGCGACCGTGATCCTCACGGTCCCGGCGAGTGCGTCGCGCGGCGCGAGGCCCAGCGCGACCGCGCGGCGGCGGGTGACGACAACCGACAGCCGGCGGCTCGACATGTTGCGCAGCTGGTCGAGGTTTTCGTCGGTGACGCGTTCGGCGGCAATCGCCAGCACCGCGCCGTTATCGCCGTCGAGTAGCACCGGATCGCCGCGTCGAAAGGCGATGATCGCCTCGTCGAGCGCGCGCCGTCCGGCCGCTCGCGACGGCGTCGAATCCGACGAAACGGTCGACTTTTCAACCACTCGGCATTCTCCTGGTGCGATGACGGCCGCGCCACGGTAAATGACCAGCCCCGACACGGCGGCGCAAGCAAAACCGGCTCGCGGCATGGCTGCTGCGCGCTTGGCGCTGCAGGGCGTCGTCCGAACGTGGGGGTTCGCCGGCCGCGTGACAAGGCGCGGGCCGCGCCGACATTGGCGTGACACCTGACACGACCGTGCGCATCGGGTAAATTGATGACGAACAGATCGATCAGCGATCGGCCGGGGATGGCGCTGACGGAAACGGCGAATAACGCCGCAAGCGCTGGAACGCTTTGGTAAAACTGAATTTTAGGGGCTTCATGCAGGCGGTTCGCAAAATACTTATCGTCGACGACGACAGCGCGTTGCGCCAATCGCTCGCCGAGCAGCTGGAGCGCGACGGCGAATTCAGTGTGGTCGAGTGCGATACCGGCACATCGGCGCAGGCGGCTGTGCAGGGCGAGCACTTTGACGCCATGCTGCTCGATGTCGGCCTGCCCGACATGGATGGCCGCGACCTTTGCCGCCAGTTCCGTCGCGACGCGGTCAACGTGCCGATTGTCATGCTGACCGCCGCCGACAGCGACGGCGATACCGTGCAAGGCCTCGATGCCGGCGCCGACGACTACGTGACAAAGCCGTTTCGCCTCAACGTGCTGCTGGCGCGGCTACGCGCGCATTTGCGGCAGAGCGAGCATCGCGACGATGCGATCTTTTCGATCGGCCCCTACACGTTTCAGCCCGGCGCCAAGTTGATGACCGATGCGACGCGGCGAAAAAAGGTGCGGCTCACCGAAAAGGAAACCGCGATCCTGCGCTATCTCTACCACGCTGGCGACCGCGCGATCGGCCGCTCGACGCTGCTCGGTGAGGTGTGGGGTTACAATGCCGGGGTGACGACGCATACGCTCGAAACCCATGTCTATCGCCTGCGTCAGAAAATCGAGCGCGATCCGGCGAATGCTGAAATCCTGGTGACCGAGCCCGGCGGCTATCGGCTTAACCCGTGACGACTCAGTTTCCGGCCGGCGCGCCGCGATAGTCGCGGGCGATGTAAAGCGTATAAGTCTGGCCGCCACCGGGCCCTGACTTGATATCGATAGTTTTAATCTCGGTCAGCTCGCCAAATTGCGGGCGCATCTGATCGGCGAGGTTATGGACCGTCACGGCGAGGAAACTCTCGCCGGCATGGCGGCTGAGATTGTTTTCGAGGTCCCACTGGCTGCTGACGCCGGGGACCGGATCCCAGATCACCGCGTTAAACGGGTGCGGGTGCACGTAATAAATCAGCGCGGCGACGATCTCGCGGTCGTCGGTCATCAGCCGCAGCCCGGGATGCGTCGCCAGCTCCGCCGCGACCGCGTTACCCAGCGTGTCCCAGCCGCGCAGCCGGTGCAGCGGGTCGAACTTCGCCGGCACGTGCAGCCCCTCTCCGGCGATGACCTCGCTGCCGCCGAACACCGCGATCGCCGCGGCGAGATGCAGCGCGATCGAGAAGATCGCGGTGCGCCGCCAGCCCCAGCGCAGCGCGGCTTCAACAACCAGGATCACCGCCGACACATAAGCCGGTGCCGCCCAGTTCGGCTGGGCGCGCGACAGCAGGCTGATCGCCGCGATGATCGTCAGCGCCGGCCAGGCGAACGCGGTCAGGAGCCGCGCCGGCGGCCCGCCGAACCGGGTCGGAGCGGCGAACAGCACGAGCATGGCGACAAAATAGATCGGTCCGAACACGCCGAATTGCGACAGCACGAACAGGCCGAGCTCCTTGGGGTGGAACAGCGTGCCGCCCAGCTCCGCGTTGTCGCGCGTGTGGAGGTAGGTCGCGAAATGATGGCTCCAATTCCACCAGATGTTCGGCGCGAAAATCACCGCCGCGACCGCCAGCGCGACGCATAGCCCGCGTAGATGCCGCCGTTCGCTCGGACGCAGCAGCGCGAAGCCGAACCCCGAGATCAGCCAATAGCTCATCGCATATTTCGCGAGGAGGCCGAGCCCGATCGCGCATCCCGTCGCGACCCACCAGCCCAAGGCATCGCGTTCGCGCGCCCGTACAAAGCCATAGAGCGCCGCGGCCCAGCACGGCAGCAGCACGGCGTCGGTCGAGATCAGGAAAGCCGACAGCGAAACGCCGGGGAGCGTCACATAGGCCAGCGCCGACCAATAGCCGACGCGCCGGTCGTAAAGCCGCGACGCGATCCCGAACACGAACCCCGACGCCACGGCGTGCAGCAGCGGCGCCGACAGCCGCACCGCGAATTCGCCATTGCCGAACAGCGCGGTGGTCAGCGCGATCAGCCAGGCGACAAGCGGCGGCTTGGAGTAGTAGCCGAGCGCCAGATGCCGCGACCAAAACCAGTACTGCGCTTCGTCGGGGTAGAGACCCGCGGTCTGAAAGGCGAGCCACAGCAGCCTTGCCGCGGTAATCGCCAGGATCGCCCAGACCGCCATCGCGCCGTAGGACGGCATCCGCGAAACCGGTTGCGCGCCCGCGATCGCCTCCGCGCTGGAATTGTTCATTGCCGCTTTATGACCGGAGACATTGCGCGGCCCGCAGCATAAGCGAAACGAAGCGCCGTCGCGACAGGTCGGCGGAGGGGTCGGTCACGCGAGTTTGAACGAATGCGATCAGGGTCGTAAGATTTTCGCCTTCGTGTTGTCCAATCAATTGGCTAGCTTGTCGCGGTCGAACGTTCGAACGGGAGGATCACATGCGTAAGACGACATTAGTCGCAATCGGCCTGGCGACGGCGCTGAGCTGGGGTTACGCCCAGGCGGCGAGCGAGACCTTCAAGGGCACGCTGAGCGGCGGGACCGAGGTTCCGCCCACCACCAGCAAAGGCACCGGTACTGCGCAGGTGACACTGGACACGGCGACAAAGCAAATCACCTACAACGTCACCTATAGCGACCTCAGCGGTCCGGCCGCCGCGGCGCATATTCATTGCGGCGCCGCCGCGGGTGCGAATGCCGGCGTTGCCGTGCCGTTCAAGGACGCGGCCAGCCCGATCACCGGCACGGCGACCTTGACCGATGCACAGATCGCCGACCTCGAAGCCGGCAAGTGCTACGTCAATGTCCATACCGCGGAGAACAAGGGCGGCGAGTTGCGCGCCCAGTTGGCGAAATAGCCTCGCGGTTCAACGCGGCGCGTGAAACTGCGCGCTGGTCGGCGGCGGAGGACAGGTTCCCTTGTCCTCCGCCGGCCGGCTGATGCGCAGGAGGAGTTGTGCCGTGAGCCCGCAAGCCGGCGAATAGCAGCCGTAGAGCACTTGTCGCGACGTATCGCGAAAGATCGCGCGGATCACGGCGTCGTCGCGCTTCCAGACATATTCGGCGGCGCCCTCATTGGCCGTGGTCGGTCCTGGCAACGTGCCGCATTGCGTATCCGGCGCGCCGTATTCGGCGTCGAGTGCGAGAAAGACGCTGCGGATTACGTCGGGATTGACCATGTGGCGTGGCCGCTCGAGCTGCTGCACGCGCTTCAGCCCGTGCGTCGCCTTGTCGAACTGGTAATAAGCAATCAGCGAAATGCCGCCGACCGAGACGTTGCGAACGACCAGCGGTGCATAGCTGTCGCCGAAATCGATCGGCTGCGGCAGCGCGAAGCCCAGCGCGCCAAAATGGCGTTGAACGTCCTGTGGTGACTCGCCCCAGCCGGTTCCGGTCCAGGCTTCGTCAAGGCTTGCGGCTCGCCCCGCGCCACAAAACGCCGCCGAGAGGGCCAACACGGCAACGCAGAACGCCCGCAGGCTCAAAACTGCACCGACAGGTTGCGCACTGCGGCTCCGAAAGAAGCCTGCGGGTGCGATGGCAGGTCGTTTTCCTGGCGTTCGCGCTGCTCGATGCAGTTTTTGACGTCGCTGAACACGCCGCGCCACGTCGCGGCATGCGGCAGCGCGCCCAGCAGGCAGGCGTCGTAGTTGGTGTAGGTTCGCCCTGTCGTGCAGCCAAAAGACGGTCGATCGGCGCGCGCGGCGGTCAGGATGATCCGGTTCGGCGCGTCCATCGTGCCGTGTGCAAACCCGCCGCTGAAGCAGCTGGAGACCACCACCACCGTCGGCGCGCTGCCGCAACCCCGCGACAGCGCCCGCGCCAGTGCCGCGGGCTGCAGCATCTCGTCGCGGCGCGACAGATAGAAGCCACCCTCATGCCCGCCATGCGAGGTGACGAAAACAAAACAGCCTTCGCCCGGCCCGGCTTGCAGATCGGCGACACGGTTGAGCACGCGCTGCAACGTCGCCGGCTCGACCGCCGGGTCGCGCCCGCTGGCGCTGGCGGTGAGACGATGAATATCGGCCTTGGCGACGCCATGCTCGACCAGCCATAGGGAGACCGCGCGCACCGCGTTGTCGAAAACAGGCTGCGCGGTGTCGCCGGCAACCAGCACAACCCGCCAATGCTCGACCGGTGGTGCTCCGGGCGGCGCGGCGCCGACCGCGCCGAGCACCGCGAGGACGGCGACGCAAAATCGGGCGACGAGGCGTTGGCACATAGAAGGGGGCTCTATGACGGCTTGTTGTTGGAGCGGCGGTTGGCTTACAAGGCCCGCGCAATGTGGCACTGTTTCGGCAATCGCGTCCAATAGCACGCCATGGAGCTCGAAACGCGAAGGTGACGACATGGCCTCAGTTCTTGCCGAGAAAGCTTGTACCCCGTGCCGCGGTGGCATGCCGCCGATGAGCCGCGACGATGCGGAGCATCTCCATGAGCAGGCGCCTGATTGGGAGCTCGTCGACGGGGCAACGCGAATCGAGCGAACCTATCGCTTCAAGAATTTTCGCGAGGCTTTTGCTTTTGTCGAGCGCGCCGCGGCGCTAGCCGAGGCCGAAAGCCATCATCCCGATATTGGTTTTGGCTGGGGGTCCGCGACGGTCTCGCTGCGCACGAAGAAGATCAAAGGTCTGCACGAAAACGATTTTATCATGGCCGCGAAGCTCGATCGCATCGCGGCGGAAAACTCACTGCCGCACTGACAGGGGGACCCATGTTCGACTTTGACCGCGTCAAACGCCTGGAACGGCCCAAGGGGCTGCCCTTTCAGATCGGCAAGATTGGCCACATCGTCATCAACGTGCGGGACGTCGCGAAATCGGCTGAGTTCTACACTCAAATCCTCGGCTTCCAGATTTCCGACGTCTATCCGGACGAGATGGTGCCGGGCGGCATGGTCTTCATGCGCTGCAACCCCGATCATCATGGCATCGCGCTGGTTGGCTCGATGGAGGACGCGGCGCCAAATGTCGAGCTCAACCATATCGCCTTCGAGGTGCCGAGCCTCGACGACGTGGTCCGGGCGCGCGATCACCTCCAGCGCCACCAGGTGCCGATCGACTTTGCCGGCCGGCGGCGCGCCGGCTGCCAGATCGCGGTCGAGTTCCGCGATCCCGACAACCATCGCCTCGAAATCTATTGGGGCATCGACCAGATCGGCAGCGAGGGCAAGGCGCGCTCGCCGCAAGAATGGGACGGCAAGCCGTCGATCGAGGCGGCGCTCGCCGCGCCGGTGCCGGGTCAAGACCTCTCGCTGCGCGATCCCGCGTTGCTCAAGGGCTAAAAGCATCGGTCATTCCGCTTTGGCGGGTGCGCCGTCCGCCTTTTCCTTCAGCAGATCGCGGATTTCCGTAAGCAGCAGCTCGGTCTTGGAGGGCCCCGCGGCCGCCGGGCCCATATTGAGCTTCAGCCGGTTGATCTGTTTGACCAGGAGGAACACGGCAAACGCGACGATCACGAATTTGATGATCGCGTTGATAAAGAGTCCGTAATTGATCGTCACCGCGCCGCCCGCCTTGGCGGCGGCGACGGTCGGAAACGATCCGCCCTTGATGGTGATGAAGAAGTCGCTGAAATCGATGCCGCCGAGAAGCAGCCCGATCGGCGGCATGATGACGTCGTTGACCAGCGAATTGACGATCGTCGTAAACGCCGCGCCCAAGATGAGGCCGACCGCGAGATCGACGACATTGCCGCGAACCGCGAAGTCCCGAAATTCGCGCCACATGGCTTTCCCCGTCAGGTTGCTCGGTGGCGTCGCATTGCGCCCCGCTGACTATAACATCATTGGCGCGACGGTTTGATCGGTTGCGGTGAACCCCGTGGCTCGGGCATGTTCGCGCGCCATGAAGAACACGGATCGCTACACCGTCACCGTTCGCGGGCTTGTCGTGATGTGCAGCATCGGCATACAGCCCGAAGAGCAGCACACAAAGCAGCGCGTGCGCGTCTCGGTCGAGCTGGACGCGCCTGATGGCGCGCTTTTTCCGGCCGAGAACCGGCGCCGGGTGATCAATTACGAAAAGATCGTCGAGGCGATCCGTGTCATCGCCGCCAGCGGGCATATCGATCTTTGCGAAGGCTTTGCTGATCGGGTCGCCGAGGCATGCTTCGCCGATCCGCGCGTCGCCCATGTCCGGGTCACGGTCGAAAAGCTCGACGTGTTCCCGGATGCCGACGGGGTCGGCGCGATCCTCGACCGCCGCCGTCCGAGCTGAGCCGCCGATGAGCGGCACGACGATCTTCGGCATCGTCAACATCACCGAGGATTCGTTCTCGGACGGTGGTCGCAACCTCGATCCCTCGACGGCGATCACGACCGCGCGCCAGCTCGCGGTGGATGGCGCTGATGTCATCGATCTCGGCGCCGCCGCCAGCAACATCGCCGCGAAACCTGTCGCGCCCGACGACGAAATCCACCGGCTCGCACCGATCATCGCCGCACTCAAGGATGCTGGCATCGCCATATCGGTCGACAGTTTCGCTCTGGAGACACAGCGTTACGCGCTGGCCGCCGGGGTCGATTTTCTCAACGACATCGAGGGGTTTGCGGACCCGGTGTTCTATCCGGAGCTCGCCGCCGTGACTTGCCGGCTGGTGGTGATGCACGCGGTGCACGACCGTGGCCGCGCGCAAATGCTACCGGTGCCGGCCGCCGATATATGGCCGCGGATCGAAGATTTTTTTGGCCGGCGCATCGCCGCGCTGGAGACGGCAGGTATCGCCCGCGACCGGCTCATCCTCGACCCGGGGATGGGGTTTTTTCTCGGCAGCGACGCCGACGCCTCTTTCAGGGTGCTTGCCGGGCTCGACCGTCTGAAACGCGGTTTTGGCCTGCCGATTCTGGTGTCGGTGTCGCGGAAATCATTTCTTGGCGCGCCAACCAGCCGGCGGGATCCGATCCAGCGCGGTGCGGCGACGCTCGCGGCCGAGCTTTATGCCGCTGCCAATGGCGCAGACTATATCCGCACCCACGACCCCGGGGCGTTGCGTGACGGGCTATTAGTGATGGCGGCGCTAAACCGTGCCGGAAAGGCTACTGAATAGCCGATCTATAGGCCTCGCAGGACGGCGAGCCCTGGCCATTGGTCAGCTCGCATTTTTCGTAAAGGCTACGGCCGAACGAAACCGCGTCACCGTTCCAATCGCGCCAGGCCGCCTGATCGTGTTCGTTCATCAACGGCTTTAGCCGCTGCGCGACTTCGTAACGGCGATAGGCGTCGTGCGCGAAAGGGGCCGCCAGCACGATAATCAGCGCCAGCGCGACACAGCTTCCCAGGATTCTGACCATTGTCACTCGCGTCCTTCGGGCGCGTGAGAATTGCCGATCGGTCCGATACTACCGGCGAGCTCGTCTGATGCTCAACGGGGTATGGTTAATAGTGCGTTAAGGGTGATTTGCAAAGCGGCTTGGGCATGCAATACGCGAGGCATGCGGCGCGCCGCCGATTTGCCGTCCGACGCGTTCGGTCTCCGAGGAAATTGGCGCGTTAACCCACGTCGATGGAGAGCCATCCCAGCTCGGTCACGGCCGCGTTGTCACCCGGACGAAGCAGTACCGTCGTCATTGCCGACTCGACGATTGCCGGTCCGGCGATTGCTTGGCCCGGCGCTAGTGCCTCGAAATCGAAGACAGGCGCCTCGACAAATCCGCCGTCGAGATAAATCTGCCGACTGGCGAGCGGCGGTGCCGGCGGGGCGTCGGGTAGCCGCGGCTCGCGCGGCAACTCGTCGAGGATCCCCGCGACCGCGACCCGTGCGTTGACCAGCACGCTTTCCTGCTCGGGCATCGCGTAGGTGTAAAGCGCCTCGTGGCGCCGGTGAAAGCGTTCGACGATTTGCGGCAAGGGGTCGGCGGCCGCCCAATCGATTTCGTCAAGCGGCACGGTAATCTCGAACACCTGCTCGCCATAGCGCATGTCAACCGCGCGGCTGGCGCGAGTGGGTCCGGCGAACGATTGGCGCAGCCGGGCGAGCCCTTCGGCCTCCATCGTCTCGAATAGTTGCTTGACGGCGGCGCCGTCAAGCGCGCGCGTGTCGCCGATATGGCTTTGCGATACCTCGAAGCGTAGATCAGTCGCCAGCATTCCCCAGGCCGACAGGACCGCCGCGACGCGCGGCACGATCACCCG
>DATMLO010000215.1:0-5417 GCA_035570495.1 Allostellaceae bacterium | reverse complement strand
GATCCCCGCGGTGGCCCACAGCGCGACCGCGCCGCCATAGAACAGGAAGAGAAACGGTCTCGTCCTGTCGCCCAGCGCCAGCGCCGAGGATTTGACGCCGATGCGCGCGTCGTCTTCCTTGTCCTGATGGGCGTAGATCGTGTCGTAGCCGAGCGTCCAGCAGATGCCGCCGAGATAGAGCAGCAGTGGTGGCCACGCGAGGCTCCCGGTCACCGCCGTCCAGCCGATCAGCGCGCCCCAATTGAAGTTGAGGCCAAGAAACAGCTGCGGCCAATAGGTGATGCGCTTCATATACGGGTAGGTCGCGATCAGCCCGAGCACCGCGACGCCGAGGAGGATGCTGGCGCGGTTGAGACTGAACAGGATCGCCGCGCCGATCGCGAGCTGCGCGGCCATGAAGGCCGCTGCCTGCTTCACCGAGATTCGCCCGCTCGGGATGGGCCGCAGGCGGGTGCGCGCGACCTGGCCGTCGAACTCGCGGTCGGCGATGTCGTTGAGGGTGCAGCCGGCGCCGCGCATCACCACCGCGCCCACCGCAAAGAGCAGCATCAGCCATGGGTCGGGCCAGCGGGGTCCCGCAAGCGCGATGCCCCACCAGCCGGGAAACAGGAGCAGCCAGGTGCCGATCGGCCGGTCGAGCCGCGCGAGGCGCGCATAGGGCTCTGCCCAGCGCGGCAGCCAGCGATCGACCCAGTCGCCGATATGGATATCGGTGGGGTCGACGGCTTTCCCAGAAACGTCGCTCATCGGCTAATCTTGGGCCAATGAACCCGTCATTGCGAGCGCAGCGAAGCAATCTCCCTCCGGCCCGGCCTCACACGGCGGGGGATTGCTTCGTCACCTTCGGTTCCTCGCAATGACGCATGACCGCATGGCGACCCGGCTTTATCTGCCGGCAACGCTCGCCGAGGGCGGCATGGCCGCGCTCGACGCGACCCAGGCGCATCGGCTGCGTCATGTGCTGAGGCTCGGGCCAGGCGCGGCGGTGGCCGGGTTCAATGCGAAGGACGGCGAGTTTTTGTGCCGGGTTGTCGAACTCGGCCGCAATGGCGGCGCGCTCGAGGTGGAGCGGCAATTGCGGGGGCCAACGCCGGAGGCCGATCTCTGGCTGCTGTTCGCGCCGATTAAGCGGCTGCGACTGGACTGGCTCATCGAAAAGGGAACCGAGCTGGGCGTCGTGGCCTTTCTCCCGGTGATCACGGCGCGCACCCAGCCGGAGCGCATCAATGCCGAGCGGCTGCTGGCTCATGCTGTCGCCGCGGCAGAGCAGAGTGAGCGCCTTTCGATGCCCGATATCCGCACGCCGAAGCCGCTCGCATCGATGCTCGCTTCATGGCCCTCGGAGCGACGGCTCATTGTCTGTGATGAGACCGGCGCCGGAACGCCGATCGCCGCGGCTTTGGCAGGTTTTGCGCTTGGCGTGCCGGCCGCGTTGCTCATCGGGCCGGAGGGCGGTTTTGCCGAGACGGAGCTTGACGCTCTGCGGAATCTCCCTTTTGTTACAGCGGTCGGGCTGGGGCCTAGGGTATTGCGGGCTGAGACCGCCGCGCTCGCCGCCCTGGCGGCGTTTCAGGCGATCGCCGGAGACTGGCGCGGTTCCCGTACGCGCTGAAGAATGCGCCGGGGGTTGTCGTTCTCCGGTTTCACCCGATCTAATGTCACGCATCTTGGAGTATCGTCTTCCGAATGTCCGCTCCGCCGAAATCGCCTGGAACGCCGATCACCGACAGGCGGCAGCTCGTCGAATTTCACGAAAACGGCAACAAGCCGCCTGCGGCGTGGCGCGTCGGCACCGAGCACGAGAAATTCGTCTTCCGTCATTCCGACCTGCGGCGCGCGCCCTATGAGGGGCCGGACGGCATCGGTGCCTTGCTGCAAGGGCTGCTGCGCTTCGGCTGGGACCCGGTGCGCGAAGCCGGCAACATCATCGCGCTCGAAAATGACGCGCGATGTTCGATCACACTCGAACCGGGCGGCCAGTTCGAGCTGTCGGGCGCGCCGCTCGAAACCATCCACCAGACCTGCGATGAGGTGCACGAGCATCTGCGCCAGGTACGTGAGGTCTGCGACGAGCTGGGGCTCGGCATGCTCGGCCTCGGCTTCGATCCCACCTCGCGGCGCGAGGATGTCGGCTTTATGCCGAAGGGCCGCTACCGCATCATGCGGGACTACATGCCGAAAAAGGGCCGGATGGGCCTCGACATGATGCTGCGCACCTGCACCGTGCAGGCCAATCTCGATTACCAATCCGAAGCCGACATGGTGAAGAAGTTCCGCGTCGCGCTGGCCTTGCAGCCGGTCGCGACGGCGCTCTTCGCGAACTCGCCGTTTACCGAGGGCAAGCCCAACGGCTATCAGAGCTATCGCAGCCTGGTGTGGACCGACACCGACCCTGATCGCTGCGGCACCTTGCCGTTCGTGTTCGAGAACGGGTTCGGTTTCGAGCGCTATGTCGACTATATGCTCGATGTGCCGATGTATTTCGTCTACCGCGACGGGCGATACATCGATGCCAGTGGCCAGTCGTTTCGCGATTTCCTCGCCGGCAGGTTGCCCGCGTTGCCGGGCGAAATCCCAACCATGACCGACTGGAACGACCACATCACCACGGCCTTCCCCGAGGTGCGGCTCAAGAGCTTTCTCGAGATGCGCGGGGCCGATGGCGGGCCATGGCGGCGGCTTTGTGCGCTGCCGGCGCTATGGGTCGGGCTGCTCTACGACAGCGGCGCGCTCGACGCGGCGCATGACCTCGTCGCCGATTGGACCGAAACGGAGCGCGACGCGATGCGCGCGGAGGTGCCAAAGCTCGGCCTCGACGCGCGTATCCGCAGCCGCACCCTGCGCGAAGTGGCGCTCGAAGTGCTCGATTTCGCCCGCGAAGGATTGCACCGCCGGCGGCGGCTCGACCGCGCCGGCGAGGACGAGACGCATTTCCTCGACACGCTGTTCTCGATCGCCGGCTCGGGTCGCAGCCCCGCCGCCGAGATGCTGGAGGATTACGAAAAACGCTGGGGCGGCGACATCAAGCGCGTTTACGACGAATACGCGTACTGAGGCTGCTTAGCCCGGCTTCTCGCCCGTTACCGGCGGCGTAACGGCGACCCCATCGCCCAAGGTGAAAACATGCCAGCTGGCGGGGTCGGCCATGTCGGCCTCGGGCGGCTTGCCGCTCACTGACATCCACCGCTCATCGTGCCAGCTGGTCATCGCCACCTCGGCCTTGAGGCTGGCGCCGGCGATCGGCGGCTGGATGCCGAGATAGGCCCAGGGGATCGTCATCTCGGCGGTGACGCGCGGCTGGTCAGCGCCGAAATACACCGCCTGCGTGTCGCCCGGCGGGGTGCAGCCGTGCTGCACGGCCTCCTCGGCGGTGCCCTCGCAGACCACCCATTTCATCTCGAGATAGTCTCTGATCTTGGTGCGCGGCGGGATGAAGAACAGCGTCAGCCGCCTGGGCCCGGCGCCGGCGTCGACGCCGATCTCGACCCGGTAGGAATCGCCGAGCGGGAACGCGCCGTCATATTTGAACAGGTCGACGTCGTAATAATCCTGGCCGACCGTCGCCAGATTGAGCCCCGCTTCGCTCCACGAAAGATAGATCTCGCCAAAATCCACCTGGCCGGGCGAGGGGATGAGCGGCGGCAAAAGGCTTGCCGGCTTTGGCCAGTCGGCGATCGAATGGTCAGTCAGCGAAATATCGGCGTGCGGCACCTGGCTGCCCGATATGACGGCGAGCGGCGCGTCGGCGGCCGCGTGAACATCGGGCGCCGCGCGGTTTGCCGCGCTCAGCGCCTCGGTCAGCCGCTCATAGGGTTTGTCGTTGATGTCAACGAGGCCGAAATCATAGTCCTCGCCGTCCTCCCGGCCGCCTTTCGGGTGGTCGTAGAACTGAAACCAGTGGCTGCCGACAATCTCGGGAAATGCGGCGAAATTCTCCGTGACGGCGGCGGCGCCGCGGGCGCGCTCGTCCTGCGTCTCGACCGTCATCAGATGGCCGTTGTTCGTGTTGCCGGTGCGGTTCTGGTTGGCGGCAAAAAACCATTCGGTGACGAGGACCGGCTTGCCGCCCGACAGTTTATCGAGCCCGTCCCAGAAATAATGCGCGATCCAGCCGTCGCTGGCGTCGGGGTTGTAATTGGTCGCGATCGCGTCGACATGCCGCGCCTCGGCGCGCACCGCGGCCGGGTCGTAGTAGATCGGCAGGCGATCACCGAAATAGAGCGCATCGGGGTCGGCGGCGCGGATCGCCTTCTCGGCGATTGCGTAATAATGCTCGGCAACGATGCCGGTCCACTCGCGCACGGCGGTAACGCCGCCCCCGCCGGGGCGCATACGCGTGAAGTCGGTGCTCTTGAGGAGTCCGTTCCAATTCTTGACGCCGTCGGGCGGGACGAAATCGGCGGTGAACCGGCCCCAATCATCGCCATAATGCTGGCGCAGCATCTCGACCCACTGTTGCTTGGTGAAATTGTCGGCCGGCTTGGCCGAATAAAAATAGAACAGCGCGCCCGCCCACCAGCCGACCTCGTTGTCCGAGAAATAGCCGATCCGATAGGGCGACCCCCTGTAGGGGGCGACCAGTTTCGGCGCGAGCGCCATCATCTGCCGTTCGGTCGCCGGGTTGAACGGATCGAACCAGTGAAACCTGGCGAGCCGGCCGAGCTCCAGGTTGACGATCATCGGCTCGTGCAACTGAGCCGGCCGCAGCGACCAGCCGCCGACGCTGTTGAACCCCCAATCGGCGAGGCGTTGCCGCGCACGCTCGATCCAGGCGGCGAGCGACGGGTCGAACGCCTTCCAGCTGTACCAGGTCTTGCCGTCCTTGACCCGCCAGGCGTAGCCGCCGTTCACCACGTTGACGCCGAGGCTGTAGAAACGGTCGCCGCACGGCGTCTTGAGCCAATCGACGCCCCCTTGGGAGCTAGGGTCGCTCTCGGTCGACCAGCGGTCGGATTTGACGGTGGCGAAATCGCACGCCACGGCTGGCAGCGCCGCCGATAGCGTCGTCGCGAGGATCAGGGCAAAGAACGTCCGGCTCACAGCGGGAAACGTCTAGCCTTTCCCGCTGCGGCGGGGAACGGGAATTACGCCGCGGTGCCGCCGACGGTGATGCCGTCCATGCGCACGGTCGGCTGGCCGACGCCCACCGGCACGCCCTGGCCATCCTTGCCGCAGGTGCCGACGCCGTCGTCGAGCTTCAGATCGCTGCCGATCATCGAAATCTTGGTCATCGCGTCGGGGCCGTTGCCGATGAGGGTCGCGCCCTTGACCGCGGGGCCGACCTTGCCGTCCTCGATGAGATAGGCCTCGGAGGCCGAGAACACGAACTTGCCCGAGGTGATGTCGACGCTGCCGCCGCCGAAATTGACCGCGTAGAGACCCTTTTTGACGGAGCGCATGATCTCTTCCGGGTCTTT
>DATMLO010000214.1:0-8877 GCA_035570495.1 Allostellaceae bacterium | reverse complement strand
ACCGCGATGAGCTCCGCGTATGGATCGACCCGGGCCGAGGACGGGATTTGCGCGCTGCATGACCTTCATGTCGCCGCCGGCGACGGCTGCGCCCAATTCAAGAGCATGAGGCCAGGCCGATGACCCTCAACGCCACGGCTGATGACGAGCCGGAACCGTTACCATTCGACACGCCGACATCCCCGAGTAGCGGGGACCGGCTGGAGGAATTGACCGGGCGCTATCGCGGTCTCGACGGCGCCGCCTTGTTGCAGCCTTTGGTCGAGCGCGAGTTTCCGGGACGGCTTGCGGTGGTTTCGTCTTTTGGCGCCGAATCCGCGGTGATCCTAGCTCAGATCGCTGAGATCGACCGGGACACGCCGGTTCTCTTTCTCGACACCGGCAAATTGTTCGGCGAGACGCTGCAATACCGCGACCGGCTGGTGGCGCTGCTCGGGCTGCGGGATGTACGCACATTGGTGCCCGACTCGCGACAGCTCGCGACGGCTGACCCGCATGGCATGCTGTGGCTCGCCGACCCCGACGCTTGCTGCGCGCTGCGCAAGGTCGAACCGCTCGAGGCGGCGCTTGCCGGCTTCGACGCCTGGGTATCCGGCCGCAAGCGCTACCACGGCGGCGCGCGGACGGCGCTACCCCTGTTCGAGACGGACAATCGCGGCCTGATCAAGATCAACCCGCTAGCCGGGTGGTCAAAAGGCCGGATCGAGGCCGAGTTCGCCATCCGCAACCTGCCGCACCACCCGCTCGAAGCACAGGGCTATCTGTCGATCGGCTGCATCACCTGCACTGACCGGGTGCGGCCCGGTGAAGACATGCGCGCCGGCCGCTGGCGCGACCTGTCGAAGACCGAATGCGGCATTCACGGCACCAGCGGTCCTCGTCCTCCTACCTAGCCGGCGCCTCCGACGCGACGGCATTGCAGAAGGAGCATAACCATGTCGTCCGTCGCGCCTTCCGCTGCCGTTGCGATCGGACGCCCGCCGACCATCGCCATCATCGGCGCCGGTTTCAGCGGCACGCTGCTGGCGCTGCATTTGTTGCGGCGGTGTCCGGGTTCGGTGCGCATCCACCTCATCGAGCGGCGGCCGCGCTTTGGCCGCGGGCTCGCTTATTCGACCGCCAATTTGAACCACGTGCTCAACGTACCGACCTCGCGGATGAGCGCTTTTCACGATCGGCCGGACGATTTTCTGGACTGGCTGCGCGCCGACGGCCGGGCAAACGCTGGCGTGGTGACTCCGCACTGCTTTGTCGCTCGCGAGGTGTTCGGCGACTACGTCCGACATCACCTCAAGGAGGAATTCCCACGTGCGGCGGGACGCGGTGGCAGGCTGTTGTTGACGCGAGGCGAGGTGCTCGACCTGCGGGTCGAGCGAAGTGGGGTGACGATCGAAATCGAGCGCCACCGACGCGCGGAAGCGGACATCGCCGTGTTGGCGATTGGCAATTTCCCACCGGAGCCGCCGCCGATCGCCGATCGCCGTTTCTACGACAGCGACCGCTATCGTCCCGACCCCTGGGCGCCGGAGGCGCTCGCCGAACTCGATCCCGCCGATCCGGTGCTGTTGATCGGCACCGGTCTGACCATGGTCGACACCGCGGTCTCGCTGCTCGATCGCGGCCATACCGGCAAAATCCATGCGCTGTCGCGTCGCGGCTTGTTGCCGCGGCGGCATACACCGACATCGGTGCCGGCGGCACCGCTGCTGGACCGGCCACTGCCGACGGAGGCCGCCGGGCTCACCCGCGCGCTGCGTGAAGAGATCGCCGAACTGGTGTTCCGGGGCGGCGACTGGCGCAGCGTGATCGATGGGCTGCGGCCGACGACGCAAGACCTGTGGCACATGATGCCGGCGGCGGAACGGGCGCGCTTCGTGCGTCACTTGAGGCCGTGGTGGGACGTGCACCGCCATCGCATCGCCCCCGAGATCGCCGACCGGATCGACTGGACGATCGACAGCGGACAGCTTACTTGCGGCGCAACCCGCATCCGCGCGATGCGCGTCGCCGAGGATGGTGTCGTCGTCACGCACCGGCCGCGACGCGCGACAGCCGACCAGCAGCTTATCGTCGAGCGCGTGATCAATTGCTCCGGCCCGGCCTGCGATTACGAACGTATTGCCGATCCGCTGATCCGTCATCTGCTCGATCGCGGGGATATAAGGCCGGACCCCCTTCGGCTCGGTCTCGATGTCAGCACGCTGTGCGCGTTGCGCAACCGTCGTGGGGAGATCTGGCAGCGGCTTTACGCGGTCGGTCCCGTCACCCGGCCGGCGTTCTGGGAGGTGACCTCGGTGCCCGATATTCGCCGCCAATGCGAAACGCTGGCGGCCTATCTCAGCATGCGCGTGGGGTCGCCGCGGATCACGGGCGGTGCCGCCGCCGCACTCCAGGTCGTGCCTGCGGTCAGGGCGTACCCCACCGGCCATACGGCGAGAGCGCTTCCCGCCGATCAGCCGATTTGGGCCGAATCGCCGTAGCGATGGACGAGATCGATCGCAAATTGCTGCAGCTGCTGCAGGACGACGCGACGCTGTCCATCGCCCAGCTCGCTGAGTGCGTCGGGCTGTCGGCGACGCCGTGCTGGAAGCGCATTCAGAAGCTCGAGGGCAAGGGGGTCGTCACCCGCCGGGTGGCGCTGGTCGATCCCCAGCAGGTCGGCGTCGGGATGGCGGTCTTTGTCGAGGTCGAAGCCGGCGCGCACACGCCCGAGTGGCTCGAACGCTTCAGCATCGGCGCCGCGGCGATGCCCGAGGTGATGGCGCTGTACCGGATGGCCGGCGATATCGACTACCTGCTGCAGGTGGCCATCGCCGACATGGCCGCGAACGGCATAGGTCTGGTTCGGCGTGCAAAGCGGTCATCGGTGCGCGATCTCAGCAACGACGCCTTTGCGCCGGGAGCGGTCGTTCGCGACGCCACAATTGAACTGCGGGATTCGACCCATACCCTCGTGGATCGAAAATTTGGCTTGATGTTGGCGGCTCCTCAACTCACGGGGATAATAGACCGCCATCGATGCCGTAATGACCCACTTCGGTGACGTTCCCGCGAGCGTCGTAGGAGCGGGTGACCCGCGCGTAGCCGTCCCCGGACAGCGCTGGTTTGCCGTCGATGCCGGAATAGGCCTCCTCGATAAGGTTGCCGCGAGCATCATAGGAGCGACTGACCCGCGCGTAGCCGTCCTCGGACAGCGTTGGTTTGCCGTCGATACCGTAATAGGCCTCCTCGATAAGGTTGCCGCGAGCGTCGTAGAAGCTGGCGACGCGTGCGTAGTCGTACTCTGACGGCGTTGGTTTGCCGTCGATGCCGTAATAGGCCTCCTCGATAAGCTTGCCGCGAGGATCGTAGGAGCGGGTGAGTCGCGCGTAGCCGTCCTCGAGCGCTGGTTTGCCGTCGATGCCGTAATAGGCCTCCTCGATAAGATTGCCGCGAGCGTCGTAGGAGCTGGCGGCGCGCGCGTAGCCGTCCTTGTTCAGTGTCGGTTTGTCGTCGAGACCGTAATAGGCCTCCTCGATAAGGTTGGCGCGAGGATCGTAGGAGCGGGTGAGCCTTGCGATCCCGTCCGTGGACAGTTTGGGTTTGCCATCGATGCCGTAATAGGCCATCTCGATAAGGTTACCGCGAGCGTCGTACGCGCTGGTGGACCGCGCGTAGCCTTCCTTGATCAGTGTTGGGTTGCCGTCCAGGCCGTAAGCGGCCAACTCGATGACGTTGCTGCGAGTGTCGTAGGTTAGGGTGTCCCTCGCGTAGCCGTCCTTACTCAGTGTCGGCTTGCCGTCGATGCCGTAATAGGCCTCCTCGGTGATGTTCCCGCGAGCGTCGTAAGAGCGGGTTAGCCGTGCAGTGCCGTCCTTGTCCACCGTCGGCGTGCCGTCGATGCCGTAAAAGGCGTCCTCAATGAGGTTGCTCCGAGCGTCGTAGGATAGGGTGTCCTTTGCGATGCCGTCTTGATTCAGTGTGCGTTTGCCATCAATGCCGAAATAGGCCTCCTCGGTCATGTTCCCCCGAGCATCGTAAGAGCGGGTGAGACTCGCGAATCCGTCCGTGGACAGGGTCGGTTTGTCATCGATGCCGTAATAGGCCACCCCGGTGATGTTGCCGCGAGCGTCATAGGCTTGTGTGAACCGCGCGTAGCCGTCTTTGTGCAGCGCCGGCTTGCCGTCGAGGCCGTAATAGGCCGCCTCGGTGATGTTCCCGCGAGTATCGACGGCGTCGGTTTGCCTCGCGACCCCGTCCTTGTCCAGTGTCGGCTTGCCGTCTATGTCGTAATAGGCCACCTCGGTGATGTTCCCGCGAGCGTCATAGGCTTGTGTGAACCGCGCGTAGCCGTCCTTATTCAGTGTTGGCTTGCCGTCTATGTCATAATAGGCGGACTCGGTGACGTTGCCGCGATCGTCGTAGGCTTTGGTGAACCGCGCGTAGCCGTCCTTGTGCAGCGTCGGTTTGCCATCGATGCCGTAAGAGGCCACCTCGGTGATGTTCCCGCGATCGTCGTAGGCTAAGGTGAACCGCGCGTAGCCGTCCTTGGTCAGCGTCGGTTTGCCGTCGAGGCTATAAAAGGCGAACTCGATGACGTTGCCGAGAGCGTCGTAGGCCTCGGTGACCCGCGCGATGCCGTATTTATTCAGCGCGGGCCTGCCGTCAACGCCATAAAAGACGAACTCGACGACGTTGCCGCGGGCGTCGTAGGCCTCGGTGACCCGCGCGAAGCCGTATTTATTCAGCGTGGGCTTGCCGTCAACGCCATAAAAGGCGAACTCGACGACGTTGCCGCGGGCGTCGTAGGCAGCGATCGCTTTGAAATACCCGTCTTTGCGTAGGGTTGGGTGGTCGTTCGCATCATAGAAGGCGGTCGTGACTTCATTACCCCAGCGATCGCGCTCGACGATGTAATAGGCGTACCCATCGGGGCCGTCATTCGGCTGGCCGCCACTGCCGATGATCGTGTGGCGGACCCGATTGTCGTCGCGGTCATAGGCGAAGGTCACGGCCCGCACGCCGTTCTTCAGCGTAATTTCGCTGCCGTCGGCGGCGATCTCGGCACGGCGGGTCACTAAGCCATCCGCGGAGTACTCGAACCGTTCACCAAAGCTGCCCTGCGCATCGCGGTGCGGCGTTCCCCAGTCGTCCTGGTAGCGACGCTCGATCTCAAAACCCCTATCGTCGAAGGTAAGTTCGTGACGAGTTATCTCGCTCTTGCCGCCGCGATCGGTCGCCTCGGTTCGCATTGGGTCGATGATCAGGGTCTGTAGTGACTCTTGCGCCTGCGGAATGTTCAAACGCTCGAAGCTAATGACCAGAGTGTTTGGCGACGCGACGCGCTTGAATTCCGCTTCGCGCACGAGGTGGTCGGTTTGATCGAATAGCTGAATTCTTGCCGCTCGACCGTCCTCGGCATAGAGGACGATCCACCGCGCGTACCCCTCTTCGTCGCCGCTGAGCGATCCGGCGCTGTTCTCGCGACGCGCCTCGATAACTCTGCCGCGGCGCGTCACGATCTGATAGTCCGCCCCCAGATGACCACGTGTCTCCTGGTCGAGCGGCCCGATCCCTTCGGGTACGCCCCACTTCCAAACAAGATGCTGGTAGTAGGCCGTGTGCAGTCGCGTCAGGTCCCAGTAGCTCAGCCCACCACCTCCGATCAGGAGACACAGAACGGCCGCGACTGCGGCCCAGGTAAGCCGTCGCTTGCGTTCCCGCTGCTGCTCGCGTTGATGAAGGTCGTCGAACTTGACGCCCAGGATGACGGCGACGAGCCGCAGCAGCGCGACCCGCCTCAGCCGCTCGACGGATTGGCCCTTGCGCGGTCGCACATCCGCGGCCAGCGGCTCTTTGTCTTCGTGGACGATCTGAATGGTGCCGTCGGGCTGGACCACCTGCCGCCGGCGCACGAGCATGGCGCTCGGAAATGAGTCGCCCGGCTCCCCCTCGGTCAGCAGCGCCAGAACCTGGTCGCTGCGGCCTAGCTCGTTGAAAATCTCGATTTCGCGCTCGACCCATTTCGATCGGGGCGTGAACGCCGAACAGACGACAATCAGGAACCGCGAGGCTTCCAGCGCTTCCCTGATCTGGTCGTTGAGATCGCCGGAAGCTGGGACCTCGTCCTCATCGCGAAATATTCTTTTCAATCGGGGCGGCAGGCCGCGTTCCTGTAGTGGCCTCGGAACACGATAGCGCTCCAGCGCATTGATCAGCCATTCGGCCCATTTGCGGTCTCGTTCGACATGCCGATAGCTGATGAAGGCATCGTAGAGAAACGGCTGGTCGGGGTGTTGCTCGTCGTGGGTCATGTTCCCTTCCAGTATCCTCCCTTCCAGACTCTGCTCCAGTGCTATCTTTTCGCGCGCTTGTTGTCGGTCGTGGCGCTGTCGCGAGTTGATATGCGCCAACTAGGCTGGGCTTTGCGAGTCCGCCTCTAGTGCAGGCGCGCCGATGGCGACACAGACCGGCACGGTCGCTCACCCCCAACTGAGCCACCCGAGGCCATCAGCGCGAAGGTCTCAAAAGGGGGCAACGTCGGCCCTTTGATCATATCGATTCAGATGTCCGCTTTTGCCCAAACGCGACATTGACAGGCGCAACCGAGTTTTCGCGACCACGGGCACACTCTCTGTCCCGCGGCAATTGTCGGGGAAGTTGTCAGGTTTAGAAGGGATCGAGGAACACATAAAGCGCCGCGATCTTTCCGTCGCGGACGATGACCACATCCAAGCCCGTGTAGTTGGCCGGCTCGCCGCGCGGCCCCGACCCCCAAGCCAGACGCCCGGCATCATGGAGCGCTTGGGCCTCGCCATGCGGGGTGTAGACGAAGTGCGGATGGGTCGTGCGGAGATCGCCGGCAAATTTGTCGAGGGCTTCATGCCCGACGAATATGCCGGGCGGCACATACAGTATACAGTCCTTGGTGTAGAGTTCGCCGATCGCTGCCCGCCGGCGCGGCGCGTCGCCCTCGCCGAATACTTCCTGAAGATTACGGTGAAGCAGTTCGCGGATACGGTCGGACATTAGCGTCATGCCGCATGACGAGCTCTTGCCGCTGCGGCGGTGGCGGGAATAGTCGCATGGGCGGTGTTCAGCGCCGCTTCTCGATGCGTGGGGCCGAGGGCAAGCCCTTCGGCGCGGATGATCTCGATGTCGCTAATGCCGATGAAGGCGAAGATCGCGCGCAGATACTTCTCCTGAAAATCATTCGGCTCGAACGGCATGCCGGGCGCGTAAAGACCGCCGCGCGACGAGGCTACAATCACGTGCTTGCCGCCGGCCAGGCCGATCGGCCCGTCCGCCGTATAGCTGAAGGTTTTGCCGGCGATCGCGATGCGGTCGATCCATGCCTTGAGTTGGCTCGGAATGCCGAAATTGTACATCGGTGCGCCGATGACGACGATATCGGCGGTAAGGAACTCGTCGAGCACATCGGCACCACCCTCGTCCGCGACCCCGATCGCGCCCGCAGGCGCATTTGCGGGGCGGACCGTCGGGAGGCGTTTGCTGTCGAGATGCGGGATCGGATTGGCGTCGAGGTCACGCCGGATCACTTCGAGACCTGGGATTGCCGCTTTCAGTCCAGCGACCAACGCTGCCGAGAGTTGGCGCGAAGCCGAGTTGGTGCCTGTGATGCTGGAGTCGATGTGAAGGAGTTTCATGGTCTTCGTCCTGGTCAACGTTTGTGCGGACGCCCAAGTCCGGGCGCTACCTTCCCAAAAATGTCATCGGAGGCCGCTCGCCACCGGCTTCGATAGCTTTCGCCCCAGCGAGAATGCCGTTTGTCGTGTCTTCGGTGCTGAAGAGGTCGATCGCCACGTCGAGCATCATCGCGTCCGCTCCGGCCACGCCTCCCGCCGACCACGCCTTGAGCATCGTGCGCGCTGCCGCATAGGCCTTGGTCGGGCCGTTCGCGAGCTGGTCCACAAGCTTGCGGCTCGCTTCATCCAAATCGGCTTCCGGCGCCACGAGCGTGGCAATGCCCAGATCGCCCGCGACGGCGCCGCTGAACGGCTCACCCAACAGAGCGAGCTTGAGGGCGCGGGCGCGGCCGACCCGTTCTGCGAGCCGCTGCAGCCCGCCCGCCAACGGAATGTTGCCCCCACGAATCTCGATGGCGAAAAATCTCGCATTCTCCGCCGCGACCAGAAAGTCGCAGGCAAGAGCAAGCTCCATCCCGCCACCGATAGCGCCGCCGCGGACCACCGCCACCGTCGGAATGCGCAAGGCCTCAATGGCGTGGAAGCAACTGTTGCACTCGGCGATAAATGTGCGGAACCAGTCGGCGCTTTTCCCCACCCACTCCGGGACATTGCCGCCCGTGCAGAAATTCGGGCCGTCCGACCGGATGACGAGCACCCGGCTGTCGCTCAGGCTTGCCTCATGCACCGCCGCGTGCAGGTCCACGGGAAATTGGCTGCCGATGCGGTTTCCAGGCGGGTTCGCCAGAACGATGGTCCCGACGCCGCGATCCTGCTCAAATCTGATCGTCGTCATTTCAGTCTCTCCTCCATGCGCTGTCGGAAAGTGGGGAACATTCACGGCGCTCTGAAGCGGAGGATCGGGCAACACACTGTTCCATTCAGGGAACGACTTGACTCGTAAACGAGGCCAAGATGAGATAATCTGCCTTCTGAGGAACAATGCCGTCCCGGCGCGAGGATGAGCGCTTGCACGACCTCAATGATCTTCTGTTCTTCGCGGCGGTCGTCGAGCACAGCGGATTCTCCGCTGCCGCGCGGTCTCTGAACCTTCCCAAATCAAGCGTCAGCCGTCATGTCGGTCGGTTGGAGGATCGGCTTGGCGTGCGGCTCCTGGAGCGGTCCACCCGCAACGTGCGGCTCACCGAGATCGGCAGTTCCTATTACGCCCGGTGCAAGGCGATCCTCTCGG
>DATMLO010000213.1:0-34796 GCA_035570495.1 Allostellaceae bacterium | reverse complement strand
CGAGCGATAGCCGATCACGTGCGGGTGCATGGTCAATTGGAACAGCCCGCCCGCGGCGTGGGCGGCGTCGAATTCGCGGCGAAAGATGTCGAACACGTCGCCGGGCGGCGTATAGGGCCGCAACGCCGAAAACCGGTTCATCATCAGATAGACCGCGTCGTCGCGCACCCATTCGACCGGCAGTTCGACGACGCCGCACGGCTTGCCGTCGAGCAGCAGCTCGTAACAATCCTCATCCGACATCAGCGACGAATCGTAGAGCAGGCCGATCTCGGCCTCGAGCGCCAGCGTATTCCAGCTGAAATCCCAGGACGGGGTGCGCATGCCGACCGGCCGCACGCCACTGGTCTTCTCAAGGACGTCGGCGGAGCGGAACAGCAGGTCACGCTCCGCCTCATAGGGCAGGACGGAATTGAGCTCGTGAATCCAGCCGTGGATGGCAATCTCATGGCCCTCGGCGACAATGCGGCGCTGCTCGTCGGGGTGGATCAGCGCGGTGACCGCCGGCACGTAGAACGACGCCTTGACCTGGTACTTTTCGAGCAGCTTCAGGATACGCGGCACCCCGACCCGCGCTCCCATCTGTCCCCAAGCGAGGCGGCCGATCGATTTACCGCCTTCGCGCAGGTCGCTGGTCTCGTGGTCGCTGTCGAACGACAGCGCCACGGCGCAGCGCGCTCCGCCCGGCCATTCCGCCGGCCGCAGCGCCTTACCGGCGCGCACCCGGTCGACCAGTTTGCGCCAATGCTCCTCCGGCCACTGCCAGGGTTCGAGAGGAGATTCAGGGCGCTCGGTGGACATGGTTGAGGCTCCGAGGAAGAGAGATGGTCGGAGCGGAGAGATTCGAACTCTCGACCCTCAGCACCCCATGCTGATGCGCTACCAGGCTGCGCTACGCTCCGACCGGGGCCTCTCTGCGAGGCGGCGGATCATACTGATGGGGGCGGAGCCGCGCAATGCGCGGCCACTCCGGTCAGGCCGTGCGCAGGCTTCCGAGCAGCGCGTCGAGCATCTGCCGCACCCTCAGCAGCTCCTGTGCCGCCGCTCGAAGCGCCGCCTTATCGTCGGCCGAGAGGCCGACGGGCTGCGGCTCGGCGATGACGATGGGCTCTGGCTGTCGCGCCGGCTCCCGCGCCGTCGCGCGTCGTAAGGCGCGAACGGGTCGCGGCCGTGTTTCCGATGGCGGCTCGGGCGTGGGGATCGGGTCGAGCGGGAAGAGGCTCGGCGCGATCTCCATTGCGGCCCCGCCGGAAACGCCGAGCGCGCCTTCCGACAGCAATTTCTGCACACCGCGGATCGTGTAGCCTTCCTGGTAAAGGCACTGGCGTATGCGCATCAGCAACGCGATGTCTTCGGGGCGATAATAACGCCGCCCACCGCCGCGCTTCAGCGGCTTCAGCTGCTGGAATTTCGATTCCCAGAACCGCAGCACATGCGCCGGCAGGTCAAGGTCTTCGGCGACCTCGCCGATGGTTCTGAACACCGCCGCCCGCTTGTTGGCTCGCCGGCCAGAAGCGGTTTCCCCCGTTTCGCTCACGTCAGACTGGCCTCACCTCAACGTCTCGACGCGAGCGCCTGGTTGATCTGGTTCTTCAGCGCATGCGAGGCGCGGAACACCAGCACCCGGCGCGGACTGATCGGCACTTCCTGGCCGGTCTTCGGATTACGGCCAATACGTTGACCCTTGCGTCGCACGGCAAAACTGCCGAACGACGAAATCTTCACCATCTCGCCGCGCTCAAGCGCATCGGAAATCTCGGCGATCACCGACTCGACCAGCTCGGCCGACTCGTTCCGTGACAAGCCGACCTCCTGATAAACCGCTTCGGTGAGCTGAGCGCGAGTAACCGTCTGACCGGCCATGCCGCCCTCCCGTTCTTTGACGAAAGGTAGCGCCAGCAAAAAACGTCGTCAAATTGCAAAGCGTTGGGTGAAAAATGCGCCAGGATTGACGCCGCTTTCTACCACCTGACCAAGCCGGCCCCCCAGGTCAGTCCGCCGCCCAGCGCCTCCATCAACACCAGATGACCGGGCTTGATGCGGCCGTCGCCGACCGCTTCGTCGAGCGCCAGCGGGATCGACGCCGCCGAGGTGTTGGCGTGCCGCTCGATCGTCACCACCGTTTGCTCCGGGCGCAGACGCAACCGTTTGCCGATCGCATCGATGATCCGGAGATTGGCTTGGTGCGGCACCAGCCAGTCAAGATCGGCGCCGCTCAACCCGTGCGCGGCGAGCGCTTCCTCGACGGCTTCGGAGAGATGCAGCACGGCCTGGCGGAAGACTTCCCGCCCCTCCATGCGCAGATGCCCGGTGGTCCCAGTCGAGGACGGGCCGCCGTCGACATAGAGGATGTTGTATAGGGTGCCGTCGGAATGCAGATGCGTCGACAGCACGCCGCGGCCTTTCGGCCCGGTGTCGGGTGTGGCGTTCAGCACCAGCGCGCCGGCGCCGTCGCCAAACAGCACGCAGGTGCCGCGATCCTCCCAGTCGAGGATCCGCGAGAAGGTCTCGGCGCCGATCACCAGCGCGGTGCGTGCTTGGCCGAGCCGAATGGCGTTGTCGGCGGTCGCCAGCGCGAAGATGAAGCCCGAGCACACCGCCTGAATGTCGAACGCGGCACCGCGCTTCATGCCGAGCTGCGCCTGGACCTTGGTCGCGGTCGCCGGAAAGGTATGATCCGGGGTCGCGGTCGCCAGCACGATGAGGTCGAGATCGCTGCCGCTCATTCCGGCCCGCGTCAGCGCCCGCCGCGCGGCGGCGACGGCAAGGTCTGAGGTCAGCTCGCCATCGGCGGCGATGCGCCGCTCGCCGATGCCGGTGCGCTGACGGATCCATTCGTCCGATGTCTCGAGCTGTCGCGCGAGCTCGTCATTCGTTACCACGCGCTCGGGGAGATAGGCCCCGCAGCCGGCGACCTGAGAACGGAGGGCCATGCCGTTCTAAAGTACCGCAGGTTGCGGCGTCGGCGCCGCAGTATTGACCCGCGCCAGGTCGGCACGGATTTTTTCGAGAAACCCATTCAGCTTCATGTCGATCGCGACGCCGATCGCATTGGCGAAGCCGAAGGCGTCGGCGGAGCCGTGGCTTTTGACCGCGATGCCGCGCAGACCGAGAAACATCGCACCATTATAGCGGCGCGGATCGAAGCGCTCGCGGAACTTGCGCAGCGCGCCGCGGGCAAAGATGTACCCGATCCGCGCCATCGGCGAATGGCGGAACGAGCTGCGCAGCCCCTCGGTGAGCAGCTTGGCCATGCCCTCGGCGGTCTTGAGCGCGACATTGCCGGTGAACCCGTCGGTGACGATGACATCGACCGTCCCGGCGCCGATATCGTCGCCCTCGATAAAGCCGTGAAAGCGGATCGGCGTGAGACCGCCCCGCAACCGCGCCGCCGCACTGCGCACCGCATCGTTGCCCTTCAGGTCCTCCGAGCCGACATTGAGCAGCCCGACCGTTGGCTCGACAATGCCGAGCACGCTGCGCGCAAACGCATCGCCCATCAGCGCGAACTGCACCAGGTTCTCCGCGTCGCATTCGATATTGGCGCCGAGATCGAGCATCACGCTCTCGCCGCGAATCGTCGGGAAAAACGTCGCGATCGCCGGCCGGTCAATGCCGGGCAGCGTCTTCAGGGCGAATTTCGCGATCGCCATCAGCGCACCGGTGTTGCCGGCGGAGACGACGCAATCGGCGCGGCCGTCGGCGACCGCATCGATCGCCAGGCGCATGCTTGTGGCGCGGCCGGCGCGCAGCGCCTGCGACGGCTTGTCGTCGCTGGCGACGACCTCATCGGTATGATGCAGCTCGGCGACCTTGGCGACGCGGGGTAGCTGCGCGAGCAGCGGCGCGATCTTGCTCTCGACGCCGAACAGCAGAAACTGCGCGGCGGGATAGCGCTCCAGCGCGATATCGGCGCCCCGCAGCACAATCTCGGGGGCGCGGTCGCCACCCATCGCGTCCAGGGCGATCGTGATCGGGCCGCTCACGGGAGCCGCGCCTCGCGCTAGAAATCGCGGGTCAGGCGGTCGCCGGCTCCGCCGGCACCACTTCGCGGCTGTCGTAATAGCCGCAAGACTCGCACAAATGATGCGGCCGCTTCAGCTCGCCGCAATTTGGGCATTCGCCATAGGCCGGCGCCTGCAAGTGATGATGTGAGCGGCGCATATTGCGGCGCGACGGCGATACCTTTTTCTTCGGAACAGCCATTGTCTACTCGTTGATCTCGGGACCGAGAGCCGAGACATCTAGCCAAAATTGGCAGCGGCGGCAACAACGACAACAGCGCGGCTTCCCCGCGTTATTGCGGCTGCCCCCGACGGAGCTTCTCCAGCGCCGCAAACGGCCCGTCGCCGGGCGTCTCGGGATCGTCGATTTCAAGTGTCGCGTCGGCGGCACGCGGAAACGGCGGCAGCGCCAGCGAAAACTCCTGCGCAATTGCCTCGCCGATATCGATCGCGTCGCCGCCAAGCGGTTCGAAGGCCGGGTCGTCGTCGCCGGCAGGCGCGTCCGCTTCCTGCTCCGGCGCACCGTAACGCAGCTTAAACCACTCCGAGACGCTGCCCGCGACCGGGTCAAGCGTCACGATGCATTCCTGCTCGAACACCGCCTCAAACGCGGCGGTGAGCAGGATCGTCCCGGCCGGTTCGCGGATCAACTCGACCTCCGCAGCGAGGCGATCCAGCGAAACGAGGCCAAAACGATGCGCGAGTGCCGCGCGCTCGGCCTCGGTTGCGACGAGCTCCTGGCGGTAGGGTTCGCTGCCGACCCGCGTCAGCGGCACCACTCGCCCGAATTCCGGGCAGGAGCTCATGGCGCGCCGAATGTCATCGTGCCCGCGAGCAGCGCATCGCCCGGCTGATCGGCGAGGTTCGCGACCTCGCGACGCATATAGGATGCGAGCCGCGCGAGCTGGTCATCCGTCGCCACCGCCGTCCCGTAGATGTTGCGAGCAAGCGAAGCGTGCAACGCGGCATCGGCGCCCGCAAGCCCCGCCTCATAAGCGCGGATGCGTCCGTAGAATGCCTCGGCCATGCGCTTCACCTGGCGACCGACACTCAAATCGCCGGTGCCGATCTCGCGCAGCGAGCGGTCGAAATCGGCGAACATGCTGTCGAAAAAGCGCTGGCCGAGCGTCGCCGACACCGCCCCGTCCGACTTGAGCCGGTGCAGATAGAGAAAGGCATGCAGACAAATCAGCTCGAAGCGTCCGTCGAGCGTGTCCGGGACGCCGAGTGTCATAAAAAACTCTGGACGACGCGATTGCTCGACGACCAGACCATAGGCATGTTCGGCGGCATCGCGGACGGGATTGCGGCGAAACGGCAAGTTCGGGCTAAATCCTGCGGCAAGGCTGTCCGTTGACAGCGCCCGCTCCTCGATTTAAGTCAGCGCGAAACATGGGGCTCATGGGCAATCGTTTCAACGGAATCTCGGCGCGGCGTTCCTTACGGCCGGCTGTCGTCGCGCTGGCGCTGGCGCTGGCCGGATGCGTGATCAGCGAGGATCAGCGCGGCAATCTGCCCGACCCCGACAATCTCGCCCAAGTCAAACCCGGCACCACCACCAAGGAGCAGGTCGTCAAGATCCTCGGCAGCCCGTCGAGCGAAAGCACCTTTGACGACGACACCTGGTACTACATCAGCCGCAAGACCAAGCAGGTCGCGTTCTTCTCGCCCTCCCTGCTCGATCAACAGGTCTTCATCGTCGATTTCGACGACAAAGGCGTCGTCAGGGACATCAATCACAAGTCAATGGCCGACGGCATGCCGATCAGCCCGGCCCCCGGCGCGACGCCGGCGCCCGGCCGCGAGCTGTCATTCATGGAACAGCTGATCGGCAATATCGGCCGGTTCGGTGGCGGTAGCGGGTCCACACCCGCGACCGCAAACAATCCCGGCCCGGGCAACAACCCCGCCGGCCGCTAGCCGGGCCGGCGAGGCCGCGCCCTCAATGCCAGCTGGCAAGGATCGCCAGCAGCAGCAGCGCAACGATGTTGGTGATCTTGATCATCGGGTTGACCGCTGGCCCCGCCGTATCCTTGTAGGGGTCGCCGACGGTATCGCCAGTCACCGCCGCCTTGTGCGCATCTGAGCCTTTGCCGCCGTGATGGCCTTCCTCGATGTACTTTTTGGCGTTGTCCCAGGCGCCACCGCCCGAGGTCATCGAGATCGCGACAAAGAGCCCGGTGACGATCGTGCCGATCAGCATCGCCCCCAGGGCGCTGAACGCTTCGGCCTGATTCGCGACGACGCGGATGATCATGTAGAGCACGATCGGCGCCAGCACCGGGAGCAGAGAAGGCACGATCATCTCGCGGATCGCCGCCTTGGTCAGCATGTCGACCGCGCGGCCGTAATCGGGCTTCTGTGTTCCCTGCATGATGCCGGGCATCTCGCGGAACTGGCGGCGCACCTCGTTGACGATCCCGCCCGCCGCGCGGCCGACCGCGGTCATGCCCATGGCGCCGAACAGATAGGGCAGCAGCGCGCCGAGGAAGAGCCCGATGATCACGTACGGGTCCTGCAGCACAAACTGCACCTTCAAGTTGGGGAAATAGTGAGCCAAGTCCTCGGTATAGGCCGCGAACAGCACCAGTGACGCGAGGCCCGCCGAGCCGATCGCATAGCCCTTGGTGACGGCTTTTGTCGTATTGCCGACCGCATCGAGTGCGTCGGTGGTCTTGCGGACTTCGGCCGGCAGATCGGCCATCTCGGCGATGCCGCCGGCATTGTCGGTGACAGGGCCATAGGCGTCGAGCGCCACCACCATGCCGGCCAAAGCCAGCATTGTCGTCGCGGCAATGGCGATGCCGAACAGTCCGGCCACAAGGTACGACACGATAATGCCGACGCAGATCACCACGACCGGCATCGCCGTCGCCTCCATCGAGATGGCGAGGCCCTGGATCACGTTGGTGCCGTCACCGGTCGTCGAGCTTTGCGCGATGCTGCGCACCGGGCGGTACTCGGTCGACGTGTAGTATTCGGTGATCCAGACGATGAGCCCAGTCACGACAAGGCCGACGACCGCGCAGGAGAGCACGTCACAGCCGGTGATCTCGCCGGTGGTGGTCGGCAGCTTCTGCTGGAAGCCGATAAGCCAACCAACGACCGCCGCGATTGCGATGATCGACAGGATGCCGGTTGCGATGAGGCCTTTGTAGAGCGCCTTCATGATCCCCTGATCGGCGCCGAGCCGGACAAAATACGTGCCGATCACCGAGGCGACGATGCAGACCGCGCCGATCACCAGCGGGAGCAGCATGATCGTGTCGCGCAGCGGCGGCTGGAAGAAGATGTTGGCGAGCAACATCGTCGCCACCATCGTGACCGCGTAAGTCTCGAACAAATCGGCAGCCATGCCGGCACAATCACCGACATTGTCCCCGACGTTGTCGGCGATGACCGCGGGATTCCGCGGATCGTCCTCAGGGATACCGGCCTCGACCTTGCCGACGATATCGGCACCGACATCGGCGCCCTTGGTAAAGATGCCGCCACCGAGGCGAGCGAAGATGGAGATCAGCGAGGCGCCAAAGCCCAGCGCCACCATCGCCTCCAGCACCGGCCGCAGATCGGTGTCGGGCAGGGTCGAGCGCAGGAAGAAATAGTAGCCGGCGACGCCGAGGATGCCGAGGCCGACGACCAGGAGCCCGGTCACCGCGCCGGCCTTGAAGGCGATGTTAAGGCCAGCCGCGAGGCCGCTACGCGCCGCCTGCGCCGTGCGCACATTGGAGCGCACCGACACATTCATGCCGATATACCCGGCAGCGCCCGATAGCACCGCGCCAATCAGATAGCCGAGCCCGACGCGCCAGCCGAGCGTCACGGCAAGGATGATGAGGATCACCACCCCGACCATCGCGATCGTGCTGTATTGGCGGTTGAGATAGGCGCTCGCTCCGACCTGCACGGCGCCGGAAATCTCCTGCATCCGCTCGGTTCCGGCATTGGCGGCCAGCACTTGCCGGCTGGTGACCAGCCCGTACAGCAAGGCCAGGATGCCGCAGGCAAACACCAGGATATAGGCGGCAGACATCGTTGTGGTTTCCCCCCAATGGGCCGTAACAAAAACCCGCCGTCAGCGGGGGCGGGTCGGATTGGCCGGAACATGCCAGAACTGTGACGCGCAAGCAACTTTACGGGAACTAATCCGCCGCATAGCTCGGCGCCGACCGCGCCGTGGTCAAACGCATCCACAGGATGGCGGTCGTCACGACCGCGACAAACGGCATGACCGTCAGCTGCACGATCGTCCAGCCCGACCCGGCAAGCAGCACGCCTGACGAGAACGCCGACACCGTCGCCGTGCCAAAGACCATGAAGTCGTTGAGCGCCTGCACCTTGGCCCGCTCCTCGGGGCGATAGGTGCGGGTCAGCAAGGTTGTCCCGCCGATAAAGAGAAAATTCCAGCCGACGCCCAGCAAGAAATTCGCCACCCAGAAATTGCCTTCGGCGATGCCGGCGAGATTGATCCCGCAGCACGTCAGCAACAGCGCGGCGCCGCTCAAGAGGATCGCGGGTAAGCCGAATCGATTGATCAGGCTGCCGGTCACAAAGCTCGGGCCGTACATCCCGAGGATGTGCCACTGGATGACGAACGCGGCGTCGGTGAAATGGAAACCGCAACCGATCATCGCGATCGGCGTCGCGGTCATGACCAACGCCATGACGCCGTTGCCGACCATGCCGCACAACAGGGCGACGACGAACAAAGGCTGCCGGACGATCTGACCGAGCGGCCGGCCGGCGCCGCGCAAGCTGCCGCGCGGCGGGGGCGGCGGCAGACGAACCAGCGCCAGCAGCCCTGCCGCACCGAACTGCAGCACCACGATCATCGCAAAGCAGCCGGCGAACGTGACCGAGGGAAACAGGTCGCGCGACCATTTCGCCGTTTCCGGCCCGAAAAGTCCGGACACCACCCCGCCCGCCAGCACCAGCGAGATCGCCCTGGCCCGGAACCCCTCGTCGGCGAGCTCAGCCGCCGCGAAGCGGTATTGCTGCGCAAACCCGTTTGAGCTGCCGATCATCAGCGTGCCGAGACAGAAAAGCGGGAACGAACTGAGGTAGATCGCCGCCGCGGCGACAACCGCTCCCGAGGCGCCAAGCGCGGCGCCCATCCAGAACCCGCCGCGCCGGCCAATCCGCGCCATCAGCAGCGCCGCGGGGATTGTCGCGCACATCATGCCGGTCTGCTGCAGCGCCACGGGAACGGTCGACAGCGCCTTGTTGGTCGCCAGCATGTTCCCGATGATCGCCGAGGTCGTCGCCAGCACGCTCATGCTGGTCATCGCCATCGCCTGACAACTGGCGAGCAGCAAGACGGTCTTGCGCGAGTTCTGCATAGCCATCAGACCGGAACGATCAAAAATGCCGCCAGCCCGCAGCGGTGACCGGAACATCCCGGCCGTCGCCATCCACCAGCCGTACCTCGCGGCCCGCCTCAATCGCGCCGATCTCGGCGATCGGCACACCCAGGCCTTGCGAAAGGCTGGTGATTTCGTCGTCAGCGTCGGGCGGCGCCGCGAACAGCAGCTCGTAATCGTCGCCGCCAGTCACCAGCGACGCGAGCAATTCCGCATCACCACCGACCAGCTCGCGCGCAGCAGGGGACAGCGGCACGCGCGGCAGCGCGATGGTCGCGCCGACGCCGGAGGTCTCACAGATATGGCCGAGATCAGCGACCAGCCCGTCCGACACGTCGATCATCGCATGGGCGATGCCGATCAGCGCGGGCCCCAGCTGGCAGCGTGGCTCGGGGAGCTGGAAGCGCGCGGCGAGCGCGGCGCGGTGCCCAGGCGCGAGTTTTTGGTACTCGCCGCGCAACACCTTGAGGCCAAGAACGGCATCGCCGATCGTGCCGCTGACCCATATTCGGTCACCCGCCCGCGCGCCCCTACGGCGAATTTCCCGGCCCGTGGCGACATGGCCGATCGCGGTTAGAGTCAGCATCGCCGGGCCGGAGGTCGAGGTGGAATCGCCGCCAAGCAAAGCCATCCCGTAGCGGTGCTGATCCTCGCCGAGTCCTTGCGCGAAGCGTCGCACCCAGTCGTCGTCGTGCGTCTTGGGCAACGCCGAGGTCACGAGATAATGCCGCGGCGTCGCGCCCATCGCCGCCAGGTCGGAGAGGTTGCGCCGCATCAGCTTCTTCGCGACAAGCTCCGGCGGATCGTCGGGCAGGAAATGTATGCCCTCGACCAGCTGGTCGACGGTCGCGACGAGATGATAGCCCGGTGCGCAGTCAAGCAGCGCCGCGTCGTCGGTGAGGTCGAGCGAGCCGAGCCCGGCCAGCGGCGCGAAGAATTCCCGGATACGGCCGAACTCGCCGAGCCCCGCTGCCTTCATCGCTCAAAGCTCGTCGGCGCGCAGCGCCCGGGCGAGGCGGTTGAGCACGCCGTTCGCCATCCCTGGCTCACCGCCATCGAAAAAGGCGTGCGCAATGCCGACATACTCGCTCAGCGTCACGCGCGGCGGCACATCGGGGCGGTACGTCAGCTCATAGGCGCCGGCTTCGAGGATCAGCCGGAGGATCGTCTCCAGCCGGCGCAGCGGCCATTCCTCGCTCAGCGAAGCGGCGATCGTCTGGTCGAGCTGCTCGCGGTTCCGTGCGACGCCGCGCACGATGTCGACAAATAACTCCTCGTCGGCCTCGCCGTAGGTTTCGCCATCGATCTCGCGGCCGAGCCGGTGCAGCCGGAACTCACCGACCACGACATCGGCGCCAAGCCCGGGGTTCAGTGCGAGCTGATAAAGCGCCTGGATCGCGCCGAGCCGAGCGACGCTGCGCCGCCGGCCGCCGGCCGATCGGGGCTCGCCGTCATGATCGGTGGCGCCCTCCGCGCTCATCCAGCCTCCCCGGAAAAGCGGCGCTTGACCCCGACCATCGCCAGACACGCGCGCACCGCCGCGCCACCATGGTCGCGACCGTTGCCGCCGGGATTGGCGCGATGCAGCGCCTGCTGCTCGTTCTCGCAGGTGAGGATGCCGTAGCCGATCGCCAGCCCATCGCTGACCGCGAGATGCTGCAACCAGTCCGCCGTCGACTCGCAGATATGATCGTAATGCGTGGTCTCGCCGCGGATCACGCAGCCGAGCGCGACAAAGCCGTCATACTTGCCGGCCTTGGCGGCGATCCCGATCGCGCCGGGAAGCTCGAAAGAGCCCGGCACCTCGATCACGTCAAACGTGGCCCCCGCCGCGGCGAGCGCCTTCTCCGCGCCCTCGCGCAACAGGGCCGCGATATGCGTGTAATACGGTGCCTCGACCAGCAGCACATGCGGCGCGCGGTCTGCCATTACGCCCGTCCTCGCGCAGCGAGCAGCCGCTCGACATAACGCGCGATCAGGTCGATCTCCAGGTTCATGTGCGTCCCTGGCGCGGCGTCACCGAACACTGTGTGACTCAGCGTGTGCGGTATGATGTTGACGCCAAAATTCATGCCGTCCACCTCGTTGACCGTCAGGCTCACCCCGTCGAGCGCGACCGAGCCCTTGGGCGCGACATAGGGCGCGAGTTCCGCCGGGGCCGCGAAGGTGAACCGTACCGACTCGCCATCGGGCTGCCGCCCCCTGACGGTCGCGACGCCATCGGCATGCCCCAGCACGAGGTGGCCGCCCATTTCGTCGCCCAGTTTCATGGCCTGTTCGAGATTGACCCGCGAGCCCTTGCGCCAATCGCCGAGCGTCGAGCAGGCGAGCGTCTCCGCCGAAGCCTCGAAAGTCAGGAGGCCTTTCTCTTTCGCCACAACCGTCAGGCAAACGCCCGAGCAGCCGATCGACGCGCCGAGCGCGATCGGGCCGGTGTCGTAAGCGGTTTCGATCGACAGGGTGAGGCCGCCATTGCCGTGCCGCGCCTCGCGAACCCTGCCGATATCGGTGACGATCCCGGTAAACATTGGCGGCTAGGCTAGGAGCCTGCCGCCGGATTAGCCAGTGCTTTTGCCCACAGAGAAGGCGGCGCATAGCAGGGTGCCGATCGCGGCATCACGGCGTTAATACCGCGTGACGGATCATTTTCGCAGGATCGCGCGATGAAAACCGCAAGCTATCGCTTCTCTCGAATGGCCACGGCCGTCTCGGCTCTTCTGCTTCTCGGCGCGGGGGTCGTGAGCCCCATCGCCGCCAAGGCCGCCGACGGGCCGTTTCCGTGTTCCGCCTTCGAGCGCAACGCCTATGGCGGCTGGAGGGTCTTGGCGCCAGTGACGCTCGATCTCGGCGGCTCGCTCTACAGCCCGACGGTCGGTACGGCCCTGCCTGCCGGCGCTACCAACCACGGCATCGAGATGATCGACATCCTCGACCAGCAATGCGGCAACCGGTAGCTACTCCGCTCGGCGATAGGTCTCGATCACGTCGTCACCGGCGGCCTCGCTTGACACCGGCGCAAAGCGCGGCGCGGCGGCGAGCCGGGCGAGATCGAGCCCGCCAATAGCCGGCAGTCCATCACCGCCGATCGCCAGCGGCGCGCGCATCCAGACGAGGCGATCGACGAGGTTGGCGCGGAGCAGCGCTGCCGCAAGCCGGCCGCCGCCTTCGACCAGGAGCCGGGTCAGCCCCTCATCGCCCAGCCGCAGCAGCAGTGCGGCGAGATCGACGCCGCCCGTCGCGTCCGGTTCCGCCGTGACGATCTTGACCCCAGCCTTGCCGAGCGCCGCCTGGCGCGCCGTGTCGACCGTGGGCAGCGTCGCCAGCCAAGTTGGCGTCGCGTGAGCCTCGGTGAACAGCCGCAGCGTTGCCGGCAGACGCAATAGCCGGTCGATGACGATCCGCACCGGCGAGCGGTTTTCGAGGCCAGCCAAGCGGCAGGTGAGCTGCGGGTCGTCGGCGAGCGCCGTGCCGGTGCCGACCAGCACCGCATCGTGCGTCGCACGCAACAGGTGCGCGCGTTCGCGCGCCGCCGGCCCGGTGATCCAACGGCTCTCTCCGCTCGCCGTCGCGATGCGGCCGTCGAGCGAGGTCGCAAGCTTCAAGGTAACGAGCGGCCGGCCTTGTTTTAGACGGCAGAAGAAGCCAGCATTGACCTCGGTCGCCTCCTCGGCACACAGCCCGGTCTCGACCGCAATGCCCGCTGCGCGCAACTTGGTGAGGCCGCTGCCGGCGACGCGCGGAAACGGATCCTCGATCGCCGCGACGACACGCACGATTCCAGCGGCGATCAGCCCATCGGCGCAGGCCGGGCCGCGACCCGGCTGGCTGCACGGCTCGAGCGTGACATAGGCGGTCGCGCCTTTCGCCGCGGCGCCCGCTCGCTGTAGGGCCAGCCCCTCGGCATGGGGCCGGCCGCCTGGCTGTGTCCAGCCGCGACTGATCACGCGGCCGTCGTTGACGAGGATGCAGCCGACCGCCGGGTTCGGCCAGGTATTGCCGAGCCCGCGCCGCGCCAATGCCAGTGCGGCGCGCATATGAGCGAGATCGTCAGACATAATGTCACCACCCCGGCAGAAGCCGGGGCCTATCTGTCATGCGCTCGAACAGCGGAAGCGTGGGTCCCGGCTTATACCGGGACAGACAGACGCAACGGCGGATCGTGACTCGACCCTCAGCAATCGCCATCGGCGGCGATGCGGCCGACAAACTCACCGAAATCTTTGGCCTCGCGGAAGTTGCGGTAGACCGAGGCGAAGCGGATATAGGCGACCTGGTCGAGCGTCGCCAACGCCTCCATCACATGCTCGCCGATCAGGTCGCTGGGAATATCGGTCTCGCCCGAGCTTTCAAGCTGGCGCACGATCGAGTTGATCATCCGCTCGACGCGCTCCGGCTCGACCGGCCGCTTGCGGATCGCGACATAGATCGACCGCGCCAGCTTGTCGCGATCGAACGGCTCGCGCTGACTGTTCTTCTTGACCACGGTCAGATCGCGCAACTGGACCCGCTCGAAGGTCGTGAAGCGCGCCGCGCAATTGGGACAGAAGCGCCGCCGGCGGATCGCGCCACGATCATCAGTCGGCCGCGAATCCTTGACCTGGGTGTCGTCGGTCCCGCAGAACGGACAGCGCATCTTCTTCCCCCTCCCCTAGATCTGCGGATACACCGGAAAGCGCTCGCAGAGCTCGGCAACCGCGCGGCGCACTCGCTGCTCGGTCGCCTCATTGTCATTGGCGTGGCGGGCAAGCCCGCGCAGCACCTCGCCGATCCACCGGCCGATCTGGCGGAATTCTTCGATCCCGAAGCCGCGCGTTGTCGCGGCGGGTGAGCCGAGCCGGACGCCCGACGTCACTGCCGGCGGACGCGGGTCAAACGGGATGCCGTTCTTGTTACAGGTCATCCCGGCGCGCTCCAGCGCCTTCTCCGCATCGCGGCCGGTCAAGTCGAGCGGCCGCAGATCGACCAGCATCAGATGCGTGTCGGTGCCGCCCGAAACGATCGCCAGCCCTTCGGCGACAAGTGTCTCCGCGAGTGCCTTCGCATTATCGACGACGGCCTGCGCATAGCGCCGGAAGCTCGGCTGCAGCGCCTCACCGAACGCCACCGCCTTGGCGGCGACAACATGCATCAGCGGCCCACCTTGCAGGCCGGGGAACATCGCCGAGTCGATCTTTTTCGCGATCGCCTCGTCGTTGGTGAGGATCATTCCGCCGCGCGGGCCGCGCAGGGTCTTGTGCGTCGTCGTGGTGACGACATGGGCGTGCGGGATCGGGCTTGGGTGCACCCCGCCCGCGACGAGGCCGGCGAAATGCGCCATGTCGACCATCAGATAAGCGCCGATTTTGTCGGCGATCGCGCGGAAGCGCGCGAAATCGATGATCCGCGGATAAGCGCTGCCGCCAGCGATGATGAGCCTCGGGCGATGCTCCTGCGCGAGGCGCTCGACCTCGTCGAAATCGATCTGCGCGGTATCGGCGCGCACGCCGTAAGACGCCGCCTTGAACCACTTGCCGGATAGGTTGGGCGCCGCGCCGTGCGTCAGGTGCCCGCCGGCGGCGAGAGACATGCCGAGAATGGCGTCGCCGGGCTGTAGCAGCGCCAGATATACGCCCTCATTGGCCGGCGCGCCGGCATGCGGCTGGACGTTGGCGAAGCCACAGTCGAAGAGCTTTTTCGCCCGCTCGATCGCCAGCCGCTCGGCAACGTCGACAAACTCGCAGCCGCCGTAATAGCGTCGGCCCGGATAGCCCTCGGCATACTTATTGGTCAGCACAGAACCCTGCGCCTCGAGCACAGCGCGCGAGACGATATTTTCGCTGGCGATCAACTCGATCTGCGATTGCTGACGGTGCAACTCCTGCGCGACGCCTACGGCCAGCTCGGGATCGGCGGTGGCGAGATCAGCCGAGAAGAAGCCGGTGGATTGGACGGCGGCGGCAGCGGCGGAAGCAGCGTTTGACAGGGGATCACCTATGGCGTTCGGGAAACTGATGGCGGTCGGCTTCGGTCGACACGCCGCCTCCGCATCAGCCTACCATATCTCGGGCGCCGATGTCAGCGGGCTACCAGACCTCGCGTCGGCGCCGCTTGCTTGCCGCTCGTCGTGGCCTAACATCGATGGGAGTTTCCGAAAAACTACAAAGCACAAACATTAATCTCACGAGTCTCTCACCCGGAGATCACTCGCACAGTTTCACGCTTCTCAGCTATAGCCAAGTCGCCGTGGAAACTCGTTTCCCATTATTACTATTATCTGCCGGAGTTATCGTTGACACCCAAACAACGGGCTGCAATGATCACCTTGGGACTATGCGAACTTGAGGATGGGATAGGACATGGCCGAAGCCGGAGCGCCGAGAGCGGCAGACGACGAACTGTTGCGAATGACGACCGAAGTCGTCGCCGCGTATGTGAGCAATAATACCCTGGCGACCGGGCAACTCGGCGACGTCATTCACGCGGTTTACAACTCGCTTCGCTCGCTCGATGGCCAGATTGTCGAGGCGGTTCAGGAAGTGCAAAAGCCGGCGGTGCCGGTGCGCAAGTCAATCACGCCGGAGTATCTTGTCTGTCTCGAAGACGGCAAGAAGCTCAAAATGCTGAAGCGCCATCTGCGCTCGACCTACAATCTTTCGCCTGACGAATACCGGGCGAAATGGGGCTTGGCGCCCGATTATCCCATGGTCGCGCCGAAATATGCGCAGCAGCGCTCGGATTTTGCCAAGAAGATCGGCCTCGGCCGTGGCACCGGTCGCCGCACGGCCCGCGCCAAGAAGTAGAACGGCCGTCCTGTTCGGAAAACGGGGCGCCGCGGCGCCCCGTTTTTGCGTCTAGGAAACGGCTCGACTCCGATGCCCATAAGCCGGACCCTGGGTAACCAGTGACATAGAAGATCGGCGCCGTAAGGCGCGGGGGACAGACGACGAGATGCTCAGCTGGTTGCGGCGGCTCAGGCGCGAGGGAACTGAGCCGGACAAGGTCTACATCTATACAGTCGACTACGAGCACGATCGCACTTACGCGGAAAACATCATCCAATATTTGGAAAGCAAGGGGGTGTTGTGCCGCGGCATCACGCTGCGCGCCGATGGCTTGCGACCCGAATTGCAACTATGCATCGACGATCGGGCGACCGCGGTACTCGGGTTCAATTCGACGCTCGATCATTCGTGGCTGGCGTCGGGCAGTTTTCTCGCCGCCGCCGAGCGAAACGGCATCCCCGTCGTGCAATGGATCGTCGACCACCCAAGCGGCCGGTGGCCTGAGTTTTATGCGTCCACCGCGACGAACAGCCGCTTTCTGCTCAATACCGAACAGGAGCGACAGTATTTCCAACGCTATTGTCTGCCGGGAGCGCTGACAGCGACGATGGGCGGCGTCGGGCCGAACCGGCGCTCACGCGTCGGAGGCCTGACGCGGGAGGCGTTCATGCAGCGCCGCTTCAGCTGCATGATCCCGCTGAGCCTGCGCCGCGTCCGCAGCGTCGCGGAGAACGACGAGGCCATAAGCCGGTTAGACCCGCCGCTATCCGATATCGTGCGCGAAGCCATCGCCGGCGCACGGCTCGACATGACAGGGTCTTTGCACCAGCATCTCGTCGCAGCGCTGGCGGCCTCCAACAAGGAGGTGCCGGCGGAGACGTTCAACTCTCTCTGCCACATCATAGAGCAGTCGGTGCAGACCATCCGGCGGCTGACGATATTTACCGCGGCACGGAAATTTCCTGTTCTGGTTCAGTCCGACGACAGTGCGTTGCCGTATTTCAGCGGCGCGAACGCCGTGCTGGAAACAAACGTCCCTATGGAATTTACACTGGCGCGGATGCCGAGCTGCCGCTCCGTGTTCAGCGTCAGCCCGATGAGCGACATGATCCATGATCGCACCGCGAACGCGCTCAACGCCGGCTGTGCGGCGATCCTCGAAGACAATCTCGCCGCGAGAAGCATATTCAGGCACGGCCACAACGCCCTGCTCTTCCGCTATGACGACGACAGCATCGAAGAATGCCTCGACATCGTCTGCAACAAGCCGGAACGCGCTTTCGCGATAGCTCGTGCCGGCATGGCATTGCGCGCTGATCCGCGGCTTCGCTTCGGCCAGTTTCATGCGATTATCGATCTGGCGCGACGCGATGTCTCGCGAGCGCAAAATTGATGCATCGGGTCATGGCAGCGGCGGATTTCTGCGATCTCTATCCTCGATTTCTGGAGACGACCGAAACGGTCCCTTCGCGGTCGCGCCTGAACGCGCGCTGGCGCGCAATTATCGGCTGGAACACAGAGATTTTCGCTGGCCGCCGGGTCGTCGATCTCGGCTGTCATGACGGACGCTGGAGCTTCGCGGCGCTCAAGGCCGGCGCGGCGCACGTCACCGGTATCGAGGCGCGCGCGCATCTGCTCAGGAAAGCCGAACAGAATTTCGTTTATTACGGCGTCGCCGCTGGCTCGTATCGGCTTGTGGCCGGCGACGCGATTGAGGCGCTGCGCGGACTCGACGCCGGAAGCGTGGACGTCGTGCTGTGCCTTGGCTTCTTCTACCACACGATGGATCACATGCGCCTCTTGCTGGAAGCGAGACGGCTTGGCGCCGAACATGTAATTCTCGATACGTTTGTCGCGCCGGCGCCAGAGCCGGTCGTCGCACTCGCCTTCGATCCCATCGACGATACCCGCATGGCGATCGACTACGGCGCGACCGGAGCCGGCAAAGCACTGGTCGGCACACCATCGACACCCGGCTTGCTGGCGATGTTGGACTATGCCGGCTATCAGGCAGAATTTTTCGACTGGCAGGACAACGCGGTCGACGACTGGACCGGCTTGCCCGACTACGCCGCGCATCAGCGCATCACGGTACGGGCGCGGCGGCTAGAGGCGACGCCGCGCGTATCGCCAACCAGTTCGGCGCGCGACCTCTATATCGATCTGCTGATCCGCAGCGTCGTCGACGGCATCTACGGCGACCCGATGCCCGGGCCGTGGCGCGCCGGCAACAAGTTCGATCGCGGCGAGCGCAGGCCGGGCACGCTGGGACCGACCACGGCGCACACAATGGTCGGCGTCGATCGGCTGATCAATGTGCGCGACTTGGCGCAGGCGGCGCTCGATGCGGCCGTGCCCGGCGACTTTATCGAAACCGGTGTGTGGCGCGGCGGTTGTTGCATCCTGATGCGTGGCATCCTCGCCGCCTATGGCGCGCGCGGCCGCAAGGTTTATGTCGCCGATTCCTTTCAAGGCGTGCCACCGCCAAAGCCCGACCTATATCCGGCCGATGTCGGCGATACGCTGTACCGGCACGCGGAACTCGCCGTGTCGCTCGACATCGTCAAAGCAAACTTCGACCGCTACGGCCTGCTGGACGGTCAGGTCGTCTTTGTCGAGGGCTTTTTCGGCGACACTCTACCGTCACTACAATGCGGGCCGCTGGCGCTGCTTCGGCTGGACGGGGACCTCTACGAATCAACCGACCTTGCGCTTCGTTACCTGTATCCAAAGCTCTCGCCCGGCGGCTTCGTAATCATCGACGATTACGGCGTGGCGCCGCCGTGCCGGCAAGCGGTGCATGACTACCGCACGCAGCACGGTATCGACGCCCCGATCAATACCGTGGACCGCAGCGGCGTCTGGTGGCGCAAGCCGGTGCTGTAGCGGCACCGGCTTGCGCGAGGCACACGACCAATGCCGAAAAATCTCCTCGTTCTGCGCGCAAGCCCGGATTGGACGACGTTCGATCTTGAGCATTCGCGCGACTTTCTCAAGTCGCTGCGCCTGCCGGAGGACCTCGTCATCGAGTTTGCCGCGATATGGGACAGGCACTTCAAACTGGACTATCGCGGGTTGCGGGCAGAGCTGAAGGTGCTTGCGCTCGAGAGCTACCATGCCGTTCGACAGGCGACGCTGGTCCGGCACCAGGAGTGGGACGGCATCGCGCCGCCTGACGGCCGGGTCGCCTTTGTCGACGACGACGACTGGATGGCCCCCGGTCTGTTCGAAGAGTTGCCGGTGCCGACCACGGGCGAGGACGGCACGCGCTGGGGTTCGCTGCGCCTCGGCCGTATTTTCGCGCCGCACGGCTACGACGAACCGATCATCCAGCGCCGGCCGCTGGACCATGTCATCTACACCAATAACTACGCGGTCACATCGTCGGCCCTCTACCGGCTCGGCCGGGCCGCCTTTTTCGAGCACGACGCGGCGCAAATATCGTTCGATCTGCCAGGCTTCAAGCACGCGGCTTTGCGACAATACCTGTCATGCACCGTAAAGCACCCGTGCTCCACGATGTCGGTCAATTTCCTGATGTCGCGGACAAACTTCCGCGCCGACCCGCGTCGAGAGATGGCCGATTTCATGGCCACGGTCGACGCCATGCCGCCGCACGACACGGACGAATGGCTGCGGCGGCCGTTCAGCGAATTTCGCCGGGTGATGGCGGATGCGGTGCGGCCTCGCTGAGACTTACTGACCGAACCGGTAGCCGAATTCCTCGATGTCCCGCGCATAGTGTCTGGCGACCATCTCGACCGTGGCCGGCGCGTAATACTCGGTGTAGGGCGCATGTTCGGAGGCGTTGGTCCGTTCCAACTCAACCGACGCGCGGCCAAGCCGGTCGCAGATTTCGTCGAAACCCTCCTGTAGGCGTTCATACCGGCCGATAAAGTCGACGAGCATCGCGCCGCTGCCGTCGATCAAATAATCGATCTGGTTGCGGAAAATGTTCTTGCGGCCATCGTTTTCGACAATCTCGCCGTCGCAACGCAGAAGAAATTCTTCGAAATTTCTGGATCGTTTGAATACATGGCCAAAAAACGCATTCGGCGGCTGCTCCAGATCGACATAATCTCTGCTGTTCTCGATCATCGCCCACCACGACACCAGCCGGTCCCAGGGATTACGGACAAAGCTGAATTTGAAACAGGAGTTCCAAACGGCATCACCATGGAGCTCTCGCAGTTCGCGCGCCGTCCAGTGTTTGTGGGCATCGAAAATGTCGCCGCCGAGCGCCGTGCGCACCGAATTGCCGCCGGTCTTTTGGACGTGAACAAAGATCCACGGCGGATTGGTGTCGTTCATTGATCAGGCGCCGCGTACTCGGCGATCATCTTTGTCTCGGCACTCCGGCACAGCACCTCAAATTCGGCCCGCGCGGTATCGAGCGAGTGCAGCAACTCTTTGTTTTCGCCCCGCTCGCAGATATCGATGAGAAGCTCGTATGTGCTGTTAGCGAGCTGCAAAACCTCCGGGCTGCAGTCGATTTCCTCGGCGTCCGCGCGCTCGTGGTACAGTTCTTCGGTCAAAAATTCATCGACCGCGGCGCCGGCGTCTTCGATCTGGTTGGGCAACACAATCCCCGTCTGCCGGGAGATGCGCTCGATCTGCTCCCGCCAATCGCGCAACAGCCTTTCATAGGACAGAAAACAGCGCGGCAGGCCACGTGAAAGATGTTCGCCGTCGAGAACATGCCGCAGCCACAGCAGCAGCGATTTCGAAACGGCAAAGCCGTCACGGCGCAGCAGCGAGAGCGCCACTTCCAGCGGATTGCGCACCGGCAGCACCGCCACAAAGCCGATGCCCAGATCGGTCAGGATCGCGGCGGTGCAGGGAACGAACCGGCAAATCCTCGGGTCTTTGAGCAGGATCAGCTTCTCGTCGCCAAATTCGTCGAGCAAAACCGTCTTGATCTTCTCGGTATGCGGCGCGGCGCCGGGCGAACGCGCCCATTCAAAATCGAATTGCCGCCAGTCATGCCAGCAGGAGCCTGCCGCCGCGAGAAAGTCGTCATGCGCCGAGGCAACGGCCAAGGCTTCAAAAAGACCCTTCAAATTGCAAGGATGCGGCCCCATCAGCGTCTTCTGCGGCAGTGCGGCGCCGAGCGCGTGCAGCACGCCGCCAAGTGCCGAGGTCCCGCTTCGGTGCATGCCCAATACCAGGATCGCTTGCCGGCGCGCCGTCCCCAGAGCGGCGCGGTATTCGGCTGCGGCGGCCTCGTCATCGCCGAGCACACGGTAGGCCTTGGCGCGGGCCAGATGAAAACCCGCGCGCTCGTCATCATCCGGCTCGCCGAGATGGCGCAACCAGGCGCCGGCCATTGTCAGCAGATGCTGCGGCGCCGGCTCGTCGGGCGCATGCGCGCGGGCCAAGCGCGCGACCGCCGCCGCGGCTTGAAAGCGGCGCTGGCGAAATTCGTCCTTGGCGAGATCAACGAGGTCGGCGCAGATCTGATCGCTCGGTCGCGGCGAGGCCGTCGCCAGCCACAAACTCCGGTCAAACGACGGGCCGAGTGGCGGTTCGCCGCGTACTGGCTCGACAATGGCGCGCGCCAATTGCGGCAAGACCGATGGCGGCAGCGCGCCGATATAGGTGCGGCGTGTCGGCGCGATTGCGCGGAATGACCGATGCCGGATGGCCCGGTATTGCTCGTCCCATCGGACCAGGCTTTGCTCCAATGTGCGGATGCTCTGATTGGTCGCGACGCCGCCATGTATCTGATGAAACGTACCCTCGCCGAGCAGGATGACTAGCTCGCTGTCTGGCAGTCCGAGGGCGCGCGCCAACGTGTCGGGATTGACGTAGCCGCCGCCCGGCAGATCGAAGCGTTCCTCGTAACCGCCGAGCCGATCCCAGTTTTCGCGGCTCATAAAAAGCGCATTGGACTCTTCGAGCGGCGTAAACCAGCCGTTGGTCGAAGCCTCATCGAGGGCGCCGATGTCGAACAGCCGATACCCGTCTTCCGGCCAGCCGATCGAGGCCAGCATTTCGTCTTCACGCGCCTGGTTGTAGCCGGCCTCGATCGCAAAGCGCTGCAGGTCGCGGCCGAGGTACCAGCCCAGCGTCACGACGACCGCGCGCGGATAAAGCGATACGCCGCGACGCGCAAAATGCAGGATGCCAGGCGTGACCATCCGAGCGCCGTCGATCATGACGCCAATGATCTTCCCGTCCGCCATGGCCAGCCCGCGATTGATCGCCGCCGCCGGCGAGGGTGGCGCCGGATCGAGGCGCAGCAGGCGAAAATGGCCGTCGAGGCCAGCGATGATGTCGGGGTCGAGCGGCGGCGTCGAACCATTGTCGACGACGATGACCTCGTAATCTTCGGCCGTGATATCGCGCTGATATTTTGCCGAGAGCGAGTAAAGCGTCCGCGGCGCCTCTCGCGGCATGTCGTGCACGACCACGACCACGGAAAGTTCGGGTTGATGGCGTCGCCGAAACAGCACTCGCGCACCGCTCAAAAGAAAGGCGGATTGATAGCATTCAGCCGCTAGGCGGTTATAGCGCAAGCGAAAATTGACGGGCGGCGTAGTGATCGGAGAGCTGGAAACCGTCTTTGGCCAGTTCGGCCGGCCCACGCCAGATCACCGCAAAGCGAGGATCGATGTCGATTCTGTCTATGACGCCGCGGCGATGTCCGCAGACCAGCATCAGCTCGCAGAGCAAGGGCGACATCAGCGGCTTGTCGGCCCATGCCTCGACCGGCCAGTTATGGGTATGGCCCCACGCCCAATCTTCGATGATGTATGCGCCGCCGACGCGCAAATAAGGGAAGATCGTTTCGAACGCCGCTTTGGTCTCGGCGTATTGATGAGAGGCGTCGTCGACGATGGCGTCCACCGGCTCGCCGCCGAAATCGCGTTCAATCGCGGCGCGCAGACGACCGCGATCGGTCTGGGAGACGCCGAGATGGAGGCGGAAGGCGTCCGTCAGTTCGTGTCTGGCGATGTAATTTTCGAGAGCAGGCGCTCCGGGCAAAATGTCGAAGGCGGCGAGCCGCCTGAGATCGTAGCGATGATGCCAGTAGATCGCGCTGCCGCCGTCGAGAATCCCGATCTCGATCATCAGCCGGGGACGAACCCGCGCCAGAGCTTCGTCCATGGCGGCTACAAAGGCCGCTTCCTTGTGAACATAGATTGTGTCGTCGCTGCTCGGCGGCGGCCGGTGCATCCCGGCGCTAAAGCGCAACTCGATGTCGCGAATACGCAGCGCGGCGTCGCTATCCACTTGTTCCCGGCGTCCTTGACGCGATGATCGCCCCGATCATGGGCCGGTCAGCTCTTGACGGTAACGACTACCTCAGCTTTGTCGGAAGCGCTAGCGATACCGGGAAGGAAACCGCCGCCGCCGAGCGGGCGATCAGGGAGATGCCGGTGTCAGATAGCCCGAGACCAGGACGGCGGCGAGAAGCGCCGGGGCGACAATCAAAATTCCGGTGAGCGCGGTTGTAACCAGCTTCATATTTTTCCTCGTATTTTTCATACGATTTTAATGCAACAAGCATGCCGCCTCACGCCGCGCCGCACGGGGTCATGAGGAGCGCTGCCGCTCCGTTCAGAGACAGCCGGTTCGCAAAATCAGCCGCAACAATGCCAGAAAGCCGACGCCGCTATCGCCGGCGTCGCGCCTAAAACTAGAGCAGCTTTGCCGCGAGCGCGGGCAGCGCCGAGATATCGACGCCGTTGCGCGCGCCGAGCGCGACCAGCGCCGCCGGATCGTCGCCCTGGCGAACCCGGGTCAACGCCCAGATCATCGTCGAACGGGTGCCGCTGCGGCAATGCGCGACCATTGGGTGCGAGCCGCCCATCAGCACTTTCTCGAAGGCGTCGATATGGTCGCGGGTCAGCGTCGCGTTGACGAAGGCAATGTGGTGATAGGCGATGCCGTGCACGGCGCAGAGCTTACGCGCCTCGTCGGCCGGAAGCTGGCCGGGATCTTCGTTGTCGGGGCGGTTGTTGATGATCGTCTTCACGCCCGCGGCGGCGAGCGCCTCGAGATTATCGGCGCTGAGCCCTCCCGCGGCGGTGAGGCCCGGCGAAAGCTCCATGAGCGGCGGCATTGTCGGCATCGAAACGACTCCGCAAAGCAAAACGGGCTGCAAAATTGCAGCCCGTCGCTTTCAGGTCAAATTCTTGTAGCGCGGATCAGGCAGCGTATTGCCCCGGACGCTGCACCAGGTCGCCGGCGCGGATCCAGAAGCGCTCGAGACGGCGCAGGGTCACGGTTGCGGCGGACAGGTCGTCGTCGCTGATCGCGGTCTGGTTCAGCATCTCGACATGGCGCTGATGCATAGCCTGGAGACGGTCGCGCAATTTGGCGCCCTTGTCGGTCAGCCGCACATGGATCGAGCGGCGGTCGTGCACCGAGCGCTCCTGCGCGAGATAGCCATTCTCGACCATCTTCTTCACATTGTACGAGACGTTCGAGCCCAGATAGCAGCCACGCAGAGTCAGCTCGCCGACGGTCATCTCGGCGTCGCCGATATTGAACAGCATCAGGCCCTGAACGTTGTTGATGTCGTGAATGCCGAGCCCATCGAGCTCGAGCTTGACGACCTCAAGAAAGTGCCGGTGAAGTCGCTCGACGAGCGAAATCACTTCGAGATACCCGTTGTTCATCTCCGCCTCGCTAGGCCGTCTCATCGAAAACTTAGCGAGGTTTTCGTTAATTTTCCGTTTTCACGCGACAGTTCAGGCCGTGTTCCCGCTGTGGCGGACCATCTGCATGATCGCGGAAAAGTCGAGCGCGCCTTTGCCGCCATCAACAAACAGCTGATAGAAGTTGGCGGCGGCCGCGCCCATCGGCGTCGCCGCGGCGGCCTGCCCCGCCGCGGCCTGCGAAAGGCGCAAGTCCTTCAGCATGTTGGCGGCGGTGAACCCCGCCGGATAGCCGCGGTTCGACGGCGCCCCAGGCACCGGGCCGGGCATCGGGCAGTAATTGGTCATGGCCCAGCATTGGCTGGTCGACGTGCTGCAAATGTCCCACAGAGTCTGGCTCGGCAGACCCAGTTTCTCGGCGAGCGCAAACCCCTCGCACACGCCAATCATTGATACGGCGAGCATCATATTGTTGCAGATCTTGGCGATCTGGCCGCTCCCGGCGGGACCGGCATGGACGATGGTGCGGCCCATATTGGCGAGGATCGGGCGCCCCTTCTTGAACGCCGCCTCGGTGCCGCCGACCATAAAGGTCAAGCTGCCCCCTTGCGCGCCCATGACGCCGCCCGATACGGGCGCGTCGAGCATGTCCAGCCCGGCCTTTTTCGCTTCCTCGCTCACCAGACGCGCGGTCTCGACATCGATCGTCGAGCAATCGATCAGCAGTGCGCCTTTCTTGGCCTTGGCGATGATCCCGTCGGGACCGAGATAGACCGCGCGCACCTGCGGCCCGGCCGGCAGCATGGTGACGACGATATCGCCGCTGGCAGCCGCCTCCGCGGCGTTGGCCGCGCCCTTGCCGCCTTGCAGCTCGAGCGTGCTGACGGGACCCGACACCATGTCGTAGCCGGTTAGTTTGTGTTGCGCCTTCAAAAGGTTGGCGGCCATCGGCGCACCCATATTGCCGAGGCCGATAAAGCCGATCATCGCCATCTTTGCGTTCCTCCCACTATCCGAATGTCAATTCGCGAACGTCAATTCACTGGGGCCCAGCGACGCGAAGTAGCTTTCTGACATCGCGTCATCGACCTCCGCGAGGCTTGCCGGCTGCCAGCGCGGCTTCTGGTCCTTGTCGATCAGCACCGCGCGGATGCCCTCGTAGAAATCGTGCGCCGCCATAACGTGCTGGGTCATGCGATATTCGAGCCGCAATGCGTCTTCCAGGTCGAATTCGCGCCCCAGCACCAATTGCCGCAGCGTTATCCGTAGGCTAGTCGGAGATTTCGTCAGGAGTATGGCGCGAGTTTCGGCAGCCCATTCGCGATCCTCGGTTTCGGCCGTCAAGGCGTCGAGGATCGCCTCAACGGTCTCGCCCGCGAAGCAGCGATCGATCAAACCGCGCCGCGCGACGAGCGGCGGCGGCGGGCCTGGATCGGCGCCGAATTCGCCGAGCAGCACCTCGACCTGAGCGCGCTCGCTTCCGGCTTCCCAGGCCATGCCGGCGAGCGCTTCTTTTAGCGCCGGCACCCACTCGCGCGGCACGAAATGCGTCGCAAGCCCACAATAAAGAGCGTCGGTCCCACCGAGCCGGGCGCCGGTGAGGCCGAGATAGCGGCCTATATGGCCGGGGCACAGATTGAGGAAGCGCGTCGCGCCGACATCGGGGAAAAGGCCGATGCCGGTCTCCGGCATCGCGAACATCGTCTTCTCGGTGGCGACGCGATAGGCACCGTTGACCGACACGCCAGCGCCGCCGCCCATCGTGATCCCGTCGATAATCGCGATATAGGGCTTCGGATAATGATGCAGGAACCGGAGCATCCGGTATTCCTCGGCGAAGAAAACGCTGGTGAATTCGCTGTCGCCGCTAAGCCCCATCCCGGCCTCGTAGACCGCGCGCACATCGCCGCCCGCGCAGAACGCGCGGTCGCCCGCGCCCTCGATCAATACGGCGCGGACGCCGGGATCGTTCGCCCAGCCGCGCGTCGCCGCGTCGAGGCGGCGATACATGCCGAGCGTGAACGCGTTGAGCGCGTGCGGCCGGTTCAACAACACCGTGCCGACGCTGCCCACACGCCCGAAAACGATCTCGTCGGTGTCAGCCATGCCAGGAGCTTATACAGTCTTCCCCGGGCGCAGCCAGAGACACCGAGCGAGACAGATGGCGTTGCAACAAGCCGATAGCTGGCTCCGCCAGCACCGCGTGGAGCTCGGGCTCAGCCTGCGCATGACGGTAGCGGGGCTGCTGAGCTTCGCTATCGCGCACCTCTTCCATTTGCCGCAGGGCTACTGGGCGGTACTGACCGCGGTCATTGTCACGCAATCGAGCCTTGGCGGCTCGCTGAAGGCGATCTTCGACCGGTTTGTCAGCACCCTGGTTGGCGCCGCCTGGGGAGCCGCGGTTACCTACGCCGTGCCTCACCCGGACGTCGCCTCCGCCGGGCTGGCCGTCGGGGTCGCCTTGATCCCGCTGACGCTGCTGGTGGCGTTCCGGCCGAGCTACCGTGTCGCCCCGGTGACCGCGGTGATCGTGCTGCTCGGGAGCCCGATGGTGCGCGGGGTTGTCGACACAGCGCTCGACCGGGTTTTCGAGATCGGCGTCGGCAGCGCCGTCGCTCTCGCCGTCGCGCTGACGATAACTCCGGTGCGGGCGCACAAGGCGCTCTACACGGCGGCCGGCGATGCGCTGGTTCCGATGGCGGAGCAGATCGTGGCTCTGCTCGGCGGGGTGAACGCCGCGCTCGATCTGCCAGCGGTAATCCGGTTACACGACCGCATCCGCGCCGCGGTCGAGGCAGCGAACACGACCGCATCCGAGGCGGCGCGCGAGCGGCGCTCCTACATGAGCGACGCGCCCGACCCCGAACCGCTGGTGCGCACGCTGCGGCGGATCAGCCACGACCTCGTCATCATCGGCCGGACGCTGCCGACGCCGTTGCCGGAGCCGGTGCGCGACCGGCTCGCGGAAGCGGCGAGCGGCCTGGGCGCGGCGTGCGCCGCGACCATGACCGGGCTGCGTGCGGCGCTGAGGGCGGGTGCCGCGCCGCCACCGGCCGGATCGATCGATGCGGCCTTCGCCGGCTATGCCGAGGCCATGTCGGGTCTGCGCAAGGACGGTCTCACCCGCGCCCTCCCCGACGCGGATATCGAACGCGTCTTTGGGCTTTATTTCGGGCTCGAGGAATTGCGCCGGAACCTCGACGAGCTAACCGCGCGGGTCGCCGAGATGACCGTAGCCTGAGGCTAAAGCGGGATCGCGACCAGCGTGTCGATCTTCTGGCTGTCGAGCACCACGAGGCGTTCGACGAACCGATAAGACTCCCCGCTCACATCGATGCGGTCGAGATAGCGGCCGGTCGCGAACATGCTGGTCTCGCCGTTATGCATGATGCGCGCACAGTAGAAATTGGCTTGGCTCGCGGCGATACCACCCTCGACCTTGGTGACGCGCGGCGGCCCGACGAGATGCCGGTAGCGGTGCGCCTCAAACATCAACACGCGGCGCATCGAGGTGACGCGGTCGACCAGCATGCCCTTTGACGCGCAATAGATGACGCCGTGCTTCAGCCCGGCCTCATGGCTTTGCCGGTCGGTAATCAGATAGCGGCACTGGTCGACAAAGAAATCCGGCCACTCCTCGAGCCGGTCGTCGTCGATGCAATCGGCATAGGCGGCGTACAGCTCGGCGACGCCGAGGCGGATGGTGTCGTCGACCGCGCTCATGAGCCGACCCGCTGCATGACCGCCTTTGCGTCCTTCGAGGGCCGCTCTGCGGCCACCTCAGGATGGGGGTGGTTTGTGCGCGGCATTGAGAAAAGTCCTCATCCTGAGGTGCGGAGCGTAGCGGAGCCTCGAAGGACGCTACGCCCTCGGTCCAATCCTAGACCCTCGTGAGCGCGCGGTATTTCTTCCAGAAGCCGCGGATCGCCGCCTCGCTGGCGCGAAAATTCTGCGACTCGGCGTCGTGGCCGCCCATCATGACGATGCCGCTGTCGTCGTCGTTGTATTGCAGCGCGCGCTGCACAAAGCCGCCGACGCAGCCGTCTTCCATCGCGATATAGCCGGCGGCGCCGATCAGATTGCCCTGGCGCAGGCGGCGTTCCTGCATCGCCTCGTCATCGCTGTCAAAACCGAGATGCACCCATTCGAGCTCGGTCTTGTCGACGCCGCGCGGCCGCACGACCCGGACCGCGATGGTGTTGCGCACCTGCTGCAGCACCATGTTGGGGAAGGCGGTGAGGATCATCACCGAGATCTGATCGCCGAATTCGTCGACCGACTCGGTGACCGAATTGTCCTGCAGCTTGAGATCGGTGTCGGAGCGCAGATTGGCGGCCTGGTAGTCGGCGTCCTCGGCGGCGTAGTCGAGTTTCGCGTAGCTGAAATGACTGCCGCCATCGTCGCTGATGTTGATCCCGCCCGGCATCGACAGCCGGTTGATGCGGAACGTCGTCAGGAACGAGTGCAGGATCGAGGCGTGGTAGGTGTCCTTGACGTTCTCGAAATAGAGCTTCCAGTTGTTCGGCAGGATTTGCGTCGAGCGGCCGATAATGTGCACCGGGCGCCCTTCGAGCACCCGTTTGATGCCGCTCACCACCCTCTCGCCGAAATAGCTCTGAAGGTCGGCGACGGTGTCGCTGAACGTGCCAAAGACGAGACCGCACAGCTCTTCGACACGCAGCCGCTGAAGGTGGTGGTCTTCCTTATGGAATTCGGCCGCCATGCCGCCCTGGCGCTTGACGCCCTTCTCGAACGCGACGCCGGTCAGCTGGCCGCCGAGGTCATAGCTCCAGCCGTGGTAGATGCACGTGATCTCGCGGCCGTGCCCCTTATTGGTGAGACATAGAAGATTGCCGCGATGGGCGCAGCGGTTGACAAAGGCGTTGATCTGGCCGGCCTCGTCGCGGGCGACGATGACCGCGACCTCGCCGATCGTGGTGGCGACCCAATCGCCGGGATTGGGGATTTCACTCGCCAGGCACAGATAGCTCCACGCCTCGCCCTTAAAGATGCGCTGCTGCTCGAGCGTGTATTGCTCGGGGTCGGTGTAGACGCGGAACGGCACCTCGCTCAGCGCATTCGACGGCCAATTCACCGCACCGTCAAACCTCACATCCTGCACCGACATCTTCGCCCTCTCGGCTGATCCATCTGTTGAGAGAACTATGCGCCAGCGGAAGCAATTCCGTCCACCGCCCTAACGCTACCATATCGTGGTGTTTAGCCTGTTATTGCTGGAAAATAACAGGCGGGTCTGCTGCCGAGATCGTATCGAAAGCAGGACGCTACACGACGATTGCGGCGATTTTAGTGCTGATCGGCCGGCGGCGGATCGGGCCAGGGGCGTACCAGCTTGGTCTCGCCAGGTTTCAGCCCGCCGATATGCCGCAGCACCTCGTCGTAGTACGGGTCTCCCGGTTTGTAATCCCTAGCGCCGTCGGCCCAGCCGCCGCCGGGCATGCGAAAATGCAGCTCCATATGAATGGTGCCATCGGGCAGCAAGGTCGCCGTGCCGATATATTCCTGCTGCTCCTGAGCCCCTGCCGAACCGAAGAGCAGGGCGACGGTGAATCCCAACCATGGGCCCAACCATTGGCGGCGGGAGAGGCGCAAGATCGCCCGCATGTTGAACAATGCCGTCCCGTGCGGCAGCCGTCTATCGCCGGGCAGCGCACATCATCGCCGCGCATGAAAATCGATACCGGCGCGGCATTGGTGCCGCGGACACGATGCCGGCCTGAGCAACGATTGAGTGTCGGCTTACTATTTGCTCAGCTTAGACAGGTCGATCTTAGCCGCAATTTTTTCGGCGACATCGCCGGCAATATCCAATGGCGTTCTCGGCAGTCGGCCAAAGTCGATCGCATCCGGGGAAAACGTAGCAACCGTTGTTGCAAACTGCTCGGTTGACGTCCTGCCATCAAGCGCTTGGATCGCATACAGCCGGGCATAGTAGTATGAGATCAATCGAGAATTGTATCGATAAAGACCGATGATTAGAGACGAGAAAAAGAAGACTACGACCAGCGGCCCAAAGCGGTTCAAAACCAGCAAATATACAAAACCCTTATTGGTCAAATCAGGCGACGAGGATGCTGCGGGAGTTGCCGACGGCGCAGCTGAACCAGGCGTATCCGATTTATCCAACAGATCGTCGATTTGTCGCAAAATTGTCGATACTTCCTGAGCTTGCCGCGAAAAAATGACAGAGGAACATTGCTCCGCGAGCATTTTTTCAAAAGACGTCTTGAAATCATCTTGCTTAAGAAGCATTTTCTTTTTCAAGTATTCTAATTTTTTTCATCAAAATCTTCTATCACAAAATATAATCTGTCATTTATAAATGAAGATAGCGTTAATACGTCGTTGTACTGGTCTGTGAATACATATTTATCGACTGATTGTTTCATTGCAAAAGAGACAAGCGTACGACAATTCTCCGGAAGGTTTATATTTATTTTTAATAATACTCGATCTTCATTAAGATTTTCTGATTTATCAAAAATAGGAACACGCACACGCACACCCAATGATTGATCCTGTAGTATCTCCTCAAAATCTTTTTCAAGCTTGATTTCAATTCTGTCGATTCCGTCAGATAATCTGTTCAATGCGCCAAATAGCCGGAGTTTTTGACTTTCCAATTCCGTCTCACGGCGCGCTTGTTCAGCGGATCGCTTGGTTTCTTCAGCGGATCGCTTGATTTCGCTAACATCGGTTTGCGTTGTTTCGGAAGACTTGTTGGAAATCCAAAACCCATAGACGATAATTGCGACAACCGATGCCAACATAAGGCGCGAAAGCCATTCTAACGCGCTGATTCTCCTCGCGATTGCCCGAGTCAGTTCATTTGTCATCAAAGTGCTGTCCGGTTAACCCCGTTAGGAACGTGTTGCTCGAACGTAAGGCAGCTTTCTCAACGAATTGGCGTAATTTGTTACCTTAGTCGGCTCGGCGGCTCAAGCTCCGTGCGCCGGTGGACATCGCTTCGGCGCATGAAATCGATACCGGCGCGGCATTGGTGCCGCGGACGCGATGCCGGTAGAATGGGCCAATGTTTAAATTGGGAGGGCGCGATGAGAGTTCCGACCGATGAGATGATCAGCGGCCTGTTGCCGGCGGAGACGTCGTCATTCCCCTCGCCGGTGCCGACGCAGATCGTGTCGAGCGACGAGTACCTGCCGCTGCCGCAAACAGCGCAGCAGAAAGAGGTCGAGGCGCGGCTTATCGAGATGAGCGACCGGCTGTCGCGGCGTCAGGGCCTGTCGCGCCGCCGCTTCTTCCAGACCGCCGCCGGGATGGCCGCGTCGTTTGTCGCGATGAACTCGGTGTTCGGCAAATACTTCGCGGTCAGCGAAGCCGAAGCGGCGACCCCCGAGCTGGCCAATCAGCTCGCCGACGCGCAATCCGGCCAGATGATCATCGACGGCCATACCCATTTCCTGCGCGACGACACGCGGCTCATGGGCTTTGTGAAGGGTCGCGAGGCGGTCGGGCAATGGGGCTGGAACAAGGAGCTGTCGGGCAAGGAACAGACCATCGACGACCTCAAATTCGGCAATTACGTCAAAGAGCTCTACATGGACAGCGATACCAAGATATCGCTGCTGTCCAATTCGCCGTCCGATGTGCCGGAAGACTGGTTCCTGCCGCAGGACCAGGTGTTCAAAACCCGCGCCGAGGTCAACGAAAAGGCCGGCACGCGCCGCATGCTGGCGCATTTCACCTTCACCCCCGGCCAGGACGGCTGGCTCGACAAGGTCGACGAGGCGGTCGAGAAGTACAAACCGGATTCGTGGAAGGGCTACACGGTTGGCGACAACACGCACAAGGAGTCGGCGAAGTGGCCGTGGCACGCCGACGACGAAAAGCTGATGTACCCGTTCTACGAAAAGATCTCGAAGACCGGCATCAAGAATGTCTGCATCCATAAGGGCCTGTTCGCGCCGGCGATCGCCGAGAAATTCCCGCGCCTCACGCCCTACGCCGATGTCAGCGATATCGGCAAGGCGGCGAAGGACTGGCAGAACCTCAATTTCCTCGTCTACCACTCGGCCTATCGCTGGGTCGGCGGCGACCCGGCCGAGGCGATGGCCGAGTTCGACAAGACCGGCCGCTCGTCCTGGACCAGCGACCTTGTCGAGATCCCCGAGAAATACGGCGTCAACAATGTCTATGGCGATCTCGGCCAGATCTTCGCGTGGACCGCGGTGGCGCAGCCGCGCCTCGCGGCGGCGCTGATGGGGATGCTGGTCAAGGGGCTGGGACAAGACCGCATCGTCTGGGGCACCGACGCGGTGTGGACCGGCGCGCCGCAATGGCAGATCGAAGGGCTGCGGCGGCTCGAAATCCCCGACGACATGCAGAAGCAGTACGGGTTCAAGCCGCTGGGTCCGGCCGACGGGCCGCTCAAGACCGCGATCTTCAGCGGCAACAGCGCGAGACTCTACGGCATCGGCCAGCAGCACGCCGAAGCGATCAAGGGCGACCGCTTCTCGCAGATGAAGGCTGACTATGTCGCCCAAGGCGGCGGCCGCAGCAATCTGCGCTACGGCTACGTAGCGAAGCCGGCCTAGCTCGCTCTGGTCATTCCGGGACTGGCGACGCCAGAACCCGGAACCCATGAACACGGGCGGGGCCAATTTGGCAAAAGCCTGTGTTCATGGGTTCCCGCCTTCGCGGGAATGACAAATAGCAATGCGTAGACGCACGCAATTCACCCGCCGCAAGCTGCTTGCGGCAGGACTGGGCTTGATTACGGTTCCGGCGCACGCCGACGGGCCGGTGGCGAACCCCGACAAGATTTCGCAGGCCGACGCGCAATATCAGCCGACGCCGAAAGGCATGTTCAGCTGCGCGGTCTGCACTTTTTTTATCAAGCCGAAGAGCTGCAAGGTGGTCGACGGTGAGGTCAGCCCGACCGGCTGGTGCAAGCTGTTCGATATGGTGGATTAGAGACCCGGCCTTCGCCGGGGTGGCGAACCCGCGCCCTAGCTCTGGTCGATGCGGAGCGCGACAAAGCGCAGATCGCCCTGGCGCTCGATCAGGAGAAGGATCGACTTGCGGCCCGATTTCTTGGCATCGGCGACCTTGGCGGCGACCTGGCCGGGCGATTTCATCTCTTCCTGTGAGGCTTCCATGATCACGTCGCCGGGACGCAGCCCCTTTTCGGCGCCGGGGCTGTCTTTGGCGACATCGGTCACGACGACGCCCTTGGCGTCGTCGCCGAGCGAGTATTTCTCCTTGAGCTCGGCGGTGACGCCGGACAGCGTCATGCCGAGCGCCTTGGCCGTATCGGCCGGCGGCTGCGGAGCGGCCGGCTTGTCGGGAGTTTCGGCGCTGGCGGTCTCGGCCTCCTTGAGGCGGCCGACCTTGACCTTGAGCTCGGTCTGCGCCTTTTTGCGCCATACCGTGACGGTGACGACCTTGTCGACCGGCGTCTCGGCGACAAGGCGCGGCAGGTTGCGCATCGCCGTCACTTCCTTGCCGTCAAAGCTGGTGATCACGTCGCCCTGCTGAATGCCGGCGGCCTGAGCCGGGCCGTTATCGGTGACGCTGGCGACCAGCGCGCCCTGCGCCTTGGGAAGGCCGAGACTGTCGGCGATCTCGTCGTTGACCTCCTGGATGCGGACGCCAAGCCAGCCGCGATGCACGGTGTGGTCTGGCTCGGTGACCAGCTCGTGGGTGACTTCTTGCGCCATCGATGAGGGGATCGCGAAGCCGATGCCGATCGACCCGCCCGACGGCGAATAGATCGCCGTGTTGATGCCGATCACCTGGCCATCCATGTTGAACATCGGCCCACCGGAGTTGCCGCGGTTGATCGCCGCATCGGTCTGCAGAAAGTCGTCGTAGTCTCCGGAATGGATGTCGCGCTGGCGCGCCGAGAGGATGCCGGCGGTGACGCTGCCGCCGAGCCCGAACGGGTTGCCGATCGCCAGCACCCAGTCGCCGACGCGCGCCTTGTCGCTGTCGCCCCACGGTACGGCGACGAGCGGATGGTCGGTCTTGACCTTGAGGACTGCGAGATCGGTCTTGGTGTCGCGGCCGACGACCTCAGCCTTG
>DATMLO010000212.1:0-10473 GCA_035570495.1 Allostellaceae bacterium | reverse complement strand
TCTTGAAGCGTTTCTGCGCGAACGCCTGTTCGAGCCGCGCGGCATGGACGATACCGGGTTCAGCGTTCCCGCGGCCAAGCTCGACCGCTTCGGGCCGAGCTATGGGAATTTCCAAACCGGCGCCGCCGAGCTCTACGACCCGACCGAGGGCGGCCAATGGAGCCGCCCGCCTGCCTTTCCCTCGGGCGGCGGCGGCCTCGTTTCGACGGTCGACGACTATCTTGCCTTTGCCCGCATGCTGCTGAACAACGGCAGGCATGACGGCGAGCGCATACTGTCGCGCGCCGCGGTCGAAACCATGACCGCCGACCAGTTGACCCCGGCGCAGAAGGCGGCCGGCGGGCTCGGGCCCGATTTCTTCGACGATCACGGCTGGGGTTACGGGGTCTCGGTCATCACCCGCCGCGCCAGCCTCGCCGGGCCGGTCGGCCAGTATGGCTGGTCGGGCGGGCTCGGCACGTCCTGGCTGTCGGACCCCGCGGAGGGCATGGTGGGCATCTTGATGACCCAGCGCGCCTGGACCTCGCCGCGCCCACCGGACATCTGTCTCGATTTCTGGACATTGGCCTATCAAGCGATAGACGAGTGACCGCGTCAGGCATCGCTCGCCGGGTCGCCGCGAACCCGAAATCCACAGCAGGGGAGTGACATGCGATTCATGCTGCAAGTCAGGGCCGACCGCGACAGCGAGGCTGGCGTCCTGCCTGACAAGGACATGTTCGCCGCGATGGTCCGATTCAACGAGGAGATGGTCAACGCTGGCGTAATGCTTGCCGCGGACGGCCTGCATCCAAGCTCGAACGGGGCTAGGGTGTCGTTCGCCGGAGCCAAGCGCACGGTAACGGAGGGCCCTTTCCCCGATCCCAGCGAGCTGATCGCCGGGTTCTGGATCATCAAGGTCGAGTCGAAGCAGCAAGCGATCGATTGGGCCAAACGTGTGCCATTTCTAGGCGGGATGATCGAGATCCGGCAAATCTTCGAGGCGGAGGATTTCGGTCCTGCCCTCACTCCAGAGTTGCGCGAGGCGGAGGACCGCATGCGTGCTCAACTGGGCGCAAAGAATTAGGTTCAGGGAGACGACCGGTTCGCGCCGTGTAAGAAGAATCGGTTGCGGCGCGCGCGAAACGAGATTCACAGGAGGAGCGAAAAATGGAGCTGAACCCGTATCTGGGCTTTGACGGCCGCTGCGAGGCCGCGTTCAAATTCTACGAAAAGGCGCTTGGCGGCAAAATCGTGGCGATGATGACCTATGGCGAGACGCCGATGAAGGACCAGTCCCCGCCCGATTTCCACGGCAAGATCGCCCATGCGCGGTTGACCGTCGGCGACAAGGTGCTGATGGGCGGCGACTCCCCGCCCGACCGCTATGAGCCGACAAAGGGGATGACGGTAATGCTCGGCGTCGATGAGCCATCCGAAGCCGAGCGCGTCTTCAAGGCGTTGTCGGAAAACGGCACCGTGCAGATGCCGATTGCGGAGACTTTTTGGGCGCGCCGCTTCGGCATGCTGGTCGACAAGTTCGGCATTCCGTGGATGGTCAACTGCGAAAAACCGATGGGCTGACCCATCTCTTAGCGCCCCCGAATTAGCGCCCCCCGAAATTCCCCCTCTCCCCGCCGGCGGGGAGAGGGCTGGGGGACCCTCCGTCCCGGCTGGCGCCGCATTCGCCCGCATGCCATTGTCGGCGATTCCGATCCAAGGTGCGGAGGCGGCGATGAACTTCACCAAACTCGGGGCCGGCGGCCGCACAAAAAAAGGTCTGCCCGGTGGCTGAGGATGCCCTCGGGCTGCCGGCCGGAGCGTTCGCCAAGCTCGACGGCGAAGAAGACGAGGTTTTTTACGAGCCGGCGCGGCTCGTCTGCCACATCGACGACGGCGCGATCGCCGCACTGACCGGTTTCTACCGGACGATCCTGCCGGCGGGCGGCGTGCTGCTCGACCTGATGTCGAGCTGGGTCTCTCACCTGCCGCCCGAGGTCGCGTATGCCGAAATCATCGGTCACGGCATGAACGTCGAGGAGCTCGCCGCGAATCCGCGCCTCAGCCGTCGGTTCGTGCAGAACTTCAACCGCAACCCGACCCTGCCGCTCGCCGGCGACAGCATCGACGCGGCGATGATCTGCGTCTCGATCCAGTACCTGCAGCGCCCCATCGAGTTGTTGCGCGAAGTCGCGCGGGTGCTTCGTGCTGGCGGCCCGCTCGTCATCGGTTTTTCGAACCGGTGCTTTTGGACAAAGGCGGTGGCGGTGTGGCGAGCGCTCGACGACGACGGCCACGCCGCGCTTGTCGAGCGTTACCTGCGCGACGCCGGCTTCGCCGACATCGCAACCCATCGCCTTGCCGAATGGGTCGAGGATGTCAGCGACCCGATGATCGCGGTCGTCGGCCGCGCCCCTGCGAAGCCCGCTTGACCCCGCGCGACGCCGGCTACGCCCGCCGCGCCGCGGCGATCTCCGCCTCGGTGTAGCGAAAGGCGCGGAACACCCAGTTGTTGAGCCCCGGCGCCCCAGGGGCATGGGCGAAGTGCGGGTTGACGTATTCCCACACCACCTCGCCGGCCCGCGCCACCTCGAAGATGCGGCCATGGCAGCCCTCGCAAATCAGCGTGTTGCCGTTGGCGAGCCGCGGCGCGCCCGAAATATAGGGGCTGAAGAACTCGTACAGCGACTGGTCGGTGTATTGCCAGACGATCTCGTCGGTGCGCGGGTCGACCTCGATCACCCGCGAGAAGGTCGCCGGGTGGTCGCGCCGGTGAGTGCCGTTGTCGAAGATCAGGACGTTGCCGTTGGCCAGCGGGCGCGAGTCGTGCTGCTGCGCCAATGGCGGGCTGCCGAGCCGCCAGATGACGTCGCCCGGCGCGCGCTCGATCATGATTACGGACGAGATGTTGCGAAAGCTGACGAGGAGGTTGCCTTCGGCCGTTTCCGTCACGGTGTTGCCGTGGGTCCATTCGGCCCGGTGGTCTTGCGGCGTGATCGGATAGTCCGCGGGGTCGAGATCCTCCCGGCTGCGCCATTCCCAGACCATCTCGCCGGTCGTCGTCGTTTCGACGAGGTAGTCGGCATAGACGCCGCCGTCGGCTTCGCTGCCGGGCAGCCCGCCGCGCACCCGCGCCGCCATCTCGGCGGGCAGCGCGCGCAGGCACAGCAGGATGACGTTCCCGTTCTTCAGCCGCCGCGCGTCGTGGTGGTGGTCGGGGTGGTGCACCTCCCACAGCCCCGCCCGTTCCAATCGACTTCGAGCGCCGCACCGGCCTTGAACCGCGGCCACGCCTCGAAGCGGTCGAGCTCGGTCATGACCTTGCCGCCGTAAAACAGATGGCCATTGTCGAGCAGGTAGCCGTAAAGCCCGGGGCGATGCGGCAGCAGCCAGCGATGCGCCACCTCGCCGTGCTGGTCGATCGTGGTCACCGCAATCCACTTACTTCTTTTGCGGGCGAGCGCCGTTGCGGTCGGCCCTATGGCGCCGTCAGGCGATACACCCGCGCCGCGGTGCCGCTGTAGAGCGCCCTCTTCTCTGCCGCCGAGGCACCCGCGGTGATGCGCTTGAACGCGTTCCACAGCTCGGTGTAGCCGCCCGACTGCTTGTCGGGCGGAAAATTGCTCTCGAACATCGCGCGCTCGACCCCAAACGCTTCGATGCAAGGCTCGATGTATTGGCGCCAGGCGGCGGCGAGGTCCTCGGAGGATGGCGGCACCTCGCGCTCGTGAAGGTCGAACCCGAACGAGGTCATGCCGATGCCGCCGAGCTTGACCACGACGTTCGGGCATCTCGCCAATTCGGCGATGTCCCTCTTCCAGCCGGCGAGGATCTCCTGCCGGCGGCCAGAATAGGGGCCAACGCCAAGCACGCCCCCGACATGGTTGAGGATGATCGTCGTCTCGGGAAAGGCGCGGGCGAGGTCGATCGCGTCGGCCAGCTGAGGGTGATACTGCCAGGACTCGAAGCTGAGGCCGAGCGGCGCCAGCTGGGCGAAGCCCTCGCGGAATTTCGGGTCGCGCAGCTGGTGCGGCGGCACGACGCGCGTGGCGTGTTTCTGGATCGCGTCGTGCTCGTCCCACGACACGCCATGACGGATGCCGCGGAATCGCCCGCCGCCGACCCTGATCTCGACCTCGAGCACCTCGCGGACGCGCGCGCCTAGCGTTAAGTCGGCATGGCCGACGATGCCTTCGGCGACGCGGCACGGGCCGTAGCCGCCAGAGGCGCTCATCGCCGCGATGCCGTTGACAAACTCGACCTCGCCGACCGGCGCCATCTCGGCAGGGCCGTCCTTGCGGTACATCGAGCGGCATTCGAGAAACACCGTCGCCACGATGTTGTGACCGCCGGCAATGTCGGCCAGCAATTCGGGCAGCAGGTAGCGCCCGCGCGGCGGGGTGTCCCAGAAATGATGGTGCGGGTCGATGATCGGCAGATCCGGCTCCAGCGCCGCCTCGGTCGGCCGCTTCGAGAGCCACGCCGTCAGCTCGGTATCGCTGCGCGGCCCAATGCCGCGGTATTCGCCCTTCGCGTCCCCAACCATCTCTTTTCTCCCTAGATAATTCGCTCGGAAAGGGTGTCATCCTCGAATGGCCCCAGGGCGGCAGGCCCTGAACCCATGAATCTTCTTGTCTGTCCAAATCGCTGAAGCCGTTGTTCATTGGTTTCGGGCTCGCCGGCGCGTGCTCATGGAAAACGCAAGACGCCTGCAGACCGAGGATCCGATTCGAGACCAGTCACTCGAACCTGTCGCAGCACGCGGGTCTTTGGTACGTGCCGTTTTTGAAGCGCAGTGCATTAGCACGCTTCTCGCTACGCGGCACCGGCGAGGATGCTCCGCTGCTCGGCAAACAACGCCTTCATCCAATCGATGGCCGCCCGCACACAGGCCGAGCGTCGCAGATCGCGATGGACGATGATCCAGTATTCGGCGGCGATTTCGGGGATCGGCGGGGTCACCCGTTCGAGCAAGGGATGGCCGTCACCAACATAGCAGGGCAGCACGCCGCGACCGCTGCCGGCGCGGATCGCTTCCAAATGCATCAGCATCGATGAGGCGCGCAACACGACCGGCTTTCCCATCTCCTCGACCTGACGCTGGACCCAGCGAGCCGGCGCATAATGTGCTTGCTCGTCGGTATATGTAATCCATCCGCCGGCATCGGCGTCGCGCCGCCGGTAGACCGCACAGGCGAAGGTCCCTGCCTTGGAGATGTAGAAGTCGCCATCTTCCGGCGGCTCGTGGCGCAGCGCCATATCGGCTTGGCGTCGCACGAGGTTTGCGGTCTGTCGCAACTCGTCGACCAGTTCCAGCGTAATACCGGACGGCAGCGGCGTCGTGCTCGATCCCGACAGGCAACGAGCCAGAAACCCGGCAGCACACTCGCCGGTCGATACCCGCACCGTGCCGGTCAGCCCTGGCGAGGCCGCCGCGCGCCGCCGCTCCAATGTCAGCACCGCATCCTCGATGCTTTCGGCAGCCGGGATCAGCTGCTCGCCGGCGGCGTTGAGGTGCAGCCCCTCGGGCAGGCGATCGAACAAGGTCGGCCCGCCAAACGTGGCCTCGAATGCAGCCAGGCGGCGGGCGATCGTCGGTTGGCTCAGGCCGAGCGCCCGGCCGGCAGCACGCATCGAGCCTTCGCGAGCGACGGCGAGGAAGACGCGAACATCGTTCCAGTCCATCGCCCCGCAACCCGCTCGCGGCGGGCGGATCGCCGGCTCGAGCCGCGTCTTGCCTCCCGCAATCGCTAATCCGTCGAGAGCAGCCACGCCATGTTCCTTGTGCGTCGGCTTTAGAGGGTAATTCGTATTACCAATTGGGTGCCACGAAAAAGTTTCGGCGGTCGCCAAAAGTGGAGATCCCTGTAATTAAATTGCAGCGCTACATCTCGCCATGACGACGACGGAGAGAGCTATGGAAAGCAGAACGCCCAGCATCATCGATCTCGACGCAGAACTAGCGAAGCTGACGATGTTCCGACGGAGCCCCAATTCGACGGCGGCCGAGCGAACGGGAAGCGTCGCGCAGCTGGCGACCTACCGCGACGGACTGCTTCTGGCGATCAAGGCCGCGGGGAAAGATCATTGGGAACGTCATCTCGCGGGCGACGAGCTGATTCACATTCTCGACGGCTCCGCGACGCTGGAAATCGTATGCGACGACGGGCCGCCCAAGTCTTTCGCGCTTCGCGCCGGAATGCTCGCGGTTATCCCGCAGGGTGCGTGGCACCGCTTTCTTTCTTTCGAGGGGAACACGCACCTCGGCGCCACGCCCTTTCCCGGCGAGAGCATCGAGTTCGATGTCGACGACCCTCGGGGAGCAAAGCCCGCGGGGGATCCGGAAAGCAGACTGCCGAGCATCATCGATCTCGCTGCGGAGGTCGCGAAGCTGACCATGTTCCGTGGCCGCACGCCGCAGACGACGAACGCAGAGCGCCAGGGCAGCAGCACCAGATTGGCGTCTTATCGCGACGGCGCTCTCGGGACGACCAAGTTCGCCGGTAAAGGCCACTGGGAAAAGCATCCCGCCGACGAACTGATCCACATCCTCGACGGCGCCGCGACCCTCGAAACCATGAGTGCGGACGGGCGCCAGTCTTCCGCGCTCGAGGCCGGGCTACTGATAGTCATTCCGCAGGCGACATGGCACCGCTTTAGTTCGTCGGGGGGCGTGACCTTGATGGGTGCGACACCCTCCCCTAGCGAGATCGTCGAGCTCGATGTCGACGATCCGCGAAGGGCCGCGCGCGAGCCGGCATAAGTTTGCGTCTCACTGCGGCTTACCCTCTCCCGCCTCTGGGAGAGGGGCTTAAAACTACTGCGCGGCTGCCGCGAGACGGCCAGCACCGAAGGCAGGCATCACTTCTTTGGCGAAGCGGTCGAGGTCTTCCAGCTGGACGTTGAGCGGAGTGCCGAGCGGCGTCGCGCAAATGACGCGGTCGAGGCCAGGATAGCGCTTCTCGACCGCTTTCAGCTGCTCGACGATGTCCTCCGGCCGGCCGGCGAGAAACCCGCCGGCTTTGACTGCGTCCTCGATGCGCGGCAGCTTGGCGGTGGCGGCGAGCTTGGGGTCGCGCATCGCCGCGATCTGCTCGTCGGAGAGCGCGCGGACCAGGCGCAATTCGCCAAACATCTTCATGTTCTCCTCGTAATGCGGGGCGGCCTCGCGGATCGCCTGCTCGCGGCTCGCGGAGATGTGGAACTGGTAGCCGAGCGCCAGCCGCTCGCCCAATTCGAGCTTGACGCCGCGCCGGGCATACGCGGCCTGGAAGCCGATCATGTGGCGCTCGACCGCACCGCCTTCAGCCGAGCCGCCGCCGATGACGCCGTTGATGCCGTGCTTGGCCATAAAGTCGAAGGCGCGCTCCGAGCCGCTCTGGATCGGCTGCCAGCATTCGACCGGCAGGCGCTCGGGCGCCGGCACCAGGGTGATCTCCTTCAGCGTGTAGCCGCGATACGGCACCTCCGGCGGGATCGTGTAGTACTTGCCCTTATGCGAGAACGGCTTGCCCGCGAACGACTTGAACAGGACGTCGACCCCCTCCTCGAAGATCTCGCGGTTGGCGTCCTGGTCCATCAGCGGCGAGCCGAAACTCTCGACCTCGCGGGTGTGGTAGCCGCGCGCCACGCCGAAAATGACCCGGCCGCCGGTCAGGATGTCGGCCATCGCATAGTCTTCCGCCAGGCGCAGCGGGTGCCACATCGGCACGACATTGAAGCCGCAACCGATCCTGATGTTTTTCGTGACGCCGCACAGGTGCATCGCCATCATCAAGAGGTTCGGGATCAGTTCCGTCCCCTCGGGCTGGAAATGATGTTCGGCCATCCAAAACGTGTTGTAGCCGCGCTCGTCCATGCACTTGGCGTAGTCGACCACCTTGTGCATCGCCTTCGCGAGCTCCTCCCTCGAATAGCGGCGCTCGTTGATCGGCGTGCCGCTGTAGCCAAGGTTCTCCATGTCGGCGGTGCCGTAATAGGAGCTGTCGAACTTTGTGATCATTGGTTCCTCACAATTTGACCTGAGGCCGGCGGGAGGCGCCTATGCGCGACCGCCGATCCCGCCAGAGCGGCACCTTCGCGAAGCGCCCGTTCAAGGCTCGGCCCCAACCCGGCGGGCTCCGCCGCGGGCCGGAGCAGCAGGCTCACACGACCGGAGAGCGGCCGCCGTCGACGTTGATCGCGCAGCCGGTCACGTATGACGCGGCATCGGAAGCGAGGAAGGTCGCGACATTGGCGAATTCCTCGGCGCGGCCCATGCGGCCCATAGGGACCCCGCGGCCGGCCTGGGCGATGAAATCCTGGAGCGAGACGTTCGCACCCTCGCGCTGATGGCGGCGCACGATCTGGTCGCTGACGATGACGCCGACGTGCAACGAGTTGACCAGCACATTGTGCGGCGCCCCTTCCATCGACAGCGCCTTGGTAAAGGCCATCTGGGCGGCGCGGCTGACCGAGGTCGGAGCGCTGTCGGCCCCCGGCGCCTTGGCCCCGATGTTGAGCACGCTGATGATGCGGCCCCATTTGCGCTGCTTCATCTGCGGGAACAGCAGACGGCAAAAACGGACCTGCGCAAAAAGCTTCAGGTCGAGATCGGCCTGCCACATCTCGTCGGTGATGGTTTCGGACGGGCCACGGGTCGACTGACCGGCGTTGTTGACATAGATGTCGACCTTGCCAAATTCGGACATGACTTGATCGTAGGCCGCCTTGACCGGCGCCATCTTCGACACGTCGCAGCTGATCGCCGCGACCTTGCCCTTGGCGCCGCGCAGGATCTGGCCCTTGGCGTCCGCCAGGGTTGCCGGGTCGCGCGCGAGGATCGCGACATCGGCACCCGAGGCTGCGAACTCCTTGGCGATCGCCAGCCCGAGCCCCTTGCTGCCGCCGGTGACGATGGCGCTTTTTCCGTCCAGTCTGACTTCCATGATTTCGGTCTCCTTCCGCAACGGTTGTCTATTTAACGGGTCAGCCGGTCGATCTCTTGCATCTCGTCCGCCGTCAATCGCCAGCTCACGGCGGCGCGCACATTCGCCTCGACCTGCTCAGGTGTCGTCGCACCGGCAATCACGCTCGCCACCGCCGGCCGGCCGAGCAGCCAGCCGAACGCGAGCTCGAGCAAGCTATGCCCATGCTCGGCGGCGAACCCCTCGAGCCGCTCGACGAGGTTCCAGACCGCGTCGTTCATGTAGCGCCCGGCCGCGCGTGGCATCGAGCCGAGGCGGGTTCCGGCCGGCAAGGTCGCGCCGCGCCGGTACTTGCCGGTCAACAGGCCGTCGGCCAATGGGCGGAACGGGATCAATCCCAGCCCATAGCCCTCCAGCGCCGGCATCATGTCCTCGTCGAGGCCGCGCGCCAGCAGGCTGTACTCCTCCTGACACGAGACAAAATGATGCAGGCCGTGGTGCCGGGCCGTCCATTGCGCTTCGACCACCTGCCAGGCCGGCAGGGTCGACGAGCCGATGTAGCGCACCTTGCCCTGGCGGACGAGATCGTCGAGCGCCCTCAAGGTTTCCTCGATCGGGGTCAGCGGGTCGGGCTGGTGCTGCTGATAGAGGTCGATCCAGTCGGTTTTGAGGCGTTTCAGGCTGGCTTCGACCTCGACCATGATGTAGCGCCGCGAGGCGCCCTCGAAGCGCCCCGAGCCGTCCATCGGCCGGGCAAACTTGGTCGCCAGCACGATCTCCTTGCGGCGCTCCCCGAGGATCTGGCCGAGGTAAGTCTCCGAGTTGCCGCGCGGCTCGCCGTAAGTGTCGGCCTCATCAAAAAAAGTGATGCCGAGATCGAGCGCTTTGTGGACCACCGCGCGCGTCGCCGCGAAATCGCTGCGCCCGCCAAAATTGTTGCAACCAAGCCCGAGCGCCGAAACCCGCAGCCCCGATTTCCCCAGATTGCGTTGTTGCACCACATCGTCCCCTTTGGGCGTTTTGCCGAGACACTACAGAGCTTTCCCAAAGAGGGAAAGGATCGCAGGCGTTTGCCGCGGCACCAAACGGCGCCGTCAAATCCCGATTGCAACCTTCGCGTATTTCAGGAAGATTGCGGGAAGCCTACAGACGCCGCGCGCCAGAGTGCCGGCGCACGGGAGATCGCCTATGGAGTCGAAACCACCCACCGGCGGCGCGTCCCGCCTGTGGTACTTGCTGTTGCTCGTGCCCTTTGCCGCGCTGTTCTGGGTGTCGAGCTACAACCGCGTCGTGCCCGAATGGGCCGGCATCCCGCTCTTCTACTGGTATCAGCTGCTGTGGATCCCGGTCAGCGCCGTGCTGACCCTGATCGTCTATTTCGCGACCCACCGATAGCCCTCGGCCGCACGCCATCATGCCGCTCAACTGGCCCGCGCTGATCGTCTTTGTCCTGCTGTTCGCGCTGATTACCGTGCTCGGCTTCCTCGCGGCGCATTGGCGGCGCGGCGATCTCGACCTGCTGCACGAATGGGGGCTCGCCGGCGGCCGCTTCGGCACCGTCGTGACCTGGTTTTTGCTCGGCGGCGAC
>DATMLO010000211.1:0-19523 GCA_035570495.1 Allostellaceae bacterium | reverse complement strand
CAACGATCCCTGGGCCGCCTGCTGCGGCTCGAGGTCAACGCCTTCCAATTCGAGCATGCGTCGCTTGGCGACCGCGCCGCCCGGCGCGGAAAAGCCGCCGACCTTGCCGCCAGCCGCCAAAACGCGGTGGCAGGGAATGATCAGCGCGACGGGGTTTTGCGCCATCGCCTGGCCGACATCACGCGCGGCCTCGGGCCCGGCGCCAAGCTCCTTGGCCAAAGCGCCATAGGTCGTGGTGTGGCCCCATCCGACCCGCCGCGTGGCCGCGTAGATCTGCTTAAAGAACGGCAGTTGCCCGTCGAGGTCGAGGTCGAACCCGGAGAAATCGACCTCCTCGCCGGCGAAATAGCGCCGGACGGCCGCAATCGCGTCGCGCACCATCGGTACTGGCTCGCTGGGTTCGACGGACGGCAGGCGGCGGCGCATCAGCCGCTCCGTGGCCTCAGCGCTCTTCGTTGGGAGCTGGAAGCGGGTGATGCCGACACCATTCCAAGCGATGCCGCAAAACCCGGCGGCGGTTTCAAAGACGGAATAGCGATCCATGCCATTCGAAATGTGCCGCCCGGAGGCGGATTTCAATCCGCTTCTTGCGGTCTCATTCGCGCCCACGGAACAAGGATCGGGCCGAGAAATCTGCGGCGATATCCGGGTGCAATCGCGGCCGATAACCCCCGCGCAGCGCGAGCACAATGGACGGCGGGGTCAGCAGGCTGGCGCCGCGCGGAATTTCTTCCGCCAGCCCATAGCCCTCTTCGGTCCAGCGAAACGCCCGGCCTCGCACCAGTGTATACGCGGCGCTGTCGGACGTAATCATGGCTCCGTCCGGCAGCTCATCGGCGGGACCCGGTATCAGGTGGAACCGCTTGCGTCCGCGATCCAGCCGCTCGCCGTGCAACACCGCATCGATCTCCGGCGCCAGCGATGGCGCTTCTCGCCGGCCCTTCGCCCAGGCCGCACGGAACGCTTCAGCGTCGTCGCGGCGACAGTAGAAGCAGGGACGGTGACCGGCGGCGAGCGCGACAGCCTCATCGAGAAAGAAAAGCTCGGTCCAGCTGCGCCGCCGCATCACCTCGCGCCGCCGCCCCTTGTAATGGAGCAGGCAAACCAGCCACGCTTTCGTCGTCCATCGCCGACCCAGCAGCGTCCTTGTCGCCGGGTCATGGATGATGCCGCGATTGCCGGTAAACGTGCCCCGCTGCGCGATCGCAACGATGTTGCCAAACGGCGTTACCCGGTTTTGCAACGGCATGATTGGGCGCGCCGAAGCCGCGAGTGGTCCGCCAGTCTCAGCCGCGTCCGTATTTCTTGTGGAAATGCGGCAGCACCTTGCTGCCCATCAGCTCGATGACCTTGAGCACCTTCCAAATCTCCATCCCCGGCCAGCCGGCGCGGAAGATGAAATAATTGGCGTCGAGCCGCGCGATGCGGTGTTCGAGCTGCTCGATGACGTCGTCCGGGCTGCCGAGGATAAAGCGGTCCTTGGCCAGATCGGCGAACGACACGCTGAAGCTCTCTTCGCCCGGCAATGCCTTGTCCTGGCCCCAGGCCGCATAGGCCGCGTATTTGGCTTCGAGATGAGGCTGCGCGGTGGCAAAGGCGGCTTCGCGGGTTTCGGCGACATGCAATTCGAAGACAATCGGCCGCTGCGCCGGGATGGGATGCCCGTTTGCGGCGAGCGCGTCCTTGTAAAGCGCCCATTGCCGCTCAATGGTCGGCAGCGGCGCGTGCGGGTTGATGAACCACGGATAGCCCAGCCGCCCGGTGCGCTCGACCGCCTTGTCGGCGTTGGCGGCGATCCAGATCGGCGGGTAGGGTTTCTGCACCGGGCGGATCGTCGAGGTCGCCTCGCGCAAATTGAAGTAGCGGCCCTGATGGGTGACGTTGTCTTCGCTCCACAGCCGCTTAATAAGCCGCAGTCCTTCGAGCATGCGCGGCACCCGGTCGGAGACCTGCAGCCCGAACGCCGCGAACTCCTCCTCGCGATAGCCGATGCCGACACCGAACACGACCCGCCCCCCCGACATCACGTCGAGGCTCGCGATCTCCTCGGCAGTCTGCACCGGGTTTAGCATCGCCAGCAAAGTCACCGCCAGGACCAGATCCATCTCACCGGAATCGGCCGCGAGCCGCGCTAGGAACGGCAGGTTCTGCAACGCGATAAAGGGCGGCGACACGTAATGATGCCCTGAGGCGATCGCGTCGAACCCACTGTCGCGCGCCACGACGACCTGCTGCACGCATTGCCGGAAGCTCAGCACCGGGTCGGTGTCGCGCGGCTGCTGGTTGTTGATGAACAGGCCGAATTTCATGGGGTGCTTCCTAAAGTTTTTTCGTCATTAGATAGCGGGTGATGCCGGGCGGGTCGCAGTCGAGTTTGGCGGCCATTGTGTAGCCCTGCTTCAGGTAAAAGCCGGGTGCCTGAATTTCGAGCGTGTTGAGCGTCACGCGCGTGCAGCCGCGCCGGCGGCCTTCGTCCTCGGCCATCCTGAGCACCTGGCTGCCGATCCGGCCGCGGCGGCGATCTTCCGGCAGGAAGAAGCGCTCGATCCGCAACTGGCCGATATAGCTGCCGCCGTAGAGTCCACCGACCACCTTGCCGGTCGCCGGGTCCGTGACAAACACGGCGAGCGGCTTGTAATCGTCATAGCCGGCCTTTTCGGTGTTGTAGGCCTTTAGGCCGTCCTGGATGATTTTGATGTCGGCGTCATCGGGCGCGTCGATGACGACGATTTTCGCTTCGGCCATCGCTTTTCCTCAAATCGGCGGGCGGCGGACCGGCTGGGTTGTCTCGAAGGCCCGAGCGGCGCGCAGCACCTTGGCGTCGGCGTGCAGCGAGCCGACAATCTGCAGGCCGATCGGCAAGCCAGCGCTCGTCAGCCCGCATGGGATCGAGGCGGCGGGCTGGCGCGTCATGTTGAACGGGTAGCTGAACGGCGACCAGTCGACCCAATGCTTGTCGTCGGGGCTGTTGAGGTCTTCGCCGACCGGCAGCGCCGGCACCGGCATCATCGGGGTCAGCAAGAGGTCGTAACTCTCGTGGAACGCGCCCATCGTCTTGCCGAGCGCGGTGCGCACCAAGTCGGCGCCGAGATAGTCGACCGCGCCGATCTTGGCGCCGGCCTTAGTGTTTTCGAGAAACCCCGGATCGCATAGCGCGAGCTTTTCAGCCGGAATGCCGGCGACAATGCGCGCCGTGCCGGCGCCCCACAGCGTCAGCAGCGCGTCGCGTGGCGAGTCGAAAATCTTGCCGACCTCTTCGACATGCGCGCCGAGCGCCTCGAATTGCTTGGCGGCAGCGGCGACCGATGCCGCGATTTCGGGATCGACCTTGGCGTAGCCGAGGTCGCGGCTGAAGGCGATCTTCCAGCCCTTGATCCCATCCTCGAGGCCGTCGAGGAAGCTCGCGTCGAGCGGCGGCAGCCAAAACGGGTCGCGCGCATCGGGCTGGCCGATCACATCAAGCATCGCCGCCGCGTCGGCGACGCTGCGGCAGAGCGGCCCGTGATGCGACAACAGCCCCATCGGCGAGGGCGGATAGGCGGGCACGCGGCCAAAGGTCGGCTTGATGCCGAACACGCCGGAAAAGCACGCCGGGATGCGGATCGACCCGGCGCCGTCGCTACCGAGATTGAGCACGCCGATCCCGGCCGCGCAGGCCGCCGCCGCGCCAGCGCTGCTGCCACCAGGCGTGCGCTCGAGGTTCCACGGGTTGCGCGTGATCCCGGTGAGCGGGCTGTCGCCAACCGCGATCCAGCCGAATTCCGGGGTCGTGGTCTTGCCGAGGATCACCGCGCCGGCTTCCTTCAGCCGCGCTACCGCCGGTGAATCCTCCGACCAATCCTGGTTCGGGTCGATCAGGCGCGAACCGCGCAAGGTCGGCAGCCCGCGCGTCAGCATCAGATCCTTGATCGTCGCCGGCACACCATCGACCGGCGAAAGCGGCGCACCGGCTCGCCAGCGCGCTTCCGACCCGCGCGCCGCCGCCATCGCCCCATCGCGGTCGACGACGCAGAACGCGTTGATCTTCGGCTGGAGTTCGTCGAGCCGCGCGAATAGCGCCTTGACGACCTCGACCGGCGACAGCTTGCCGGCGCGGTAGAAGCCGGCAAGCTCGGCAGCCGACAGATAGGCGACGTTGTCTGCCGCCATGATTATCGCCGACGCCAACGCAGCGGGCCGGTCAGCGCCGCATAGACCATCCGCCGGGCCAGATACCGGTAGGCGAGCCGTTTCTCCGGCGCCTGCAGCATCAAGACGACGACCAACTGCTCCTGCGGGTCGATCCAGAAATAGGTGCCGGTCGCGCCGCTCCAGAAGAACTCGCCGACCGAACCCGGCACCGGCGATAGGCCCTGCGCCTTGCGCACCGCAAAACCGAGCCCAAAGCCGTAGCCCATTTCGGGTGTCGGGGCGAGCTGGCCAAACCCGGAGCGCACGGTTGGACCGTAGGCGCAACCGGGCGGCAAATGGTCCGAGGCCATGTGCGCCACCGTCTTTGGGCTGACAATGCGCAGGCCATCGAGCTCGCCGCCGTTCAGCAGCATCTGGCAGAAGCGCAAATAATCTGACGCGGTCGAGCAAAGACCGCCACCGCCCGACTGCCAGCGGCTCTCGCGGGTCACGTTGCGCATCGCCGGCTTCTTGCCGGTCGCCTTGTCGACAAGCGGCTCGGCGACCCGCGCCGCCTTGTCGCCGGGAGCGGTGAAGCCGGTATCGGTCATACCGAGTGGACCGGTAATGCGTTCGGCGAAAACGGTGCCAAGGTTTTTACCCGAGACGACCTCGACCACGCGACCGAGCACATCGGTCGACATCGAATATTCCCAGGTCGTCCCCGGCTCGAACAGCAGCGGCAGCCGGGCGAGCTTGCCGATCAACTCCTCGCTGCTCTGCTCGGGGTCAGCGAGACCAGCCTCGCGCCATAGCATCTGCACGGGTGAGTCGCCGCGGTCGGCATAGGTAAGGCCCGAGGTGTGGCGCAGCAAATCCTGGACAGTCATCGGCTGCGCCGGCTTGGTGCGCTCCATACCGACCGTCAGTTCCCTGAACTCGGGGAGGTATTCGGCGACCGGCGCGCCGATATCCAGCCGCCCCTCTTCAGCCAGCTGCATTGCCGTAACCGAGACCATCGGCTTGGTCATCGAGGCGATGCGGAAGATCGAGTCGAGCCGCACCGTCGCGTTCGCCGCACGATCGCGATAGCCGATCGCCTCCGCATAGGCGACCTGGCCGCCGCGGGCGATCGCCAGCACCGCACCCGGGATCGCGCCCTGCTCGACATCGGCGGTGAGACGCGCGGTGATGCGCTGAAGCCGCTCCGACGACAATCCGACCTGTTCCGGGCTCTCGGCGCGCGGCAATCCTAGCGTAGTCCCTTGGCCTGTCATGGCTCGCTCCTTTTCGCTCCCGTGACTATCGGCCAACTGCCGATCACCCGCAATTGTCGGCACGCGGCTTGCGTGCTAGTTGCACAGAAACGAGGCCGGCGAGCACATGATGGCGATCTTGGCGCGGCCAATCTTGGCGCAAATTGGACGGCTCTTCGCCCTGGCGTTGGCGATGTGGGTCGGGCTCTGGGTTTCCGGCGCCGAGGCGCAATCGGATTCAAAGACGCTGCGCTTCATCCCGCAGGCCGATCTGCGCAGCATCGACCCGATCTGGACCACCGCCTATGTGACGCGGAATTTCGGCTATCTCGTCTTTGACACGCTGTTCTCGGTCGACAGGGACTTCAAGCCGCAGCCCCAGATGGTCGATACCTGGAAGGTCAGCGACGACAAGCTCGCCTGGAGTTTCACGCTGCGCCCCGGCCTTAAATGGCATGACGGCACGCCGGTGCGCGCCGCCGATTGCGTCGCCTCGATCGAGCGATGGGGCAAACGCGACCCGTTCGGCCAGAAGCTGCTGGACGCGACCGACACAATCACCGCCGACGGCGACGACACCTTCACGATCCATTTGAAAACGCCGTTTCCGCTGATGCTCAACGCGCTCGGCAAATTGTCATCGAACGTGCCGTTCATGATGCCGGAGCGCATTGCCAAGACCGATGCGTTTCAGCAGATACCCGAGGCGATCGGCTCGGGGCCGTTCAAGTTTGTCAAGGCCGAGTGGGAGCCGGGTCACAAGGCAGTATTCGTCAAGAACCCCGACTACATCCCGCGCAAGGAGTCGCCGAGCCTCGCATCAGGCGGCAAGGTCGCCAAGATCGACCGTATCGAGTGGCTCTATATTCCCGACGGCGCGACCGCGACGGGCGCCCTTAAGGCCGGCGAAGCCGACTGGTACGAGCAGCCGACCCAGGATCTGTTACCGGTTTTCGCCGGCGATCCCAACGTCAAGGTCGCGATCGTCGATCCGCTGGGCAATGTCGGCGTGCTGCGCTTCAACCACCTGCAGCCGCCCTTCGACAACCCGAAGATGCGCGAGGCCGTGCTCAACCTCGTCAACCAGAAGGACTACATGGAGGCCGTCGCCGGCGACCAGAAATACTGGAAGACCTGCGCCGCCATCTTTGTCTGCGGCGGCCCGTTCGAGACCAACGCGGGCGCCGACGAACTCGAGCACGCGCCCAATCTCGACAAGGCCAAGGCGCTCATCAAGGAAGCCGGCTACAACGGCGAAAAGATCGTGCTGCTGACGGCGACCGACCAGCCCATTGTGCAAGCGCAGGCGCTCGTGACCCAGCAGGCGCTACTCAAGGCTGGGCTCAATGTCGATCTGGCGGCGAGCGACTGGGGTACGCTTATCACCCGCCGCGCATCAAAGGAGCCGGTCGACAAAGGCGGTTGGAGCATCTTCCACACCTGGACGAGCGCGCCCGACAACATGTCGCCGGCGACCAATGCTCAGGTGCGCGGCAATGGCGGCGTCGCCTGGTTCGGCTGGCCGACCGATCCGAAGGTCGAAGAACTGATCACCGACTGGTTCAAGGCGCCCGATCCCGACGCCCAGAAGAAGCTCGCCACCGACATCCAGGTCGAGGCCTACACCCACGAATTCCCCTACGTGCCGACCGGTCAGTTCGTGATCCCAACCGCCTATCGCGCCAATATCGACGGGGTCATCAGCTCACCAATCCCGTTTTTCTGGAACGTCGAGAAGAAATAGGCTGCCGCGCATCAGTCCTGCGGCGGGACGGCGAACCCGGCGGGCGACTCACCGCGCTGACAGCGTTCCCACATGGTCTCGTAAGCCGCCTCGATGGCGCGACGCGTGCGGTCGGTGTCAAACAGCGCGCAGCTGTCGCGGCTGAGCGCGAGCTTTCGCTTGACCGCCGCGAGCATCGCCGGCTCGCGGGCCAGCTTGAGCGCCAGTGCCGCGTAATCGGCGAGGTTGGTGGTGACGAGTTCCGGCAATCCCACGGCGTGCAGCAGGCTTGCCGCCACCCGCCCGGCAAAGGCGTTCCCACGGCAAGTCACGATCGGCAATCCGGTCCACAGCGCGTCGCTCGCGGTCGTGTGCGCATTGTAGGGCAAGGTGTCGAGCGAGATGTCTGCGATTCGGTGGCGTGCCAGATGCTGCGGCAACGGCACGCGGGGCGCAAAAACCACCCGGCTCGGCGTCACGCCGCGCGCCTCGGCCTCGCGCCGCAGATTCGCGACCGTCACGTCGCTGTCCTCAAGCAGCCAAAGCACGCTGCCTTCGACCTGTCGCAGCAGGCTCATCCAGACATCAAAGACCGCCGGCGTAATCTTGTAATTGGTGTGAAACGCGCAGAACACGAAGCCACTCGCGGGCAGTCCTGCCTCTTTGCGGCTCGGTATGTGCTCCGCGATTTGCCGCTTCGCGTCGTTCACCTGATACGCATCAGGCAGGTAGATCACCTGCTCGGTATAAAACTGGCGCTCATCCTCCGGGATCACGATCCGGTCGGCGAGGATGTAATCGATATACGGCGCACCCGTCGTCCCGGGATAGCCGAGATAGTTGACCTGGAGTGGCGCCGGCCTGCAGGCAAAGATGCCAGGCCGGGAGCCATAGGTGTACGCCATCAGGTCGACCGCGATGTCGGCCTCGAAGCGGTTGATGATTTCCGCGGCCTGCCGGTCCGTCATCTGCCAGGCGTCGACAAACCGATCGGCCGATCGCGAAATCCTGGCGCGCATCGCGTCGCCCTCATCCGGGCCGAGCGATATCAGCGTGACCTCGAAGCGCGACCGGTCATGGGCTTCGAACAAGCCGGCAATCAGATACGCGACGGCATGCTCGTGGAAATCGGCGGACACATAAGCGAGACGAATACGATCGTGACGGTAGCGCTGCCCGTTCCATAGCGGTCGCGCCGCAGTGGGATGCTCTTGCCGGGCGTAGGCTTCGGTGCAACGCAAGACGGCTGCGGGACTGTCAGACAGCGCCAGGAAGGCAAATGGTTCCGCGGCAAGCTTGCCCGCCGCGACCGTGTCCACCGTCGCTTCTCGCCGCCGGTCGTAGTCGCGCCAGTCGCAGCAGGACGCCGCGGCGTGCAAGATCTCGCCACGCGCGTATCTGTGGTCGGGGTGCAGGGACACCAACCGCTCGAAGGAGCCCCCCGCTTCTGCATAACGCTTCAGCCGGAAAAGCGCCTGCCCGCTGTCGTAGAGCGCGTCCGCGTCGTCGGGCTTGAGCGCCAGCGCCCGGGTGAGACCGGGCAGCGCCGCCGCTGCGTCGCCGAGTTCGAGCAGGGCGTGGCTCCGGTTATAGTGAAGCCGCGCGACATCCGGCGCCAGCACAAGGGCGCGGTCGTAGCTGACGAAAGCCTCATTTATTCGACGCAATTGGAAGAGTGCGTTCGCCCGATTACACAGCAGATCGGGGTTATCCGGCTGCTGTGTCAACAATCCGTCGTACGTGACGAGGGCGTCATCGAAGCGCCCCAGCGCCATCAACGTCTCGGCACGGTTGTAGAGCGTGTCGCCGTCGCCCGGCGCGAGCGCCAGGGCTCGGTCAAAAACGCCGAGCGCCTCATCAAACCGCCTCAGGTCGAGCAAGACGTTGCCGCGATTGAAATGCGCTTCGACATAATCCGGCCGCAGCGCGACGGCTCGATCCAGGCTGGCAAGCGCGGCATCGAATTGCGCGAGCGCGCGCAGGGCATTGCCGAGGTTGGAATACGCCGGTGCGTATCCCGGATCGAGCTCGATCGCCCTGCCGATATAGCGCACGGCGTCCGCGAAGTTGCCCTGCTGGTACTCGACGAGGCCCAAGAGATGCAGCGCGTCGAAATGATCCGGCTGCTGGCGAATGATCGCCTGGTAGAGACCCGCGGCCGCCGCAAACTGGCCTTGCCGATGAAGCGCGAAGGCCTGCTGAAAGTCGTTCGCGACGTCGCGTCCCTGGCTCATTTCCCGTGTGGCGATCAGATCGCGCCGTCGGCCTTCAGCGCGGCAATCTCCGCGTCGCTGAGGCCGAGCCAGCCGCCGTAAATCTCGGCGTTGTGCTGCCCAATCGTCGGGCTTGGGACGAGCGGCACTGGCGGCAAACCGTGCAGCCGCAGCGGGTTGGTCGGCACGACGATGTCGCCCAATTCCGGGTGTGTTGTTCGGGCCAACATGCCGCGCTCGTGCATGTGAGGGTCGTTCATCACCTCCGGCGCGGTGCGCACCGGCGCGCAGGGTATACGCAGCTTCTTGGTACGCGCGAACACCTCCATCTTGCCGAGCGTGCGCGTCCAGTCGGTCACCGCCGCATCGACCTCGTCCATGTGGCGGATGCGATCGGCATTGGTCGCGAAGCGCGGATCGCTCTGCAAATCCTCGCGGCCCATGGCGATCGTCAGGTTCTTCCAGTGGCCCTCGGTCACGATATGGATCGCCACATGCCCATCGGCCGTCGGATAGACATTGTACGGCGCAGTCGAGAGCCCGGCCTGGCGGTTTCCGGTGCGCGGCGGCGGGTTACCGGTGCGGTGGAAGTATTCGAAGCTCGCGGCGAGGCTCGAATAAACCGTCTCCTGCATCGCCACCTCGACGAGCCGCCCTTCGCCCGATTTCTCGCGCTGGAAGAGCGCGGTCATCACCGCACCATAAAGGTGGATGCCGCCCATGAAGTCGACCAGTGTCGGCCCCGCCTTCATCGGCGGCCCGTCCGGCGCGCCGGTGATGCTCATGATGCCCGACGCGGCCTGGATCGTCAGATCCATTGCGAGGTTGTCGCGATCGGGACCGCTGATCCCGAACCCGGTGCCGGTCGCATAGATGAGTCGCGGATTGATCTCCTTCAGCACCGCGTAGCCGACGCCGAGATCGTCCATTGTACCCGGTGAAAAATTCTCGAGCAGCACATCGGCACGACGCACCATCGTGAACAGAAGCTCCCGCCCCCGCGGATGCTTCAGGTTCAGCGTCACCGCCCGCTTGTTCTGGTTGAGCATCGCGATCGGCAGCGTCGTGCTCGTGCCCGGCGCGGCGCGGCGGCGCAGCGGCTCGCCTTGTGGCGGCTCGATCTTGATGACGTCGGCGCCACCCTTGGCGAGCAGCAGCGTCGCGTACGGCCCCTGAAAAATCTGGCCGAAATCGATGACGGTGATGCCGGCGAGGGGCAGGGCAGCGGTCGATGATGCCACGGACATATCGGAGGTCGGACCTTTATGAACTACGATCGGTAAAATGTGCGCCTGCCGCGCCGCGCGAGGCAAGCCGTCCGTCCACCGTTCAGCGGCAAGTTGTCCGCCGGGTTTACGCGACCTTCAGCGCTTCGGGCTAAAAACCGTGTCAAACCCCTGTCGATGAAACCTCCAGTGATGTCGACCGCTCACGTCCCCCTCTGGTTTCTCGCCGTTTGCGGCGCCCTCGCGAGCTGCTTTGTCAGCCTCGGCGCATGCGAGCCTGGAAAGGCGAGCGATGGTGCGCGGCTGAGCCTGACACCCGCGAGCTTTAGCCAGCTCAGCGGCTGGTTGGGCGACAACATCGCGCAGGCGGTGCCGGCATTCGACAAATCCTGCGACCGCATCAAGGGCCAGCCTGCTTCCGCGCCGCTCGACCCGGCGGCGACAGGCGCGAATTTCGGCGTCGTGCGCGACTGGCAGCCGCTCTGCCAGCAGGCCGCGGCGTTATCGCCCGTTGATCCTGTCGCGGCGCGCCGATTTTTTGAAAATAATTTTGTCCCCGTCCTGGTCGCCAGCGGGGGCAGTAGCACCGGGCTTTTCACCGGCTACTGGGAGGTCGAATTCGACGGCTCGAAGACCCGAGGCGGACTCTATCAGTTCCCGGTCTACCGCGCGCCCGCCGGTCTCATCCCCGGCCGGCCGTATCTCGATCGTGCCGCGATCGAGGACGGCGCGCTCGCCGGCAAGGGTCTCGAGATTACATGGCTCAAGAGCGCCGATGATGTCTTTGTGCTGCAGATGCACGGTTCGGGGCGCATCCGCCTACTCGACGGCAGCCTCGAACGGCTCACCTACCAAGCGAACAACAACCGGCCCCTCGTCAATGTCTACCAGATGATGCTCGATGAAGGCCTGATCCCAAGGGCGCAGTTTTCGGAGAACGCGGTGCGCGCTTCGATGCGCGACAACCCCGGCCAAGCCAGGGAATTGCGGCGCAAGGACCCGCTTTACGTTTTCTTCCAGGAGCTGAGAGGCGACGGTCCGGTGGGCTATCAGGGTGCCGTGCTAACCGCCGAACGCAGCCTCGCGGTCGACCACCGCTACATCCCGCTGGGCGTGCCGCTCTGGCTCGACGCACACGACAAGTACCGGCCGGTCGGGCTGCAGCGTCTCGTCGTCGCACAGGACATCGGCGACGGCATCGTTGGCCCGCTGCGTGGCGATTTCTATTGGGGCAGCGGCCGGGAGGCGCAGGCGCGCGGCGCCGATTTCTATGCCGACGGCCGGTACTGGGTGCTGCTGCCGCGCAACGTCGCGGCGCGCGCAGCGGCGTCGCTGAACTAGCCCCGGGGTCTAGACGCTCAGTCGAACAGCGCGAGGTCGATCGCATCGCCCATCGTGCGGTAGCCGAGATCGCTCGGGTGCAGATGGTCGCCGCAATCGTATTTCGGCAGCATCCGCAGCTTGTTTTCCGGATCGCGCAGCGCCGTGTCGAAATCGACCAGCGCATCAAACGCCGTCTCCTCGCGCAGCCACGCATTCACTGCTTCGCGCACCGCCTCGCGCCGCGGGTTCCACGCGCCGGGCAGGAAGGTCTCGTTCCAGAACGGGGTCAATGTCGCGCCGATCATCTTGATCCCGGCCGACTGGCCGCGCAGCGCCAACTGCTTCAGCCCGGCGATCATCTGCGCGGCGTTGACCTCTTGCGCCGGGTCGGCGCCACGGTTCCGCAGATCGTTGGTGCCGAGCATGATGATGCAATGCGTCGCACCGGGCTGGGCGATCACGTCGCGGTCGAGGCGCTTGAGGCCGCTATCGCCGCGCACGTCGTGCAGGATGCGGTTGCCGCCGAGCCCCTGGTTCATTACCCCGATCGGTCTTCCTCCCCGGGCGATGAGGCGTCGCGCCAGTTGCGACGGCCAGCCATGGTGCCCGTCATGCGTCGAAATGTTGGCGTCGGTCAGCGAGTCGCCGACCGCGACGATGCCAAGCGTCTCCTTGGGCGCGACGACATCGACGCCGCACAGGAAATACCAGTCGTCCGTGAGCCTGCCGACCGGCATCGCCGTCTCGCCGGTAAAGTCGCCGACCGGCGAGATGTAATTGGTCTGTCGGGCGTAGCGGCCGGTGATGCCGAAATTCGCCGGTAGCTCCTGCGGCAAATGAAAGCTGACAGCGAGATCAGCGAGCGGCTTTACCTCGAGCGCTACCGGATCGCTGACCAGCACCGCACCGGCGGCGATGGTCGCCTTCTTCTCGCCGCCAAAAGTCAGCACCCGGTCCGAGCCCGGCACGATAGCCGCAGCCTCGGCGCGCAACGCGACATGCGCGGCGCCGATCTGCAGCGGGCGCCCGCCGTAGGCGTTCGAGATGCGCACCCGGACCGTGTCGCCGCCGACGCTGACGCGCGGCGTCATGCGCAACGTGACATTCGCGAAAGCCGCGCCCTCGGCGGGCGCCGGCGTGGCCGTCCAGGCGCCGACCCAATGCGGATGCAGGCTCATCGACATTGCCTCCCAGCCGATTATTGCCGTGACTTTAGCACGCGCGGCTGAGCGGGTCTGCCGCGGGCAGGAACCAGAAATCGCCGTCACGCGGGGCGGCGACCGGCGCGAACTGGCCGGCAGCGTCAAGCACGTATGCGCGATAACCGCGTTCGGCGAGAAAGCCGAAGGCGGCGGCGAGCGTATCGCCTGCGCGAGCCAGATGCGCCTCGGTCAGCTCGATCAGCAGCCGCGGCCGAAACCGGTCGAGCGTCGTACGCGCACCGTAGAGCATGCGCAGTTCGCCGCCCTCGATATCCGCCTTGATGAAATCAATCCGGTCAAGCGCGAGCTTCTCGACGAGCGCATCGACCGTGGTCTGCGCCACGGTTTCGCCCGCGACGCGCGGCCAGCGCGTCTCGGCGGCGCCGAGATGGGACAGACCGAAACCCAAGGCTCCGCTCGCCTTGAGCGGAATATGCAGCGTTTCGAGCCGCATCTCGTCGCCAAGCGCGACCGGCAGCACCGCGACATTCGGGAGCCGCCGCGCCGCGAGCGCCGCGCGCAGGATGGCGCGTGCGTAGCTCCCTGGCTCGATCGCGAAGACGCGGCCCTCAGCGGCGAGGCCGGCGAAGAGCTTGGCGAATTGCCCGGCATGCGCGCCGATATCGAGCACGACGCCGTCACGCGGGATGCATTGCGTCAGCGCCGGCAGCAGCTCCCTGTGATGCTGCTGCGTCACCGCCTTCCACAAATGCGCGACAAAGCTTGGGGAAAGCCGCCAGCGATAGGGTTCGATTTGCACGATGGGCAGTTCAGCGATAAAAGACGGGGAGCTTCGCATTATTGCGAAAGTGGAGGCTTCGATGCACGCGCACTCTATCGACGACTGGCGTCACGAGCACGTTTTTCTCGGCGCCGACCACGCGCGGAACGAGCGGCGCAGTTGGATGGTCGTCGCGGTCTGTGGCGCGATGATGGCGGCCGAGATCGGCGGCGGCTGGCTGACCGGCTCGATGGCATTGATCGCCGACGGGCTGCACATGTCGACCCATGCCGGGGCGCTGGTCATCGCCGCCTGCGCCTATGCCTATGCGAGGCGCCACGCGCGTGACGAGCGCTTTGCGTTCGGCACCGGCAAGATGGGAGAACTCGCGGCGTTTTCCAGTGCCATCGTGCTGGCGTTGATCGCGCTGCTGATCAGCTGGGAAAGCGTGCAGCACCTCCTTTACCCGACGGGCATCGCCTTTCGCCAAGCGATCCCGATCGCCGCGCTGGGTCTGTGCGTCAACTTGGTGAGCGCCTGGCTGCTCCGCGACGATCACGAGCACGGCCACCACGGACACAGTCATCACGAGCATGATAATCACGACGATCATGACCACGATCACCATGATCATCATCACCACGAGCACGGCGACGAGGACCTCAACCTGCGCGCCGCCTATATCCACATGGTAGGCGATGCCGCGGTGTCGGTGCTCGCGCTGGTCGGGCTGAGTGCCGGGCTCTTTCTCGGCTGGGTGTGGATGGATCCGGTGATGGGCATCATCGGGGCGCTGGTCATCGCCAACTGGTCGTGGAGCCTGCTGCACGCCGCGGGGGCAGTGCTGCTCGACATGCGGCCGGAACAGCTCGCCCGGCAAATCCGCGAACGAATCGAGTCGGGTGACGACCGGATCGCCGACTTGCACATCTGGCGGGTCGGTCCCGGGCATCACGCGGCACTGGTGTCGCTCGTTTCCGACCACCCGGAAGCACCGCAGGCCTATAAGGCGCGACTGGCCGACATCGCCGGTCTCAGCCACCTGACGGTCGAGGTCGAGCGCTGCCCGGGCGCACACGCCTAGGACCGTCGCCCCGGTGCTTGCCACGAGGTTCGCGGGGGCTATAGTCGCTGCCACCTCTGGTTCGCGTTGAGGGTACCGATGTCGCTTCGTTTGCGTGCCGCGATTGCCGCGGCGTTTATTTCGCTCGTCATCGGGGTGCTGCCCGCGGCTGCCGGCGAGTTCACCGATTCGGCGGGCCGGATCGTGGTGCTGCCCGAGCGCGTCAGTCGCGTGATGGCAGCCGACCCGGCCGCGGCGGTGCTGGTCTATGTGTTGGCGCCAGGCAAGCTCGCCGGCTGGCCGCAGCATTTGCCGCCGAGCGGAATGCCGCCGCGCTACGCCCGGTTGCCGGTCACCGGTCAGCTGAGCGCCGCGACCGTCACACAGCTTCGTCCCGATCTGATCATCGATAGCGGACCGGTGACGCCCGAGCGTGCCGCTTTTGCCAACCAGATGAGCCAAGCGACCGGCGTGCCCTATTTACTGGTCGACAACAGCTTTGACCGCACGCCCTCGACCCTGCGTACGATTGGACGAGTGTTGGGCGTCACTAATCGCGGCGACGACCTCGCCGGCTCGGCCGAGCACGCGATCAACGCGTTGCGCGGACGCTTGCTGATCCAGCCGACGGACCAACGTCCGCGAGTTTACTACGCGCGCGGCCCGAGCGGGCTCGAGACCGCGCTTCCTGGCTCCGGCGCCGCGGCGTCGATCGACGCGGCCGGCGCGATCAACGTCGCCACCGCGCTTCCCCCCGGCCAGGCCGCCGTGACCGTACAGCAGCTGCATGACTGGAACCCAGACATCATCATTGTCCAGGATCGCAGCTTCTACGTGGCGGCGCGGCGCAATCCCGCATGGGCCAACCTCACCGCGGTGCGCAAGAACAAGCTGGTGCTCGAGCCGTCCCAGCCGTTCGGCTGGATCGACGATCCGGCGGGACTGAACCGGCTTATCGGCCTTTATTGGCTCTCCCAGGTTTTCTATCCCGGCGACTCGCAGGACGATCTGCAGAGCCTGATGGCCGATTTTTACGATCATTTCTACGGCATCAAGTTGACCGACGCTCAGATCGCGGCGATTTCCAAGACCGCCGGCATCCCGCCAAGCGATACGCCGCATCTCGCCGCGCTGCCGCCGCTGCCGGGTGGGGCAAATACGGTGCCCGGCGCCGTCAACGAACCCGGCCGCCGCGGTGTATTGCCGAACACGCCGCCGATGACGACGACGCCATCCTACTTGATGCCAAAGTGACCGCCGCAGGCGGTCATCCCCGGGCTTGAGCCGGGGATCTCGCGCCCAGAGAGGCGATTATTTCGGCTGATGGACGTAGCGCAAATACGGCTTCACCTCGCGGAAGCCTGACGGGTACTTCGCCTTCGCATCGTCGCTCGACACCGCCGGCGCGACAATGACGTCATCACCGGGCTTCCAGTTGACCGGTGTCGCCACCGTATGCCGCGCGGTCAGCTGCGCCGAGTCGAGGATGCGCAGCACCTCGTCGAAATTGCGACCGGTCGACATCGGGTAGATCAGCATCGTCTTGATCTTCTTGTCGGGGCCGATCACGAAAACCGAGCGCACGGTGGCGTTGGTCGCGGCAGTACGGCCCTGCGACGTATCACCCGCCTCTGCCGGAAGCATGTCGTACAGCTTGGCAACGGTCAGCTCGCTATCGCCGATAAGCGGGTAGGTGACCGCGTGGCCCTGCGTCTCCTCGATGTCTTTCTGCCAGCGGGTGTGGTCGCTGACGGGATCGACGCTAAGGCCGATGATCTTGCAGCCGCGCTTATCGAACTCGGGCTTCAGCCCGGCCATGTAGCCGAGCTCGGTCGTGCAGACCGGGGTGAAGTCCTTCGGGTGCGAGAACAGGATCGCCCAGCCATCGCCAATCCAGTCATGGAAATTGATCCGGCCCTGGGTGGTGTCGATCGTGAAATTCGGGGCTTCGTCGTTGATGCGCAGCGACATGATGTCCTCCGTCTCATGGGCCTTGCCTGCGTCGCAAGCACGCCCGGTAACATGGCGTCCAATGATGACCGGCACAAGTCGAGCCGGCCGGCACACGTCATTGCCGCGGCTATCTAGTTTCGCGATCTTATTCTGTCAATACAACATATATAGCGTAATTTTATTGTTATTCAGCTGCTTCCTTCTGCGGCTCTTCCGGACGCCAGCGCAGCAACGGCTTGCGCGCCGCGCCGGTCTCGTCGAGCCGGCGGCGCGGTGTAAAGCGCGGCGCGGCATGAAAACTCGCGACATCGCCGCTCTTGGCGCGCGCGGCGAGCCCGTTGATCGTGTCGGCGAACTGGTCGAGCGAGGCCTTGCTCTCGGTCTCGGTCGGTTCGATCAGCAGCGCGCCGTGCACGACCAGCGGGAAATACATCGTCATCGGATGAAAACCCTCGTCGATCAGTGCCTTGGCGAAATCGAGCGTTGTAATGCCGGTATCCTTGAGGAACCGGTCGTCGAACAGCACCTCGTGCATGCAGGTGCCGGGATAGGACTGGCTCAGCGCATCGGATAGACGCACGCGTAGATAATTGGCGTTGAGCACCGCATCCTCGGCGACTTGACGTAACCCATCGGCGCCATGGCTCATCATGTAGCTGAGCGCACGGACAAACATCCCCATCTGGCCGTGAAAGCCCTTGAGGCGGCCGATCGTGTCCTCCGCCGCCCCCTCCGCGTGCTCGACCAGCGCCAAGTCATTATCGCCATGGACAATCCACGGCAGCGGCGCGTGCGGCGCGAGCGCTAACGCCAAAGCCACTGGCCCGCTCCCCGGTCCGCCGCCGCCATGCGGGGTCGAGAACGTCTTGTGCAGATTGAGATGCAGCGCGTCGATGCCGAGATCGGCCGGTCGCACCCGGCCGACGATCGCGTTGAAATTGGCGCCGTCGCAATAAAAGAACGCGCCGGCCGCGTGCACGGCCGCGGCGATCTCGAGGACCTCGTCCTCGAACAGGCCGCAGGTGTTGGGGTTGGTCAGCATCAGCGCGGCGACATCGGACCCAAGCTTTGCTTTCAGTGCGGCGAGATCGACCCGGCCGCGCGCATTGTTGGGGATCGCATCGATCGCGTATCCGCACGCGGCGGCGGTCGCCGGGTTGGTGCCGTGCGCCGATTCCGGCACCAAGATGCGCTGGCGAGCATCGCCTTGCGCGGTCAGCGCGGCACGGATCGTCATCATGCCGCAGAGTTCGCCATGCGCGCCCGCCGCTGGCGACAGCGCGACCGCCGGCATCCCGGTGAGGGTCTTAAGCCAATGCGTCAGCGTATCGATCAGCTCGAGCGCGCCCTGGATCGTCGATATTGGCTGCAGCGGATGGATATCGGCGAAACCGGGCAGCCGCGCCATTTTCTCGTTGAGCCGCGGGTTGTGCTTCATCGTGCACGAGCCGAGCGGATAGAGCCCGCTGTCGATCGCGTAATTCTTTTGCGACAGCCGCGTGAAGTGGCGAACGACCTGCGGCTCGCTGAGCCCCGGAAGACCGATCACCTCGTGGCGTTCGAGCCCGTCGAGCCGGCTCTTATGCGCCGGCGGCGGCGGCAGATCGACACCACTATGGCCTGGCGAATCCTGCTCGAAAATCAGTGGCTCTTCGAGTTGCAGGCCGCGATTGCCGCTGAGAGTCGGCGCGTCGCCCGCCGCGGCTGGGTGCGCGCCAAGCGCCTGGCTCCAGCCGGTCATCGAAGCACCTCCGCTAGCGTCTTTGCATAAATATCGATATCTTCATCAGCCGTCGTCTCGGTCGCGGTGACCAGCAGCAGATCAGCCAGATCGTCGCGCTCAGGATAAAAGCGGCTGGCCGCGACGCCGCCGAGCACGCCTTTCGCGGCGAGCGCTGCTACGACATCGGCAGCCGGGATCGGCAGACGCAGCGCGAATTCGTTGAAAAAGCTGTCGTTGACGAGCCGCACTCCCGGCACTGCGGCGAGCCGATCCGCGAGATTGCACGCCGCAGCGTGGTTGAGCCGCGCCAATCGCGCAAAGCCGGCTTCGCCGAGCAGCGCCAGGTGGATCGTGAAGGCGAGCGCGCACAGCCCCGAATTCGTACAGATATTGCTTGTGGCCTTCTCGCGGCGGATATGCTGTTCGCGGGTCGACAGGGTCAGAACCCAGCCGCGCTTGCCGTCGGCGTCGACGGTCTGGCCGGCCAGCCGTCCCGGCATCTGCCGCACATGCTGCTCGCGCGCGGCAAAAAGCCCGACGTAGGGGCCGCCGAAATTGAGCGCGTTGCCGATCCCCTGCCCCTCGGCGGCGACAATGTCGGCTCCCATCGCGCCCGGCGGCTTGACCGCGCCCAGAGAGACGATCTCCGTCACCGCGACGACAAGCAGCGTCCCCTGTTGATGACAGCGCGCCGCCAGCGCGCTCAAATCGCGCAGTTCGCCGAAGAAATCGGGATTCTGGACGACGACACACGCTGTATCGCTATCGATATCTATATTTTCGACCGCGCCCGGCGCCGGGTCGAGCGCCACAACCTCCACGCCAGAGAATTGCGCGTAAGTCTCGCACACCTCGCGGTAATGCGGATGCAGCCCGCCGGACAGCATCGTCTTGCCGCGCCTTGTGATGCGGTGCGCCATCGCGACCGCCTCGGCGCAGGCCGTCGCGCCGTCATAGAGCGAAGCGTTGGCGACCTCCATCCCGGTCAACAGCGCGACCTGGGTCTGGAA